>JBJKRP010000214.1:0-24120 GCA_046704565.1 Ignavibacteriaceae bacterium | reverse complement strand
GAATACAAGTCTGAAAAAATAATTGTAACAGCTACCAACGCCTTTAGGGTTGCATCTAACTCCGCAGAGATTATCGGTGAAATTAAAAATGAATTTGGCTTAGAGATTAATGTAGCTACCGGGAAGGAAGAAGCCCGGCTGTCTTTCCTGGGAGCTGTTGGTGATTTCAACGACGATAAATTGAATCTCGTTATCGACATAGGCGGAGGAAGCACTGAAATTATTTTTGGGCAAGGCGGAAAGATTGAATTTAATGAAAGCTATCAGGTCGGTGTAGTAAGCGGTACGGAAAGCTTTCTAATAAATCAACCTCCGTCAACTGAAGACACTATAAAGTTTAAAGAATTCATTTTCGATATATTTTCAAAGATTGATAAACAAATGTTTAGACCGGAAAGGACGATTGCAATTGCCGGAACACCAACCACGTTAGCCTGTATGAAGCTTGGGCTGGATCACTATGACGAACCTGCCATTGAAGGCTCTGAATTGACGAGAGATGAACTTCTTTTGTTTGTTGACCAACTTTCAGCTCTTTCAATAGATGAAATTAAAGACAGATATAGAAGCATTGTTGAAGGGCGTGCCGACATACTCCTTGCAGGAACGATTATCCTCAGTTCAATACTAAATTATTTTGATATTGACAAGGTAACAGTCAGCATAAAGGGAATCAGGTATGGTGCAATAATAGATTGCCTTCAAAAGATGAAAACCAAAGGCTGAATGTTACAAATAACCACTCTTGCCTTTAATGATCATCCTTCTAACCGTCTCAGAATATTTCTCAGTTTAAATGACGATTATGGATGCATGTTCTGTAAGATTGACTCTCCGTATTCATTCTCAGCAGAAGAATTCTTATAGTCAAGTGTATAATGTAAACCTCTGCTCTCTTTTCTTTGCTTGGCGGATTTTATTATCATATGGGCACAGGCTACAATATTGCGCAGCTCAAGTATATCTTCAAAAATTTTTGTACGCTTATAGAAGTCCTCCGTCTCGGTAAAGATATTGTGGATTCGTCTCTCAGCTCTTTCCAGGCGAAGGTTTGATCTTACGATACCAACATAGTCCCACATAACCTGCCTTACTTCTCTAAGACTGTGAGTAATTAAAATTCTTTCATCCGAGGTAAGAGTCCCCGAATCATCCCAATCAGGTATATCGGAAATTTGTGTTGCATCTTTTTTGATAAACTGTTTTATATCTTCGGCAGCGCGGTGAGCAAATACTACTGCTTCAAGCAGTGAGTTACTGGCAAGACGGTTTGCGCCGTGAACGCCTGTCATGCTTACTTCACCGCAGGCGTAAAGCCCCTTAAGCGAGGCACGGGAAAATTCATCGACCACTACACCGCCGCAAGAATAATGAGCAGCAGGTACAACCGGGATATACTGTTTGGAAATATCAATGTCTTTATCCAAACAATGCTTATATATATTCGGGAAATGATCAATGATCTCATCTTTTGTACGATGGGTAATATCAAGATAAACAAATTCGTCCCCGCGTTTTTTAAGCTCGTTATCAATTGCTCTTGCTACGATATCTCTTGGTGCAAGATCTTTACGTGAGTCATACTTAGGCATAAAAGCCTCGCCGTCTTTCGTCCTCAGTATTCCTCCAAAGCCGCGGACTGCTTCGGAAATTAGAAAGGCGCGGGAACTGTTACTGCTATTTTGAGAATAAAAGGACGTTGGATGAAACTGAACAAATTCCATATTCCCAACCTTAGCGCCTGCCCGATACGCCATTGCGTAACCGTCGCCGGTAGCAATCCCGGGATTAGTCGTATGTAAATAAACCTGTCCTAAGCCTCCGGTAGCAAGAACTGTTGCCTTGGAAGAAATTTTTATTATCTCATTAGTACCGCAGTTCAGAGCATAAGTGCCCCAGCAGTTGCGGTTATTAAGCGGAGAGTTTTTCAGCTTCTGAACATTATGCTCTGTTATTAAATCAATGGCAATGGTGTTCTCAATCAGCTTTATGTTTTTGTTCTCGCTTACCTTTTGGATCAATGTTTGCTCTACTTCCCTACCGGTAAGGTCTTTGGCATGAACGATGCGCGGCATTGAATGTCCCCCTTCCTTCGCAAGGTCAAGCTTCCCGTTCTTTTTTGTAAATTGAGTTCCGAGGTCTATTAAATCATAAATTCTCTCAGGACCCTCTTTCACAATTATCTCTACCGTCTTTCTGTTGCACAGCCCGGCGCCGGCAATTAACGTATCTTCAATATGCTTCTCAAATGTATCGTTTGGATCGATAACGGAAGCAATGCCGCCTTGAGCATAATTTGTGTTTGATTCGTTCTTTTCTTTTTTGGTAATCAGTACAACTTCTGCAAACTCTGAAATTTGTAATGCGGCAAATAGACCTGCTATGCCGCTGCCAATAACTAATACTTCGGTTTTAATGTCCATGGATTTCTAAATAAATAATTATAAGGTAATTTATCAAATTATATGAAGAAGTTTAGTGAGATAAGATAGAGGAAGAAATAAATAGAGCAGTTGAATATTAACCCCGCCGTAAGCGAATAGGCAATGTTCTTTGTCTGAGTAAACAATGCCATTACCGACAGAAAAAATCCCCAAAGCACAACAAGAATTTCAAAGCCGAGCAGTACGTAGGCAAGAAATTCTTTTAAATCGAAAGGTGACGGGCTCTTAGAAAACAAATTACCGCCGAACACTGTAGCCTCAACAATAAATAGAAGAATAAGCGCAAATATCTGAGGCACAAAAGAATAAGTAAGAATCGAAAAATTATCTCTCACTCTCGATGTTATTCCGAAGGTACGGTTCAATAACCTCAATAATAAGGATATAAATAATGTAATAGCGGAAATACCGGCAAGTACAATAAAATAATTTCTTAAGAAGCTGCTTAGCAGCGGCTCCGTCTTTAGCGAGAGCAAGGATAGGTAAACCGAATCAATAGTAAATTTAATTGCCGCAAAAATCAGGATAAAAGAAATGAAATTTTTATGCTCTGATTGAATGATTAGCCTGAAACCTTTCCGGGGATTCTCAATTAAAAGACTTAGCACGTTCCATAGATCGACATTGTAAATTCTTTCCCTTATGTATGATTTGCAGTCGGTACAAATCAAGCCATAGAAAGGATTCTCAGTTCCGCAGTTTTTACAGACTATTACATTTTTCATTAAAAATTCATCCTCATGTTAAACATGAGTGATCTTGTTGAAATATTAGGACTGACGGAAAAATCAAAAAGCTCGGCATCTACGTAAGCGTCAACCAGGTTCAGCAAATAAGTCAACCCTATATAGATAGAGAACAAATCTCTTTGATCCTGATAAAAATTAATATATTCAGAGTACGCTGTGTTTCCCGTAGAGTTCAAAAGATCACGTGATTGTTTTAAATTTTTATTGTTCTGAATCCATTCATAAACTAACCATGCACCCACACCCCAGATAACAGGGATTTTCCAATAAGACTGCGTATAAAACTGTCCCCATCCCGGAATAACAGCACTTCTGAGAACAGCTCCCCACGCAGACCTCTGCATTACAAAGACAGTATCGCTCAAAGGTTCCGTTTTTTTTCCATTGTCTGCCTGCTGCGCAAAAATTGGGCAGGAAAGCAATAACGAAATCAGTACCGTACTAACTGTAATTTTTACTAATAATTTCAAAGAGTTCAAATAGTCGCTCAAGCTCGTCATTGGAATAAAACTCAATGGTTATTTCGCCGGAGCCATCCTTTTTTTGTTTACAAATAACCTTTGTCCCGAAAATACTTCTCATTTTGTCTTCAATATCGTTTACACTCGCTGTATATATTGCATCCTTCGGTGAAGCAGCAACAGGCTTCAGCTGCCCATCCTGTGCCCTCATAAACTTCCTTACCAACTGCTCAACTTTTCTAACAGATAGACTATTCTCGAGTATCTTTGCAAGTACTTCAAGTTGAGCAGCTTCGGACGGGAGATTAATTATCGCTCTTGCATGCCCCGAAGAAATATCTCCTTTGATTAAGCTTTCTTGGATTTGTTTCGGCAGCCTTAAAAGCCTGATAGAATTAGCTACTGTTGTTCGGTCCTTACCCACCGTATCGGCAATTTCTTCCTGCGTAAGATGACATTCGTCTATTAAGCGTTTATAAGCAAGCCCAACTTCAATCGGATTTAGCTTTTCTCTTTGAATATTTTCGATTAAAGCCATGGCGAGCATGGTTTCATCGGAATCAACTTTAATAATGTAAGCAGGAATTTCTTTATGCCCAATATCGCGGCAAGCCTTCAGTCTTCGCTCGCCTGAAATTAGCTGATAGGTGTTATTTCCAAAACGGCGAACGGTGATAGGCTGGATCAACCCGTTGGAAAGAATTGATTTCTTTAACTCTTCAAAAGCCTCCGGATCAAAATACATTCTCGGCTGAAAAGGATTGGATGATATAGAATCGATCGGGACCTTGGCAAGAACGTCGTACTGTCTCCCGTCATCCTTTTTTATTTCGGAAAAGTTTATCTGAGAGGTCGCTTCATGCACGCTCTGCTGGTTTATCAAAGCGTCAAGTCCTCTGCCTAATCCGGTCTTAAATTTAGCCATAATTAATTTTTATTTATTCCGTTTGAATTTCTTTCCAGCAGTTCGGCTGCAAGAGCAATATAGTTCTGCGAGCCGGTTGAGATGGCATCATATAAAATTACAGGTTTGCCGAAGCTCGGCGCCTCGGAAATTCTAACGTTCCTGTGTATTATAGTTTTAAAAACTTTATCGCCGAAATATTTCCTTACTTCTTCAGCTACCTGCTGCGAAAGCCTGAGGCGGACGTCAAACATGGTAAGCAGGACACCCTCAATTGTAAGATTCTTATTGAAATGCTGCTTGACAATATTTATGGTATTCAGGAGCTGTCCAAGCCCTTCAAGCGCAAAGTATTCACACTGCACAGGAATTAAAACCGAGTCTGAAGCAGATAATGAATTGAGTGTAAGTAAACCAAGCGAAGGAGGACAGTCTATAATAATATATTCATAGTTTGTCTGTAAGCCGGCTACAGCCTGACCAAGCAACTTTTCCCGTTCGGGCATATCTACCATTTCAATCTCTGCGCCGACAAGATTTATATTTGACGGAAGAATATCAAGGTACGGCATGTAGCTGTTTAAAACTGCATTATTTATATCTTCTACTCCGACCAGGACTTCATACACCGAGGGTGAATGGTTATTTATGCTTAAGCCTGAAGATGAATTGGATTGCGGGTCAATGTCGATCAGTAATGTTTTTTTTTCGGCGGCGGCAAGCGATGAAGACAGGTTAATCGCGGTCGTAGTCTTCCCTACCCCGCCTTTCTGATTTGCAATTGAAATAATTTTCGCCATTAAAATATTAGGTTATAAAGTAAATGAATCCGACTAATCATTCAGTAGTTTTAAAGATTCATTTTAAAATACTTATTATTAAATTATTTTCATAAGAAAGTTAAAAATAATTTTTCCGGTGAACGGCGTAAAGTTAATTAAAAGACCTTTTATTTTATAATTGGATCTCTTCGCCGAATTTCATAACACGACACTTCTTCCCAGCGGTCTCAAGTTTTGCTTTGAATTCGTTAGGATCGGTTTGTATGACGGGAAAAGTATTGTAATGCATCGGGATTGTCAATTTCGGATTGACGAGCTCTACAGCCTTAACCGCATCCGCAATATCCATTGTATAGTTGTCACCAATTGGTATAAGCAAATAATCAACCGGGTTCATTTCTCCGATAAGCTTCATGTCGTAGAATAAAGCCGTATCACCGGTATGATAAATCGTCTTTCCGCCGGAGGTAATTAAAATTCCCGCGGGGCTTCCGGCATACTCGTTATCAGGGGTTTTAGAGCCATGGTGGGCTATTGTAAATTTAACCCTGCCGAAATCAAAATTATACCCGCCGCCGATGTGCATGTTGTGGGCATTAAATCCTTTGGAGATGAAATAATTGGCAAGTTCATCAACACAAATAAAAGTTGAATTGCAGCGCTTTCCGATTTTGAATGAATCTCCCAAATGATCGCCGTGGGCATGTGATAAAATTATGAAATCTGCTTTTACCTCGTCGGACTTTACAGGCGAGGTAGGGTTCCCGTCAAGGAACGGATCAATTAAGATAACTTTACCGTTGTCTGCAGTTAGCTGGAAAGCTGAGTGCGAAAAATATCTTAGTTTCATTTTAAGCTCCTTTCATCGTTTTAGTATTTTTAGGAAATGATTAAATTCTTCGCTTTTAAGAAAATTTAAAAGCGAACGGTTCATCTCTTCTCTTCGCTGAAGATTATCGCTGCTGACCCTCTGTACCATTTCCTCCCGGGCAGGTAAATCTTTCAGGACGGCAATAGATTTTAAACTGGAAACCAGAACGTCGGTATCTCTGATTTTTCCCGTGAGGTCCTGTAACTGAGAAACTGCTTTATAAAATATTAAAAATTCCTTTCTTTCAAAACACGATAGGAATAACTCCATGCTGTAGCGCAAACGGCGCAAGGCTATCCTTACTTTGTGAAGATTAGCCGGGGTTTCATTCTTAATGTATTTTTTAATGTAAGATTTTAAATTGATTGCTCTTTTGGAAAGCGCTATTCTTGCAGCTGCTTTGAAGGAGATTTTGGGAGAAAGACTTTCTATTTCCCATTTTCTTTTATGCATATTTCACCTCATTAAAACTTTTATAAAGCCTCCAATAGCCTGCATGGATTTCATTTTACTTTTTTCATTTGCGTAGATAGTAGAGACAGGAACAAATCCAATACGGTAATTTTTCCTTGCAGCATTAATGAGTATCTCGCTTTCAGCCTCGAACCCGCTTGATGAAGGCAGTATGCCAGGTAAAACATCTGTCTTGTAGGCTCTAAATCCGGATTGCGTATCCAGCAGCTTTTGTCCTGTCTTTACACTAAGCAAGTAAGAGGTCAACTTATTGCTTGCAATCCTGTGAAGCGGCATATCCTTCAAGCTGTTTAATCGGTTGCCGATTACGATGTCAAATGATCCGGTACTCTGAAGTAACGCAGGGATTAGTTCCGGCTCATGCTGCAAGTCGGCATCTATAGTGACTGTAATTTCAAAATAATTTTTTATGCTTTCCTTAAAGCCGGCGTTAAGCGCAAATCCTTTTCCCTTGTTATCGGCAAGCTTAATTAAAATTACGCGCTCAAAGTCTTTAATCTGCGCTGCCGAACTGTCGGTTGAACCGTCATCTACAGCAATGACACAGTCGACAATATCCAATGTTCTTGCGACTATTTCTTTTATTGTAGCAGACTCATTAAAAAAAGGTATAACCGCACATGCTCTATTTTTCTTTAACGTACTGTTCAATTAAGCCCTTCCATCCTTTCAGCGCCGGACTCTTATATGCTTTAGACAGCCTGATCCTTAAGCCTTCCTTGGAGAGACCTCTATTAAGCTGCCCGTACTCGGCTACAGAAATGCTTCCTGTTTCTTCAGAGACTATTACGCTGATAACATCAGCTTGCTCGGAAATACCCAGACCTGCTCTGTGCCGCATTCCAAGAGCCTCGCCGTTTATCGTTGTAGTGGAAGATAACGGCAAAGTACAGCGCGCTGCTTCAATGGTTTCTTCTTTTACGATGACTGCACCGTCATGCAATGGAGAACGCGGGAAGAAAATTGTACCGAGAAGCGGCACACTTATCTTGGCGTTTAGTATCTCCCCTGTCTCAGTAAAGCCCCTTATACCGGTTGATTTAATGACAATAATCAAAGCACCATGCTGCCTTTGTGAAAGCTCAAAAGCAGCTTCGGCAATAACCTGGGCAGGCTGCGCCGATTCCGATTTTACGAACAATCTGAAAAAGGGATTCCTGGCTACTATCACCAGAAGCCTTCTTATTTCCGGCTGAAATAAAATTACAAACGTAATTACCCAGATATCTGAAACCAGTTTCAGCATCCATGTCAGAACCTTCAGGTTGATTGCGTTTGCAACGAACGAAAGAAATATAATCAGCATCAAACCAATGAATACCTGGGCGGCAATTGTTCCCTTTAACAGAGTATAGAGCTTGTAAACTATAAATGTAACAATGGCAATATCGATAAGATCGGTAAAGTTTATAGTAAGAAATCCGATTTTAAAAAGCTCAATCATTTATTCGCCGAAATGGTTTAACAATTTTGTTACCTGGACGCCATTTATCACGTTATGAGTCCTAATTATCCTGGCGCCGTTATTAACTGCTAAAGTCTCAATCGATGCGGTTGCGGTATCCCTTTCATTAACCTGCAGGTTAAGAGACTTTCCTATGAAAGACTTTCTTGAGACTCCTATAAGGACAGGGTAGCCTAAGCCTTTAAAGTCGCCCAGTCTTTTGATCAATTCAAAATTGTCCTCTACTCTCTTTCCGAACCCTATTCCCGGATCAATGAAAATTTTCTTGATGCCGAGCTTTGCGATCCTTTGAAGGCGTTCAAAAAGGAAGTCGTAAATTTCAATTACCGGGTCATCATAATGCGGGTCGTTCTGCATATCCCCTGGAGTGCCTTTCATATGCATGATTACCAAAGCCGCATCGTACAGTTTAATTACATCTGCCATATCAGGTTCAAAGGTAAGAGCGCTAATATCGTTTATAATTTTGGCTCCGTTTTCCAAGGCTTTTTCGGCAACCTTTTTCTTAGTTGTATCGATAGAGATTACGGCATCCGGCTTCACCTTAAGGATACCATCTACTACCGGCATTACTCTTTTAATTTCTTCAGCGGCAGAAATATTTCCTGCGCCGGGTCTTGTAGATTCGCCGCCGATGTCAATAATATCAGCTCCGTTTTCAATCATCTCTAATCCGTGCTTAACTGCTTCCGCGGATGAGTAATATAAGCCGCCGTCGGAGAAAGAATCCGGAGTTACGTTTAAAATTCCCATTACAAAGGAGTTATTAAAGCAAAACTCTCTTGTTCCTATCTTATAAGGTTTAGAGCCGTATTCTTCAAAGTTTTTTATAACATTGATTATTTTGTAGCCCAGGTCTTCGTCGCCGCTTTTTAATATTCTTTTCGAAATATCTTTAATATCTCCGAGCGAGCCTGGTATTAGCAGGTTAACGTTCCGTTTATCTTTGAGTTTGCATTTATAGCAAATCTCGTTTTCTTTAAGAACAATTTTATGAATTTTATCAGCCGAACTTTCAGGCACATTCCTGATTTCCAAACCGAGCAGACCTGTCTGAAAAACATCTCTATAAATGTTATAGCTTAAGCTGTATCTCTTAAAGACATCCGCAAACGAAAGATTAATGATTTGAATAACCAAGTTCTCTCCCGAGGTTTGAGTTAAATTCACCGGTAAAGGCGATCAGGAATAAATTGAAATTACCGCAACAAATTTAATACATTGATTACTTATGAGCTAAATCTACCTGATAATGTTTAACAATTCTGTTGCTGCTGCCGTAATATTATCTGCTTTGAAAATTGACGAGCCCGAAATAAAGACATCGCATCCTGCATCAAGAATGGACTTTGCGTTTTGATTGTCAATACCGCCGTCAACTTCAATAAGAAAATTTGCGCTCATAGATTCTCTAAGCATAACAGCTTCCCGGATCTTTCTTATCGAGCCTGGAATAAATTTCTGTCCGCCGAATCCCGGGTTAACCGACATTATCAAAACCTGGTCGACATCCGCTGCAATCTCTTTCAGAAATTCTACCGGAGTTGAAGGATTAACAGCTACTCCTGCTCTCGCTCCCAGTTCCTTAATATGATTGACTGTTCTGTTAAGATGAACTACAGCCTCCTGGTGAACTATTATTGAACTTGCGCCGGCATTCACAAAAGCTTCCAGATAATTATCCGGATTCGTTATCATTAAATGAACATCGAGCGGGAGCTTGGTCGACCTGCGTGCAGCCTTAACTATGATTGGACCAAACGTAAGATTTGGAACAAAGTGACCGTCCATTATATCGCAGTGGATCCAATCGGCTCCGGCAAGTTCCACCAGACGAATTTGCTGTGATAGATTTGAAAAGTCTGATGCCAAAATTGAAGGTGCTAGTAATGCCATTAGTTTGCCACATTGGGGTTTTGGTTATTAGTTTCTGCCGGCTTAGTAACAAATAAATCAACCGCGTCGCCGGGATTTACTTTATTTCCCTGGCTAGGATACTGATCAAGAACCGTATTCGGTAACAGTGATACGGATTGCTGGTAATTTACTTTGCCAACTTTAAGAGTGCTGTCGGTAAGAATTTGTTCGGCATCTGCCAGGGACTTCCCGATTAAATTAGGAACCGTAATCGTTCCGGCAGTTTGCCCAATACTTAAAGATACTCCTACTGAATCGCCTTTCTTTAGCGGTGTACCGACAGCAAACTGCTGATCAAAGATGACGTTCTTAGGATAATTGGATGCAATCGAATCTATTTTGCCTAAATTTAATCCGATCCTCTCAAGAGCAAATCTTGCATCGACTACAGATTTACCCTTTAACACGGGGACCGAAACAACAGGCTCACCGCCGCTTATAAATAGATAAATCCTTCTTCCTTTCTTTACTGTTTCGCCGGCATTTGGTCTCTGGTAAATTATTGAACCGCGAGGAAATCTCTCGTCAAAAGTCGTGTCGCTTACAACAGGAGTAAGTTCTTTATCCTTTAGAACATTTACCGCTTCCGACTCACTCATTCCGAGAACCTTTGGAACATTGAACTCAGGCTCACTTACATACCAGGGCATAACAATGTAATTCATAACTAAAACAAAAACGGTAAAGGCTCCAATTGCTATTAAACTTTTCCGGACAAAAGGAATTTTGATTAGTTTTTTCATGGATTCAAATATATTAAATCTTTTATTATGAAAAAAAACTAAATTGATTTATATTTGACACAAGTTAAACTAATAACTAAAGTGTACTCCAGGATTAATTTGCAATGTTCTATCAATCAATCTTCCCCGGAATTTTATAAACTCTCGTTCTTAAGTTAAACAAAGAGGTATTTAATGTTCAAGAATCATCCTAAAGGATTATATGTCTTATTCTTTACCGAAATGTGGGAACGCTTCGGGTTTTATACCGTCATGGCAATTTTTGTTTTTTATCTTGGAGAAAACTTCCACTGGAATACAACAACAACGGGAGAAATATACGGGTTGTTTTTGGGAGGAGTCTACTTTACTCCTTTAATTGGCGGCTGGCTTGCCGATAATGTCTTAGGCTACAGCAAGACGATCATAATCGGCGCGTTAACCTTGGCAGTCGGCTATGCTTTAATGGCTGTCCCAACTAAGGTACCGGCATTCCTATACTTTGCTTTGGTGGTAGTTGTTATCGGCAACGGAATGTTCAAAGCAAATATTTCCGTACTCGTCGGCAACCTCTATTCACATGCTAACGGCTCGTTGAAAGATGCTGCTTATAATATCTTTTATATGGGAATAAACATCGGAGCCTTCTTTGCGCCTTACGCTGCAGACGGAATGAAGAATTATTTTATGAATAATTTTCATGCAACGCTTGCCGAAGGTTATAATGCAGCATTCGGTCTTGCCTCAGTGGGAATGCTTTTATCAATAATTATTTTTACAACTTTTAGAAAACATTATAAAGATGCCGATTACCGTTCAAAGGTAAAAGAGAATGCTCACCGGGATGTAGTTCTTACAAAGCAGCAGGAGAAGGATAGAATATTAGCCTTAATTACGATCTTCATTATTGTAATATTCTTCTGGATGGTCTTCTATCAAAACGGGTTTACACTTTCTTTATTTGCCAAGAATTATACCCAACTGAATGTAGATCCGGTTACCTTTTTATTTTTCGATCCTGTTTCCCTGTTTTCGATAATAGCCTTCATACTCGGTTTGGCTGCCGTAATCAACAGGAAGACCGGCAAGAGAACCAAAATATGGGGCTCGGCTGCCGCAGTTATAGCCGCCGTTATTGTTGTGTATAAGCTGAATACACTGCCTGCAACAAACCAAATAGCACCGGAGCTCTTCCAAATTTTTGATCCGATGTTTATAGTTTTTTTAACACCGGTACTGGTCGGTATGTTTGCATGGCTTAACAAAAGGAAGAAAGAGCCTTCAACCCCCGGAAAGATAGGCTTAGCAATGGTAGTTACCGCATTTGTAAATTTGATAATGATCGCAGCCTCATATGGTATTCCAAAGATCGCCGAGGGATCGAGTTCGGTTCTTGTTACTCCTTACTGGCTTATCTCTACTTACTTTGTAATCACTATAGCTGAACTTTTTCTTAGTCCGATGGGCTTATCTTATGTTTCTAAAGTTGCACCTCCCAGGATGAGAGGTCTGATGATGGGCGGCTGGTTTGTAGCAACTGCTGCGGGAAGTTATCTATCGGGATTTATCGGTAGGTTTTATCAGCAATGGCAAATATGGCAGTTCTTTCTCTTTCTTCTAATAAGTTCACTCTTTGCAGCAGGACTCGTTTTATTGTTCCTAAAGAAGCTAAAGAGAGTGTCGGAATAAATTCATAAATAATGTTCAAGAATTATTTTTTCCTAAACAAATTAGTCGTCGAAGCGAACAAGACTCTAAAAGGTTCAAAAGTGACTTCCGTCTTTTCCCAAGAAAAGGATAAAATAATTTTTGATATGGAAATTAACGGCAAGAACAAATTCATAGAAATTTCCGTTAATCCCGGCTTTCCCTATTTGACCGTAAAAGATTCATTCAGCCGCGCGAAAAAGAACACGGTAAATTTTTTCGAAAATATTCTGCCTGCCGAATTACTTGCTCTCGAGATTGCAGCGGCAGATAGGATAATAAAGATTGCGCTGGACAAAGGTAATTTTTATTTTCCTATCAGGGGGAAATACACAAACCTAATTCTAATTGATAAAAGCGGCAGCTTTAATTTCTTTAAGAACATGCAGGAAGATTTTTCAGAAGAATCATTTAAAAAAGAAATTGATCATACCAAATTTATCCTGAGCTTTAATAACCCTGACCTCGCTGTTAATCTCGATAAAATCAGCTTAGATAATTTGAAGGAATTATATCCGTTCCTGGGCAAGGAAATTATAACCGAAGCAAAGGTCAGGTTGAAGGATGATAACGATGACAAAATTATTCCTGAGATAAAAAATATTATTACAGAAGTTGAGACCGGCAAACCGGTTGTAATTTCAGACTGGCAATCGAGCCAGACTATTTTGTCCATCAATTCATTCCAATCTACACCGGAAGAAGATTACGAAGTTTTTAGCGATGCGGTATCTGCCCTGAATTACTTTATCGGGAAAAAATACTTTTTTGAAGATGTACTGGTAAAAAAGAAAATTATCCGCAAGTATCTGGATAATGAGCTGACTAAACTATCGGGCAAGTTAAATAATCTGAAAGCCCTAATTGATAAAGGCAGCTGCGAGGATGAATATCAGAAAACCGGGAATCTTCTGCTTATAAATATCCCAAATATTAAACCGGGAATGAAAGAGATTGAAGTGCCTGATATTTATTCCGGTAATCAGTCCGTTAAAATAAAGCTTGCCCCCTCACTTTCGCCGAAGAAAAATGTCGAAAGATATTTTGAGCGGGCCAAAGACGATAAGGTGAAGTTTGAGAAAGCCCGTGAGCTATATAAGAGCGCCGGAGCGCAATTTAAGAAACTGAAATTAATCGAAGAAAATTTTTTAGCAGCAAGACACATTGAAGATTACTTGATTATCATGAAAGAATTAAAAATAAAGGAACCGGCTTTGCAGGCGAAAATAAATACCGTAGATATTAGTACCAGGTTTAAGCATTATGTTCTCGAAGGTAAATATAATTTATACGTCGGCAAGGACAGCCGCAACAACGATCTTCTTACAACAAAATTTGCCAGGCAGAATGATTACTGGTTTCATGCAAGAAGTGTTTCGGGCTCGCATGCGGTTCTGCGGGTTGAGAACACCAAAGAAGCAATTCCCAGGAATATCTTAAAAAAAGCTGCTGCCATTGCTGCATACCACAGTAAAGCAAAGACGAGCAGTCTCGCCCCCGTCTCTTATACATTCAAGAAATTTGTCGTAAAGAAAAAAGGAATGGAACCCGGCGAAGTAGCTATGTTAAAGGAAGAAGTTCTTTTGGTAAAGCCGGAAATTCCTGGCGGATGTGAGTTTGTTAGTAATGACTAAAATTGCCTTAGTATCTCTTCGAAGACCGACTGCCCGATTTTTATTACTTCATCCCGCGGCAGGAATTTTGGATTATGCAAGCCGTGCTTCTCGCCGTTTGAAGTACCAAGCCAGAACATAAACGAAGGATATTTATGTGAAATAAATCCGAAATCCTCGCCGGTCATTTTGTAGCCGCAGTCTATAAACTTGAACTTATTCGATAAAGCCGGCAATAGTTTTTCATACAGCGCCGCGTTAACTACAACTTCGGGATAGTTCGAGCCTTTTTCAATATTTATGTTGACTCCTGTTGCCTTCTCTATTCCGCCTAAAATTTTAACAAAGGAATTATAAAATCCCGCAACATACTTGCCGCTTAATCCGCGGATTGTTCCTTCGAGTCTTGCATAACCCGGTACAATGTTCCGTACTTCTCCCGAATAAATTTTCCCTGCGCCGAAAACGAGAGGCTGGTTAATATCCTTCGGAATTCTCTCAACATAGTCGAGGAATGTCCTTAGTGCATTAAAAGCATTCTTCCCTTCCGTTGGAAAGGCAACATGAGCACTTACCCCGGTAAAATCTATGTTTACTTCGAGAGACGATGCAAACAGGACGCCGCTTGTACTGGCTATTGTTCCTTCGGGATATTCATCCGTTACGTGGAGTGCAAAGGCATTTGAAACTTTAAACCTGTCGAATATGTTAGTTGCGTAGAACTCCATTGCTCCTCCTCCGCTTTCTTCGGCAGGCTGGAATAGGAATAAAATATTCCTGTCAACCTTCCCGGCTAACACTTTTTGAAGGAAGCCGAACAAAATAGAAGTGTGTACATCGTGTCCGCATGCATGCATAAATTCGTTTTCGGATCTGAATGGAACAGAGTTTTCTTCCTTTATCGGAAGCGCGTCAATGTCGGCACGAAATAAAAGATAGTCGCTTTGATTAACTGTGTACTCAACTAATAAACCGGTTTTGTACGGAGTATGGATTTTAATTTTTGGAGAGCTGCTAAGGCTTTTTATGCAGTTGATTAATAACTTTGAAGTCTCAAATTCCCGGAATGACAGTTCCGGTCTTTGATGCAGTTTATGTCTTAGCTCAATCGGGTTTAATTTCATAAATCAAGAATTAAAGTTCGAATGTTCTTACCAGCGCCTTTACGGCTTTGTCTTTATGACTCTCCTCAACAAGGCAGGAGATTTTTATCTCCGAAGTTGTTACCAGCTTTATCGGTACATTCTCAAGTGACTTGAAAAATTTCGACGCAACGCCGCTGCTTGATTTCATCCCGATGCCTACAATTGAAATCTTGGAATTGCCGGAATGATAATGAATGTTTAGACCTTTCATATCTTTTAAGATCTGAGACAACGCTTTCTCCACATGCGTTTTCTTTTCTTCAACTATAGTGAATGATATGTTTAACCCCTCATTGCTTATAACGGAGATCATATCGATGTTCAAGCCTTCTTTGGCTACTCTGTTGAATATTTTTTGCACAAGGTTATAATCCAGCGGAAGATTGGAAAGAGTAACCTGTGTTTGATTATCCATTACACTTAACCCGGTTACTACCGGTTCTTCAATATTTTTTTTCATTACGTAACTTCCCTCCTCATCGGAAAATGTTGAACCGCAGTAAATTGTTATTCCAAATTTCTTGGCTATTTCTACAGACCTGCTGTGGAGAACCTTTGCGCCAAGGCTCGACATCTCGAGCATTTCATCATATGTAATATTCTTAATCTTTTTTGCTTCCGGATGAATTCTCGGATCGGTCGTGTAAATGCCTGCAACATCGCTGTAAATCTCGCATTTAGCGTTAAGAGAAGCTGCAAGCGCAACGGCAGACGTATCGGAACCGCCTCTGCCGAGCGTCGTAATCTCGCCTTCTTCGGTTATTCCCTGGAACCCGGTTACGATTATTGCATCGTTCTGTTCAAGCAGCTTCTTAATCCTTTTCGTTTTAAGATTTTTAATCCTTGCCTGGGTATAATCTCCGGTTGTCATTATCTCAGCCTGGAAGGCATTTAACGATTTGCTCTTAATCCCGATGTCGTTTAATGCCATCGCCAAAAGCGAAGCAGATACCTGCTCGCCGGTGGTTAACAACATATCCAGTTCGCGGGGAACGATATTCTTCGCTACTTCTTTGGAAAGCTTAATCAGGTTGTCCGTCGTCTTTCCCATTGCGGAGACTACAACAACCAGCTTAACTTTTTCTTTAGTTTTTTTTGCTATCCTTTTTGCTACGCCTTTTAATTTTTCGGCATCGGCTACGGAGCTTCCGCCGTATTTTTGTACAATTATTTTCATTCCTGTTTAATTAATTTTTATGTTCGAATTTTTGCAATGCAAAGATAAGTCAAACTTTTTCTTCTATCCAATGCTTATGGCACAATTGGACTGTTTCCTTAATCAAGTTATCATTCGTCAGGAAGGATATCCGGAACGATGTGGTAGCAATTCCGTCAATCAGAATATGGTGAGATTCAAGAAGTGAAATAGATTCGATTAAGATGCCGTTATCTTTGTTTATCCCGTCGCCGATAAGCGATACTGATCCAAAGCCCTGCTCAATGCTGATTTGGCTGCCGAAGTTTTTATTTAAGCCGGCAATAATCTTATCCCATCCGAAAATATTTTTGACAGGGGTAAGAAATGATATTTTAATCCCGTCTCCGCTTTTCGAATAATTAAGTTCTTTCAAACGGATATGGGACTGCTCCAGCAATTTCAGAAAAGAATTTATTTCCGATTGTTCGCCTGTAAAAGCAATTCTTGCAATTTCGTTTTCATAGACAACAGCCTTTACTCCTTTAGAAATCCCTTCCGGAAATTTTCTAACGATAGTTTCTCTGCCCGGCTGAAAAGTGCTTCGTGCATAAATTGCAATTTGTTTTTCTTTTGCAAATTGTACCGCCTGGGCATTTAAAACTTTTGCACCTGCCTCGCTCATTTCCTGCATTTGTTCATAAGCCATCTCGGGCAGATGTTTTGCTTCCTTTACAACTGCCGGGTCTGATGAGTAGACTCCGTCAACATCGGAATAAATTTCGCATCTCTCGGCGTTAAGTGCGGCAGCCAGCGCTACTGCCGTAGTGTCGGAACCGCCTCTGCCCAATGTGGTAATGTCTTTATTATAGCTTACTCCCTGGAATCCCCCCACAACAACAACCTTCCCTTTTTCCAACTCGTCAAGGACGCGGAAAGGTCTTACCTCTATTACTCTGGCGTCGTTGTGTCTGTCGTTTGTAATAATTCCAGCCTGCGAGCCCGTAAGAGAGACTGCCTCGACTCCAAAGTTATTCAGCGCCATGCAAAGTAGGGACATTGTTATTCTCTCGCCGGTACTTAGGAGCATATCCATTTCGCGTTTCGGCGGCTCGCTTGTAATTTGTTTTGACAATTCGATAAGTGAGTCTGTTGTCTTCCCCATTGCCGATACTACGACTGCCACGTCGTACCCTGTCCTTCTTACCTCCGAAATCAGCTTTGCGATTTTTATTATCTTAACCAGATCGGCAACGCTGCTTCCGCCGTATTTCTGAACTATAATAGACATTACAGTTTATAAAATTTAGTCTATAATTTTCTCAGTTCTTCAAGTAACTGGGTCTTGCTTTTTGTCTTCTCGTCAACTTTCTTGATAAGCTTTGCCGGTACTCCAGCCATTACTGAAAACGGCTCAACGTCTTTTACAACTACCGAACCGGCGGCAATTACTGCTCCTTTTCCAACCCTGACACCTTCAAGCACAACAGCATTGGCACCTATCAGCACGTCGTCCTCAATTACTACAGGAGTCGCGCTCGGCGGCTCTACAACGCCGGCTAATACTGCGCCCGCCCCGATGTGGCAGTTCTTTCCTACGATTACTCTCCCGCCGACAACTACGTTCATGTCAATCATCGTCTTCTCGCCGATGACTGCTCCGATGTTTACAACAGCTCCCATCATTATAACGCAGTTATCACCGATTTCCGTCAGGTCCCGGATTACAGCGCCGGGTTCTATCCTTGCCTTGAACTTTGTCAGGTCAGCAAGCGGTATCGCGGAATTTCTTCTATCAATCTCAATCTTACAGCTTTTTATATTGGACTTATTTTTTTCATAAAAAGGTTGAAACTCATTGTGCTCACAAAACAAAATCCCAAACTTATCATCGCCGAAAAATTCAAGCGATTCGAAGTCTATTTTACTCAGTTCACCTTTAAGATAAATTCTTGCAGGAGTCTTCTTAACCGAGTTGGCAATGTAGTTTATAATCTCGTATGAATCCATTTAATCCTTTTAACCAATATTTAAATCTTAAATTCTTGTTAATTCACAAACTTGCGGATTAGTTCCCGTAAACGACATCATGAAAAGAATAAAGTCCGCTCTTTTTACCGGTTAGAAACTCGGCGGACTTCAAAATACCTTCGGCAAATGTTCTTCGTGAAGTAGCGCTGTGTGTAATTGAAAGAACTTCGCCTAAACCACCGAAGTAGATCGTATGGTCCCCGGCAATATTTCCCAGCCTTAAAGATGCCGGAGTGACATTCTTATCCTTCACAATTTCCTGGATCATCTTTGCCGTACCGGAGGGCTTATCTTTCTTAAACCGGTGATGCGTTTCTATAATTTCAATATCCCAATCTTTAAGCTTATCGTACGCCGTCTCCGCAAGCTTTAACAGTACCTGTATTCCGAGAGAATAATTAAAGCTTTGTACAACGGGATAATTTTTTCCTAATTCTTTCAGTTGTTCCAACTGTCCGGCAGATAAGCCGGTTGTTGCAACAATTAAAGAAGCCTGAAATTTCTTTTGAAGCTGCAGGCTCTTCTCAAACACTTCCGGTAGAGAACAGTCGATAAGTAATTCCGGATCGGCTTGGTATTTTTCACCGTCAATATCAGTTTCAAATACTAAATCATAGCCGGCTTCCTTAAAAACATTTTTAACTTCGCATCCTAACCTGCCGGAGGAGCCGATTAAACCGTATGTTATTTTTCCTGCCATAATCAATTGAGCCCGGAAAAGATTTCAATTTCCCTGCTTAACAATTCTTCCGACTTTTTAGAGACCGGGGCAAGAGGCAAGCGTAGAATGTTTTCACAAAGTCCCAGCTTATTCATAACAAATTTTATCGGAGAAGGGCTTGTCTCAACAAACAGCCTGTTCATCATGCTTAAATACCTGTTGTTCAGTTCCCGGGCAAGCTTCAGATTGTTATTTAGGATTGCATCTGTTATACTCTTTAACTTTTTTGGATACGCATTTGCAAATACCGATACTATCCCGGCGCCTCCCAGAGCCATTATCGGCAGCGTTTGATCATCATTACCCGAAAGCACCGTAAAGCCCTTTGGCATAATCGAGAACAGATGGGTAATCTGCGATATATTCCCGCAGGCTTCTTTTACGCCGGTTACATTCTTGCATGCCTCAGCAACCCGCACAATGGTTTCAGGCAGCATATTCATACCTGTTCTTGAAGGGACATTGTAAAGCAGGATCGGAAGCGCAGACCTTTCCGAAATAAATTTATAATGTTCGATAAGACTTTCCTGTGTCCCCTTATTGTAATAGGGATTAACGATCAAAACACCGTCGGCTTTCTGTTCTTCGGCAATCTTATTTAGCTCAACTACTTTTTTTGTGTTGTTAGTACCGGTTCCTATAATTATCCTGGCTTTCCCGTTAACTTCATCCTGGATTGTTTCGGTAATCCTTTTACGCTCATCTATGCTGATAACAGCGGCTTCGCCGGTTGTACCGAGAACAATAATAGCATCCACATTACCATCAACCTGGTGCTTGCATATTTTTCTTAAAGCCTTATAGTCGACATTTAGATCTTGATCAAATGGTGTTATCAATGCGGTTCCAACACCGGTAAACATTATTCACTCCTTAAGTAAATTGTAATAAAATGACTGCAAAAAATAAACTCTTTAATATGTAAATGCAACTTGAATGCGGCAGGATTCGCGAGAACTTGTTTGATATGAGTAGAAGAAAAGCAGTGCGCCTGCAGGGATTCGAACCCCGAACCTTCTGATCCGTAGTCAGATGCTCTATCCAGTTAAGCTACAGGCGCAAAAAAAGGCACCGCAAATATAAGTATCGCAAAAAATATTTACAATCTTTAAAACATTATGCTGAAGCAAAATTGTTCTGCCCTTTATCATCCGGTAATTTATTTTTGCGCGCTCTAAGATCAAAATACATTGCTATCTTGAACATCGGAAATAATAATAGCTCAAAGAAACAATTTAAGATAAAAATAAAGCCGATAGTTGAAGACATATATTTTAAAGTCTCCCTTATTGTGGAAGGGTCAATATTCCCGCCGGGCTGCACGGATATAACGCCGAATAAATGTGAATAGTAATCCCACGACACGATAAACGATAGCGGTGTAGTAATTATTCCTATCCCGAACTGAACTATAATTGAGATAAGCAGCAATATGCCGAAGGTCCTCCACCAGTAGCCGCCGACCAGGTACCAGCTGTTTGAGAACGAATCCGTTATGTTGCTGCCCCGTTGTATCAGGTCTATCGTTGCAAAGTACCATCTGAATATTAAATAAAACGCAAAGACGATTGAGGCAATTAAGCCAAGCACCCCTATAAAGGTTGTAAACTTAACAACTTTAAACATCGTCATTACAAGTATACCGGCAAAGATAACTCCCGATACCGCCAGCCAGTAAAGAAATAATTGGGCTATTACCTTAAAGTACAATTGTGAGAAAATTGCGCCGAAAATTTCTCTAACCTTTAGCCTCTTCCCTTCCATTTGCTTGCATCCTGCTTTAGTAACACCGGTCAGGACTGCAACATATGCAAGCAGGAATATAACTCCTGTAACAAACATGATTATTATATTCGTAAATATCCCATACAGCCTGCCGGGGTCTATTACCGTTGTGTTTACTGCGGGGCTGTATACTGCGCTTTCTCCAAGGTTTAATATGAAATGCTTTATTCCGTAAGAGAAGATAAACCCTGCTGGTATTAAAAAGACGGCAGCAACTACAACGTTCCGCAGGAAAGTTTCTTTAATAAGCTTAAAGCCTATGCTGAGAATATCGCCCAATCTCATCAGATAATTTCCATTGTACATTTTCCCTCCATCCGGGGAAGGCTGAGGATTTCCATTACCTGCAGTTCCCGCAGACGAATTAAAATCCTGAACAGGCTCATAACGCAAATTAAATGTTCTCTGCCATTCTCTGCTATGCTCTTCGCAGCAGAAGTTATGTCCGCTGAATTGTACTTCACTTCCCGCGGGAATTTCCTTGCCGCAGTATTCACATTTCATAAATGTACTTTCTATTTTATCTTCTTTTTTAACCGGAAAGGTTTTTAGTCCAGCCGGTCGCTAATAGTTATTCTTAACAGGAAGCAGTATAAATAAAAGAATGCCAAGGGCATCATTCCCACAATAAAAAAATAATTTGTATGAAACAGGAAGATAAATACTATGGCAATAGGCAGTATTACAAACACAAGAAAGAATATTATCCATCCCCACATCTTTTCTTCAAATAAAATTTTAAGCATGAAAGGTGCAAAGACAAGCGCCGCTATTGTAAGCACTGTAACTGCAATGCCGAAAAAGAGACTCAATAATAACAACGTCGAGCTTGAAAGGCTGTAGTTCAGCCAATATCTTAATCTTCGTATATTATAGTTTTTATCAATGTCAATTTCCATCCGGCTTTACTGATCTTTCTAAATCAAATATTTCCTAAGAAAGATATGAATAACCCGATTGTATATCAACAAATACACTAAAATATTTACCGCGGCTTAAAATGATTCCGTAATTAAGTTCTCTAGTAACAGAAAACAATTAAGCAATGCAGCAATTAAACTATTCAACTTACATCTTTAAAAAATCCAGCACATTATAAACAAGTAAAGCGGGCCATACGATCGCTTTTAGAAATCCAAGCACTCCTGCCCAAAATGTAGCTGCATGACCGATAAAATAAACCGCGGCGCCTATAAAGGCTAAGCCGTAAACGCCTGCAACTCCGCCGTTCTTTGATGCAGCCGGGTAAGCACGCTTTGTACCGTGCTCTTCCGGATAATTATTCTCTGTTTTTTCTTCGCTGTCCATGTTTATACTCCTATAATGTTTATAGAGACCTTTTTAATGTTGGAAAGCTTTTTATTTATTAAAAATGCTATTTAGTATAACAAATTTGCTCTATTCTTCTTTTTGACTTAAAATATCCTGGATATTTTCTTTAATATCAGGCAATTTATTTTTAATTACGTCCCATAGGATAGTATAATCAACGCTAAAATAATTATGAATTATCTTATCTCTCATTCCTGCTATTTTCTTCCATTCAGTATCTTTATGTTTTTTACGAAAATCAGAGGATAGGTTTTTGACTGCTTCCCCTATAATCTCAAAGCTTCTTGAAAAAGCTCTTGTGTACATTTCATTTTCAAGAAAGGATTCATACGTTAAATCCTCAGTCGATCTTAATAAGAATATAATCTCATCTAAAATATGTCTTAAATATACTTCATTACGTTTCATACCATTGTATTTCTTTTTTTATATATGGAAGCATATAAGGACTAATTCCCTCTTCGGTTAATAGGTCAACCTTTCTGTTAAATATTTTTTCTAATTCGAAAGCAAGCTCTATATAATTGTCAAACGTCTTTTTCTCAAACTCAACTAGTAAGTCAACGTCACTTTTATTTGATGCCTCATTTCTGACAGAAGAACCGAACAGACCAATCTTTCTTACACGGTATTTTGTAAGTACGTTATGGTTGCTTTGCAGAATTTTAAATATTTCTTCCGCGGATAAATTCTTTCTCATATAAATCTAAATTTATTTACAATAAAAATAAGAAAAGGCGGAATAATAAGATACCTTTCCATTTTTGTCTGTTTCCATTTCAGCTTTATTTCGATAAAACGAATTGATCATTAAATAAGCTGTAATGATATCGTTCATTAGCAGCCGCATGTTTAATTCGCGTCTATGCTTTACCGTTAGTAAAACGTACTAATGCGCAAGCCTTAGTACGAACACTCCCCAGCCTAAATAACGTCTTCCATACTTTAGGTATGCGCGGCGGCTGTCGCTTATCCATTCGTTCAGTTCTGATGCGTCTGGATCGTTTGGATTCTTCCGTATGAAATCATCTACAGCCATCCACCGTGATGCTTCGTACCGGTCCCAGCTATGATGGCTTGCCAGCACCATCTCAACAAGCTTTAATCCCGTGGATTCAAACCGCTCTAATATAATATCTAATGTAACAAAGTCATCCGGCTTAACGCCAAATGCCCCGTAAGCAGGTTCAGGCGGAGTATCAATCCAGTACGGCTCGCCAATTAGCAGCAATCCGTTTGGTGTTACCGCCGGTTTCATTAATTCAATTGTTCCCGTCAAACCGCTGCCGATCCAGGTAGCCCCGAGGCAGCTTACTACGTCATAGGCATGCGTTTCGGAAGAATAATTCCCTGCATCGCCTTGAATAAAGGTTAAGTTGTTGGAAACGTTCAACTCTTTTGCACGGCTTTTTGCAGATTCCAAAAAATCTGAACTGATGTCTACACCTATACCATGCACACCATATTTTTGCGCCCAGCGGCATAACATCTCCCCTTTGCCGCATGCCAGGTCAAGCAGCTTAGTACCAGGGTTCAAACGGCATATTTCGCCCAGCAGCATTAATTGCTCGTCAGTGAATGGATCCAATATACGATGATATGTTTCTGCAATTTCATGAAAACGTAGCTGCATTGTTATCTCCTTTATTTATTTTGTTTGTAAAAGTTGTATTAGATAGACCATAACTTCCAACGCCCTGTTATCCCGATTCACGGGACAAGTATTAGATTATTTTTTGATTAAACAGTGAAACCATTGCTTCTTTAGCCGTAATTACTTCTTTAGTTTCTACTTCCTGGTAATATGGTTTCCATAAAGAAAACTTAGTCTCAAATTCTTTTAAGCTTTCAACTTTCCAATA
>JBJKRP010000213.1:0-13371 GCA_046704565.1 Ignavibacteriaceae bacterium | reverse complement strand
CGTTTCCGTTCCACATGTGGGTGCCGGATGTTTATCAAGGCTCTGCTTCAACTATCGGCGGATTATTCTCAACCGGCGGCAAAGCCGCAGCTTTCAGCGCTATTATTGTAATGATGGGAATATTGCTGCACAATACAATCGGTAATATCTTTGAGCCTTACTTAGCCGTTATCGCAGTCTTATCAATGTTCTTCGGCAGCATTGTTGCAATCGCTCAGACAAACATTAAGCGGATGCTTGCATACTCTTCGATTGCCCATGCCGGCTATATGATTATCGGTCTCGCCGCGGGAAATTACGACGGCATTGCGGGTGTAATTTTTTATCTCGCGGTTTATACTTTCATGAACTTGGGTGCATTCGGAATTGTAGCTTTAATTGAGGGCAGGGAAGAGGCAAACCTCGAATTAAAATCATATTCCGGGTTAGCTTCAAGAAGTCCTTTCCTTGCTGCGCTGCTTGCTATTATAATGTTCTCACTGGCGGGCATTCCGCCTTTTGCAGGATTCTTTGGAAAATATTATATATTCATAGCAGCAATAAAAGCACATCTAACTTGGCTTGCGATTGCGGGAGTTTTGTCGAGCGTAATAAGCGTTTATTTCTATATCAGCGTTGTTGTGAGAATGTATTTTAGAGAGCCGGAGACAGAAGTTACACTTGAGAAAAGCAGCACCGGTCTTGCGGCAGTTGTTATATCGGTATTGCTTGTAATTGTAATCGGTATTGCACCGGGCTCTTTGATTGGTTTGATAACCTCGTTCGTTAGATAGAATATTTTAATATATGTACATTAAAAAACCGTTGAACCCGCCTGCCCTTAGGTAGAACGGTTTAAAGTCCTTGTCTTCCCTTTCATCAATCCACGAATTTATGCGTTGGCATTATGAGCAGCAAACATCTCATCATAACCGATTCATCGGTTAATAATTACATTTATAGTAAAAACTGTTGAAACCGTTATAGAAGTATTAGCCTTTTGAATCGTTAACCAATGGATAAAATTCATTGGTTAATGAAATATCTTTTGCAGTAT
Source organism: Ignavibacteriaceae bacterium (assembly GCA_046704565.1). Lineage (GTDB taxonomy): Bacteria > Bacteroidota > Ignavibacteria > Ignavibacteriales > Ignavibacteriaceae > FEN-1297. Next base: position 12,335 of record JBJKRP010000213.1, on the reverse strand, counting down.
CCGCAGAAGCAGACATGTTACTATTTCTTATATCTTTTATTTCGTCCTATGCTATTGCTAATAAATAAAAATTTATTTAAAATTCATCAATCAAAATTGGGCAAAGTTGACGTTACCTTTTACACATATTATTTCGGCAGTTACGCAGGCGGATAATTATCAGTCGTGTTTTAATTCCAGAAGATTTGTTTTTAATGTAGATGTACCACCAGATACCTGCGGGGAAACGTTTCATAATTTATTCTACTCTATCTTTATAATCCAAGCCGGGGGATTCTGTACCGGTGAGGCGTATAATCCTGTTTTTCGATAATTAAGCTTTTTCATGTACCGGTAAATTTATTTTAAGCCGGAATTTCGTTTATACTTAAAATCCTATGGAATTGATTACAATGAAATGTATGTGTGGGATTAAATTATATCACTCTTTCAGAGTTCTATACGGGATTTGTTTTTTGATTAATCGGTGTGTTACCCCGGTCTTGAAGCTTCTTTGTAGTTATTAGAGCAGCTTGGTCTTCAGCAGTTTTTCTATTTCGGAAATTAATCGGAGGATAATTATGAAAGCCGTTATATGTACAAAGTACGGTCCGCCCGAGGTTCTACGGGTTATGGAATTTGAAAAGCCTTCACCAAAACTGAATGAAGTGCTTGTAAAAATATTAGCAACAACAGTACATATCGGCGATACTAAAATCCGCCGCTTAGAACCCGGTTTAGGACCCGTTAAAGATTTCCTTTTCAAGCCGTTGATGCGGATTATTGTCGGCTTTAAGGGACCTAGAAAAAAAATACTCGGGATGGAATTCTCCGGTGAAATTGAAGCAATAGGTAAAGACGTTACACTCTTTAAAGTAGGTGATCCTGTCTTTGCATCTACCGAATTTCGGTTTGGAGCTTATGCGCAGTATTGCTGTATCCCTGAAAAGGGTATTCTCGCGATCAAGCCTGTTAACATGACGTACGAAGAAGCTGCGCCTGTCTCTAACGGCGGAATAACCGCTTTGATCCATCTTAGAAAAGCAAATATCAAGCAGGGTCAGAAAGTGCTTATCTATGGGGCTTCCGGAAGTGTCGGCACATACGCAATACAGATTGCTAAGTACTTTGGCGCCGAAGTTACTGCTGTATGCAGCACTTCGAATTTGGAATTAGTGAAATCACTCGGAGCTGATAAGATAATTGATTATACTAAAGAAGATTTTACAAAAAACGGAGAGACTTACGATGTTATTTATGACGCAGTAGGGAAGATTGAAACTTCAAGGCGAAAAAAATCTCTTAGAAGGTCGGGACGCTACCTAAGTGTCTTTAGTGCATCAGGTAATATCAAGTTGAGGGTAGAAGACCTTTACACATTAAAAGAGCTCTGCGAAGCCGGTAAGCTTATGACTGTTATAGATAAACGTTACCGGCTGGAAGAGATAGTGGAGGCTCATAGATATGTTGATAAAGGACATAAAAAAGGAAATGTAGTAGTAGCTATTGATCATGCTCGAAAAACCTGACTCTAAATGTCTATAAGCGATTATAGAATAGAAGTTTTTACCCATCTACTGACAGGATATTCTAAGACTTCATGCGACATGCATAAAAAGAGCTTTTTGCCCACACAGCTATTCTAGAGACATATCTAGTCTAATAAGTCATGGAGTACATTCTGCCATTAATTAATCATTCCCGGCGACTTTCCGGCTGAGATTAAATTAACAAAAATTCTATATGCTCCCGGAACGCCTGCGGGAAGCTCACGGAACCAATCGTAACCAGTATAGACAAAGGTACCTTTGCCGTACTTTGTGTAAATTAAGCCGCCCGGCAGATCATTCTCGCCGGGATCATGACACGCAATTACTGTTTTGTAATGCGCATCCCATTCATCAGGGAAATAAATTCCGCGTTCCTGTATCCACCCGTCAAAGTCCTTTTCCGAAATCTTGTTTGGATAATTCATCAGCGGGCTGTGCGGGTCAAGAATATCAACTTTGGAAGTCTCATCGGTTACCCGCTTACCGGAAATATGGAAAGTATACGGACCAATCTTGTCGGTTACCAACCCGAAATTCTTATTATATTGAACAACCAAAGTTCCGCCATTCTTTACATATTGTAAAAGCTTAGGCTGCTCATATACCATAGCCGGATTTGTGTTATATACTCTTACGCCTGTAATAATAGCGTCATATTTAGACAAGTTTCCGTTCTCAATTTCTTTGTTCGAAAGCAAAGTAACCTTGTATCCCAGTTCTTCGAGACATTGAGGAATATCATCTCCCGGTCCCATAATGTACCCGATATTATCGATTACCTTTTTTATGTTAAGACGCAATAGCTTTGTTTCTGCCGGAGGGAAGACGGTCTGAGTTTTAATATGAGGATAGCTGATGGTTATCATGCCGCGTTTTACAATTTTATCGCCTACTTCTGCCTGTGCAGTTAACTCTACATCGGAACTTGATGCGGGCGGGTATATCAAAAATGAAACAGGGATAACGTCATGCTTTTGCGGTATAGAAAAATTCTGCTGCGAAGGTTTGGCAGTCCATCCATCCGGAATATTTAATTTAAGCACGCCCGAAACATCATTCGAATTAGCCGTTAAATTAATCTCAATCTTTCTTGCACTATCGGATGGGAAAACATAATTCTTACTTTCAATATTAATTGCGACTGGAGGTACGATAATGAAAGGTCTTGTCTTTTCTCCTGCAACGGGATCATTCCAGATATAATTCACCGGTATTTTAAATTCAAAATCCTGGTTACCGGCAGATAAAGTAAAAGTTGTTTCAAGCGGGGGATCGTTTTCAGGTTTACCTATCAGCCTCTGATCATTTACCACATAATCTCCGGGCTCTTCTTTATTTACCAGCCAATACGGCTGTGAATAAGCTGCATTATCAGGGATTCTAACTTCAGAACTTATCCTTACAAGATTTTCTTTCTCCAATTTTTTATCAACGCTGCTTTCACTTACCTGATCGGTAGTCTCGACTTTCTTTAAAACAAAAGAATAATTCGAGCGGTTGATGATTTCGGAAGTGACGGAAATTTTTTGACCCGGTACCGCAGAATAATCGGAAGCGTTTGATTGAACCAGCATGCCAGCACATGATCTGATGACGTTTACTAAATCCTTCTTTTTTATTTCAGTCCAAAATCCATCCTTTAACTCACTTAATTCTTTATAAGCTTTTAAAAGGATAGGAATAGTTTCTTCCGGGTGTTCGGGATTAAATTTTTCGTCGGCTTGTTTAAGCAGCCTGCCTACTTTTTCTCCTCCAGCTACTCTATTCCAAGTCATATCAATCCCTTCAAACAAGCTGTGTGCAGGTGAGCCGTCGGTAAGTGAGAAATAATTTACCTGGTCTCCGTACCGCGGGCTTGAACCGAAGCCTTGAGTCTTATGCATGCTTCTGCTTAAGGCTGCAATCTCGGGATAAGACTTTCCGAGCAGGGGATTGTAAACTCCAACATCGACCTTTATGAACTTACTCAAGTCGGCATGATCTCTTTCGAGAAGAGGCAGCCAGGCATTCCAGAAAATTCTTTTCGGCTGCCAGGGCTTTACGTATTTTAACTGTTCGGGAAAAGCTTTGGGATTACCGGCAAGCTTAAAGGCTTCTGCGGCTAAAATTTCCGAGGCAATATGGTTGCCGTGACCATCTTCTTTTGTACCGTGGAAACGGGTTATGATAACGTCGGGTCTGAATTCCCGGATGACCCATACAACATCCGAAAGGATTTTTTCTTTCCCCCAAAACTGAAAAGTTTCTTTGGCAGACTTAGAAAATCCGAAATCGACTGCGCGCGAGAAGAACTGTTTTGCGCCGTCAATTTTTCTTGCAGAAAGAAGTTCCTGGGTTCTAATTACGCCGAGCAGTGCGCCTTGTTCCGGTCCTATCAGATTTTGTCCTCCGTCCCCGCGGGTTAAAGAAAGATAACCGGTTCTAAGTAATTTGCCTTTTGCAAAATAAGCAAGCAGCCCGTTATTCTCGTCATCCGGGTGTGCCGCAACATAAAGGACGCTGCCGAGGACGTTCAATTTATCCAGCGCAAGCTTTAACTCTGAAGAATTCATTACACTGCCGGATTGGGCAAGAGAAGAAGACACATTCAACAAACCGAACGTAAATAAGAATACTGCAGACAGAACATTCTTTCGATTAGCCACTGTAAAATCTCTTTCTATTTGATCTAAAAACTTTTAATGGAAAGAAAGATATAAAACTTTTATCAAATAACGGGTTTTATACCGCAAGATAATTTCTGAATCACAGGCGCTTCCCGCCCTGCTTTTACTTTCCGCAAAGAAATACTTATATAACAGTTCTAAATTAATTATATTTAGTGCATTCAAAAATGATTTTTAAGTTTGCAGGAAAAAGTTGGTAGAAGTTAAAAACATAAAGATCGGCGGAGGAAACCCGTTTGTACTTATTGCCGGTCCATGCGTAATCGAAAACGAAAAATTGATAATGGATACTGCCGGGGCTATTCAAAAAATTACCTCGGAGTTAGGCGTCCCGTTTATTTTTAAATCAAGCTATAAGAAGGCAAACCGTACAAGCATAAACTCATTTACCGGTATCGGCGATGATGAAGCAATTGCTATCCTTGCAAAAGCAGGAAAGAAACTGGGTATCCCGGTGCTGACCGACGTTCATACGGAATATGAAATAGAAAGAGCGGCTGATGCTGCGGACGTACTTCAGATTCCCGCCTTTTTATCACGGCAGACAGATTTACTTATAGCGGCAGGTAAAAGCGGAAAGGTGGTAAATGTAAAGAAAGGACAATTCCTTGCGCCTGATGATATGAAGCATGCTGCCGAAAAAATCTCCTCAACGGGAAACAACAAAATATTGCTGACTGAACGCGGAAGCTCTTTCGGCTACCACAACCTTGTTGTAGATATGCGCTCGCTAATTATAATGAAAGAGTACGGTTACCCGGTTGTTATGGATGCAACTCATTCTGTCCAGTTGCCCGGCAAGGGAAACGAGAGCGGCGGCGAGCCGAAATTTATTAAGCCGCTGGCACGTGCTGCGGCGGCAGTAGGAATCGACGCTTTGTTCCTTGAAGTACATCCGAAACCGGAAGAAGCTTTGAGCGATGCGGCAAGTCAGCTTCCTTTAAGTGAACTAAAGGATTTACTTGCTGGTATTAAAGCAATCGATAAGATTATAAAAGGCTATTAAATTTTAGAATTTGGTCATTACACAAGAGGACTGCCTTGACAGACAATGAAATAATTCAAAAGGGGAAAGAAGTAATACGAATTGAGTCCGAAGCTGTTGCGAACCTTGCAAACAGCATTGACGGAGAATTTACAAAAGCTGTAAACGTTATTTATGAAAGTACAGGCAGAGTTATTTTAACCGGAATGGGTAAGTCCGGTTTAATTGCGAGAAAAATTGTAGCTACGCTTAACTCTACCGGAACTGCGGCAATTTTTTTGCACCCGACAGACGCTTTGCACGGCGACCTCGGCATGGTTAGAATGGAGGATGTGGTTATCTTAATTTCAAAGAGCGGAAACACCGAAGAGATTACAAACCTTCTGCCGATGTTGAAAAGATTAAAAGTCAAGCTGATCGCAATGTCCGGAGTTAAAAATTCCAGGCTTGGAAGAGATTGTGATATCTTTCTAAATATAGAAGTGAAAGAAGAAGCCTGCCCGCATGACCTTGCACCGACAGCCTCGACGACGGCAACTCTTGCAATGGGAGACGCACTGTCTGTTGCTTTGCTTCAAAGGCGCGGCTTTACTGCCGAAGACTTTGCCTACTTTCATCCCGGGGGCAGTCTCGGCAAAAGACTGTCACTCGAGATAAAAGAAATTATGATTCACGGCGAAAGAGTGCCAAAGGTTAATGAGAGTTCTTCTATCAAAGATGTTATTCTTGAGATTACCTCAAAAAGATTAGGGACAACTACCGTCATAAACAAAGAAGGCGTTCTTACGGGAGTTATTACAGACGGCGATTTAAGACGCTTACTGGAGAAAACTCTCGACATAAAAAACCTTACTGCGGTAGATATAATGACGCACAATCCGAAGGTAATGAAAGAGAGCATTCTCGCTTCGTTCGCTCTCCAACAAATGGAAAATTTTAAGATTACCGCCTTGATTATTATTGATGACTCCAACCACCCGATCGGGATTGTACACCTTCATGATCTAATCAATCTTGGTTTAAGCCAGAGATGAAATGGTACATCTTAATTGCGCTTATATTTATTGCTGCCGGATGCGGCGGGCAGAAAGTTCAGCCGTCAATAAACACGTCGTTTCAGGCATCAAAATTACCTGCGCAGGAAAGCTGGGATGATACTGTATTCTTCAGCGATTCGGGTAAAACAAAGGCTGTACTTTATTCAAAGCAATTGAAGATGTACGATTCTCCGTCAGAAACCTTGCTCGATACAATCACGGTGAAGTTTTTTGATCAATCAGGTCAAGTCACAACGACTTTAACTGCGAATAAAGGTAAGGTAAACGATCAAACGAAAGACCTGTATGCTATTGACAGCGTTGTAGCGGTTAACGACAGCGGAGTAACATTAAGAACCCAGGAGCTGATGTGGAGGAATAAAGACAGAAAGATTGTCTCGGATAAGTTCGTTACAATTACATCGCCGAAGGAGCGGGTGCAGGGAATCGGGTTTGAATCGGATGAGAATCTTAAGAACTATACCATTTACAATATAACCTATGTTACCAGCACCGACACAAGCAGGAATTCAAAATTAAAAAATAAGAAGTAAAAATTTTTTACGAATCAATTTTAATTACGCCGTAGTAAAGCTTTCATTTAAAAAATGTTTATAAAAAGAATATTTGTTTTTGCGCTTGCTTGCATTCTATTTGCATTCATGAGCTTGCTTGCCCAGCAGCAGGATGAAATGCAAGTAACCGGGAGCCGCGGTGTTTATTCAACAGTAAACGGCGAGATGATCCAGGAAGTATTTGCGCCCGTCGTAATTACTCAAGGCAACGTAAGAATTACTTGCGACCACGCAATAAGATACATCTCAAAAAATCTTGCCGAGCTAATAGGCAATGTAGTAGCTGTTCAAGATACGCTTACTATTACGACGTCCCACGGTTATTATTACGGCGATGAACGAAAAGCCGAATCAAATTCCGGCGTGAAGCTTTACGATAAAAAAGTCGTTCTTACTGCAGATACCGGAGTTTACTATTTTAACGATAACAAGGCTGTATTTAAAAGCAATGTGAAATTGGTGGATACATCTTCAACGTTGACTTCGGAACAATTGATCTATTATAAAGATACAGGAAAGTCTATCGCTACCGGACATGTAAGCATAGTCGAGAAAAAAGACATCATCCGGGCAGATAGCCTTCTTCATTTCAGAGATTCACGAATAACATTTGCGGACGGTCATGTTCAGATCCAAAATAAAGCCGACAACTCGGTGATCTTCGGAAACCATCTCGAAGATTATCCGTCAAAGTTTTATACTCTTGTAGAAAAGAGCCCGCTTTTTATAGAGATAGATTCAACTTATGTTCCGAAAGAAGATACCGGTCCGGCTGAAAATGAAAAAGACACTTCAAAGGTGTTGAAGCTTGATACTCTTGTAATCAGTTCGAAGAAGATGGAGGCGTACCGGGATACAATAAATATATTTAAAGCCGAAGACTCTGTCAGGATTGTCAGGGGCGGTTTTGCTTCAAGAAATGATTTTACGGAATATTTTAGGAACAAGGGGGAAATTGTAACGATGAAGCAAGGCGAGGAAGCAAAGCAGCCTATTATCTGGTATGAAAATTCCCAGCTTACAGGTGATTCGGTCTCAATCTTCCTTAAGGATAATAAAATAAATTTGCTGGACGTTGACCGGGATGCTTTTATCCTTTCACAAAATGAAAAGTATAAAAACCGGTTCGATCAAATGTCGGGGGACAGAGTTGTAATTCACTTCGGCGATGAAGGAATTGATGAGACAGATGTTTACGGCGGCGTTCACAGTATCTATTACATGTATGAAGATAATGAAAGGAACGGGCTGACAAAATCTTCGTCTCAAACTGCAAAGATTCTGTTCGAGGATAAGAAAGTCGGCACGGTAAAATTATACGGAACGCCGACAAGTGAATACTACCCGGAAAAGAAGGTTGAAGGCAATGAGCTTTCATTCACTTTACCGGGATTCGAGATTTATAAAAATCGTCCGGCAAAGAATGAGCTTCTTCAAAATATATTTACGCTTTCAGGAAAAGGAACTGATAAAAATCAAGCCGGACTTCAATCGACCGACATCAATAAATAGAAAGTAGTTTTAGTAAACAATGAAAACAACAACTTTAAGAAGTGAAGATTTAGTTAAGGTTTATAAGAAACGCGCGGTAGTAAATAAGGCATCTGTTAAAGTCTCTAAGGGAGAAATAGTCGGTTTGCTCGGACCGAACGGCGCCGGAAAAACAACTACCTTTTACATGATAGTTGGAATGATACGCCCGGATAAGGGGAAAGTTTTCTTTGATGAGAAAGAAATTACTCACGAACCGATGTACAAGCGAGCGCGGATGGGAATAGGATACTTACCGCAAGAGGCTTCGGTATTCAGAAGACTTTCTGTTGAAGACAACCTGACGGCTGTTCTTGAGCTGACCAAGCTTGATGCAAAGGCGAGAAAAGAAAAGTGCGAGATGCTTCTTGAAGATTTGAGCATTACCCACATCCGGAAAAGCAAAGGCTACCAGTTAAGCGGCGGCGAGCGGAGACGTACGGAGATTGCACGTGCATTAGCAACCGATCCAAGCTTCATCCTTCTTGATGAGCCTTTCGCAGGGGTAGATCCTATCGCAGTAGAGGATATTATGCAAATTGTAGCCAACCTGAAAAACAGGGGCATCGGAGTTTTAATTACAGACCATAACGTACACGAGACTTTGAGTATAGTGGATAATGCATACATTCTTATCAACGGTACAATCTTTAAACAAGGTAAGGCTATCGAGCTTGCGGAAGATTCCGAAGTAAGGAAATTATATCTTGGAGAAAAGTTTAAACTTGACAGGTATTAGCCGCAAGAAATTAATTTGAAGACTGATTAAAATAATTTTAAAATGAGAGTACACGGTCCCAGGTTCTACTTAAGAAAAGAATTAAAAGAACTCGCCGCGATTGTTAGAAGTCTTGATCGTAAAGTCCTAATTATTTTGATCTCAGCCGCAGTCCTCCAGACTATTTCGTGGTATTTCACATCCAGAACATATTTCCATATAAACTTTTTTAATAAGCTAAGCAGCAGCCAATATGTTTACCTGCTGGAATTTTATTACTGGTATGCCGGAGATTTCTTTGTTTACTTCATAATACCGTTCTTAATTATTAAGATAATTTTTAAAGAAAAGCCGGCTAATTACGGCGTTACAGCAGGCGATGCAAATGCCGGCATAAAAATCTCATTAGCCTTCATTTTAGTTATGCTGCCATTCATCTGGTTTTTTACAGCGCAGCAGTCATTCAGCCTAACTTATCCGCTGCTTTACCAGGCAAGAGATTCATGGAAAATATTTTTTATATACGAGCTCGGTATGGTTTTCTACTTATTTGCGTGGGAATTTATCTGGCGGGGCTTTATGCTTTTTGGTCTGAAAGAAAAATTTGGTTATTATGCCGTTGTAATTCAGATGATTCCGTTTGTAATTCTGCACGATGGTAAACCGCCGGTTGAAACTTTCGGAGCTATTGCCGGCGGAATTGCGCTCGGCATACTTGCTTACAGGACAAGATCGATATACTATTGCGTTATTACACATTCGGTTATTATGTTTAGTATAGATTTTATTTCGACACTCCGGTACAGGGCTAATGATTTCGGTGTCGGCTTGAATTCATTTTTAAATGTTATAAGACAAATTTTTTAAGGAATAAGAAGATGAGGTTTTCATTAAATGTAGATCATATTGCAACGCTGCGAAATGCACGTGGAGAAAATGAACCCGATCCCGTAACAGCAGCACTGCTTGCCGAACAGGTAGGAGTTGACGGAATAGTTGTTCATCTGAGGGAAGACCGCAGGCATATAAATGAGAGAGACGTCCGCTTGCTTAGGGAACTGCTTACAACAAAGCTCGACCTCGAGATGGCGGCGACGGATGAAATTATAAAAATTGCCTGCGATGTAGGTCCGGAACTTTCTACTATCGTGCCTGAGCGCCGTCAGGAGTTGACAACGGAAGGCGGCGTAAATGTTATTGACAATATAAATCGTCTGAAAGACGCGATAACGGATTTGCACGGAGCTGAGATTCTAGTGTCCTTATTTATAGAACCGGATATCGACCAGATAGATGCTTCCGCAGAAATTAATTCCGACTTCATTGAGATACATACCGGTACTTTTGCAAATGCCATTACGGAAGAGGAACAGTTCGATGAGCTTGATAGAATCAGAACCGCCGTTAAGCATGCAAAGAAGCTTGGGCTTGGAGTAAATGCAGGGCACGGTCTCGATTATCAAAATATAAAAATATTCAGAGAGATCCCGGATATTGATGAAGTCAGTATCGGGCACGCGGTTATCTCAAGAGCTTTATATACAGGCTTAAATGATGCAGTCCGGGAAATGATAAGACTGATTAAATGAACTTAAAACAGAAGCTTGACTATCATTATAAAGCATTCGACAGGACAAAAATTTCGCCGGACCCGCTGCAATTCTTACATCTATTTAAAAAAGATGAAGACATTGAAGTAATCGGATTTATTGCCTCGATATTCGCTTACGGGAATGTAAGCCAGATAATTAATACGCTCGATAAAATAGTAGCGATTACTGACAACCATCCGTTCGAATTTATTTCGGATTATTATAGCGGAAAAAAATCTTTTAAGCTTGAAGGTCTGAAACATCGCTTTTACACCTGGCAGGATATCTCGCTTCTCTTTTATATACTAAGCGATGTTTACCACGAATTCGGTTCAATCAAAAATCTATTCCAATCCTTTTACCGTGAAAGCGGAGATATAAAAAATTCGCTGACAAAGTTTTCCGATTATTTTATTAACTATGCGAGGAGGTTAAACGGCGGAATTATAAGTCCCGGTTTTAAGTTCATGTTTCCTCTGCCGGAACTTGGAAGTGCATGCAAGCGGATGAACCTTTTTCTCCGCTGGATGGTACGAAAAGACGAGCTTGATTTCGGGTTGTGGAATGACATACAGCCGAACAAATTGATCATTCCCGTTGACACTCACGTTGCAAGAATTTGCCAATCGCTTAATCTTACCAAAATAAAGGGCGCAAGCTGGATGATGGCGGAAGAAATTACTGAGAATTTAAAAAAATTCGATCCCGTAGACCCCGTAAAGTATGACTTTGCAATTTGCCATATCGGTATGAGAAAAATGACTTTTTGATCTTTAGAATGAAAATAATGTTTGTGTTTTTATATATTTATTCAAATATTTACCGCATTGTTTCATTAAATAAAAATTAAAGGATTTCATAATGGCAGAAAATAATTCTACCGCTCCTGATTTTAAGCCCTACATATCCGCAAAAGATTTCATCCCTGAATTTACTCTTAAAGCAATAATCCTTGGAGGAATATTCGGCATAATATTCGGTGCTTCGTCGGTATATTTAGGGCTAAAGGTAGGAATGACTGTAAGTGCTTCCATACCGATAGCTGTACTTGCTATTTCGGTGTTTAAGAAATTCGGCAACGCAACTATTCTGGAAAATAATATCGTTCAAACAATCGGCTCAGCCGGCGAATCTGTTGCCGCCGGTGTCGTATTTACTATTCCGGCGCTGTTATTTCTTCCGGGCGGAATGGCATACTTTAAATATTTCCAGATATTTGTTCTTGCTCTCGCCGGAGGAGTTTTAGGCGTACTATTTATGATCCCGTTAAGGAGAGCGCTGATTGTTAAGGAACATGGAGTTCTTCCTTACCCGGAAGGCACAGCCTGCGCAGATGTTCTTGTTGCCGGAGAAAAGGGAGGTAACCTTGCAAAAAAAGTTTATTATGGTTTGGGTATCGCTTTCTTATATAAATTTTTCATGTCGATACTTGGCTTATGGAAGGACGTACCTACTTTTGTGTTCGGAAGAAATTCTGCTTTGCCGAACGGAACTATTAATGGGGAAATAACACCCGAACTGCTTGGAGTAGGATACATTATTGGACCGCGGATAGCAGGCATTATGGTAGCCGGCGGCGTTCTTTCATGGATCGTTCTAATTCCTCTTATAACAATAATGGGAGATAAATTAACAACAGTCTTTCCTCCTGGCACAAAACTCATCAGCCAGATGTCACCGGATGAAATCTGGAACAATTATAT
>JBJKRP010000212.1:0-3128 GCA_046704565.1 Ignavibacteriaceae bacterium | reverse complement strand
TGCTTTTTCCAGATCGTTAAATAAATCTTGTTCCAACTCTAAGCTGGTAATTTCAACCCCTTCAAGTTTTATATTATAGCCTTGTTTTTCAAGCTCCGAACAAATAGTGATCAGCGGCGAGTTCATTTCATCGGCTTCAACGGCATCAAATATTTTTTCAATGTTCATTTGTTCACCTTTCAAATTCTATCGGTTAAAATAAAGCTTATGTATATAAAAGTAAACTGTCTCCTACGGATAAATCCTCCAACCTTCTCTCTCTTATTTGTGCATAGTTCCGCTAAGCTTAGATAAATTGCATTTGAACGAGAAATTATTTAAAGTTGCTGCACAGAAAAAACTCTTCGCATAATTAAGGCATAACGGTATTGAGACTTTCTTGTTAAATTATGGTCGGATAAAACAAATATTTTAATTTGAAGTTGCGCCGGTAATATGTATTATAATCAAAAAATAAATCAGTTTGCCTTTGATATCGATAAGTCTATCGAAGCACTCCTTTACATAGCTTCGCATACAAAGGATTTATATCATATTCTGAAGATATTATACTTTGCCGATAAGATGCACCTGGATAAATACGGCAGGTTTATTTCGGGAGATTCTTACTCGGCAATGAGGAACGGTCCCGTACCTTCGGAACTTTATGATATAATAAAGCATGTACGCGGGGACGGCTATTACAGCGGATTTAATGCTTCGATAAAAGATGCTTTCAAAGTGGAGAATGACGGTAAAGATATTATTCCTCTTAGAAATCCCGAACTAAACAAACTGAGTGAAAGCGAAATTGAATGCCTTGACAGGTCAATTAAAGAAAATATGCATCTTACTTTCAACCAGCTTAAAGATAAATCCCACGACTCCGCTTTTAAATCTGCCGATGAAAATGATTTTATATCAATTGAGAAGATTGCAGAATCGTTGGACAACAAAGAATTGATGGAATATCTAAGGGGGATGTATCAAAGTTGAATTCGTTTGGGGATTCCTTTCCTCCTGAGCTTAAAGAAAAACTTATCAATGACTCGCTTGTGCCGGGTAAGGTCCTTTATCTGCATTGCGATTTTACAAAACCTCCTAAAAATAAATTTCTTGTAATTGTAAATACCGCACCTCTTGTCATGATGTTTATAATCAACTCCGGGATAAATACTTTTATAGCGAACAATCCTGTACTTAATGCATTGCAGATTAGGATAGAGCCCGGGCATTATCCTTTCTTAAAACATAACTCTTATATAGCCTGCCATGAATTGAATACCAGGTTTACAATTGAGGAAATAAAAAGTCAATTAGAAAATGATTTGACGCTGATTAAAGGTGATTTAACTGCGGCAACAAAAAATGAAATAATTAAACAAGCAAACGGCAGTGTTCTGTACAGCAGTGTTCAAAAAGATCTTATCGCAAGGAACTTCAGCAGTTAAAAATTGCCGCAAAACTGCATGCCCGTCCCGCCAAGCGGAAAATGCAGCCTTAGTAAATCCGACAAGCTTCTCGCTCTCCTCTTTGCATAGGATTTATTCTTACTGAATTGAAACCGCATAATGAAATTATAATCTTCATTAATCTTGACTCTGCATTTACCTTAAATTATTTTTGTTAGGAAAACATTACATATGTAAATAATTCCTAACAAATAAAATGATAGTAAACAGACCTTTAAATGAAATATTTTCTACCTATTCCAATATTGCCGTAATCCGCGAGCTGCGCGATACTACAAACGGACTAACAGGCAGGGAAATTGCGAAGCGAGCCGGGCTAAGCGCGCCTTCCGCAATTAAAGCTCTTTCACACATGGAATCCCTTAAAATAGTAAACCGGCGTGTAGGAGGACGCGATCACTTGTTTACCCTTAACTTTAATAATTATTTTGTGAAAAATATTTTGATTGCCGCCCTTGAAGTAGAAGCCGGTTATGTAAATATGATTAAATCGGAATTGAAGAAGAGTATTGCAAAAGAATGCGAAAGCCTAATTCTTTTCGGGAGCGTTGCACGTAAAGAAGAAACGATTAAAAGCGATTTTGATATATGCATCGTACTTAGAGATCCGCATAATAAAAATTTGCTTGAAAAAAAAGTTAATGGTTGCCGCGATCAGCTTTATAAGAATTACGGAATAAACCTTGCGCCTTTTTATATCTCAAGAATGGAATTTAAACGCCGGGCAAGGATAAAAAAGCCGCCGGTGGAAGATATCATTGAAGACGGAATAGTTTTATCAGGTAAATCAATAAAGGGAATATTAAATGACAAGTAAAAGTCCCCGGAAGAAAATGGAGCCTTCCCGTTACAGGGGTTTCTGCGATGTAGCTGAAAATTTTTACGAGGGCGCAAAAGTAGCTTTTGATTATTCATACTATAATGCCGCCGGTGTCCTTTTTGTTCATGCAGCAATTGCTTATTTGGATGCAATTAGTATAAAGAATAAAGGAATGAAAATACAAGGAGAGAATCATTATGAAATAATATCACTGCTTAATGATTTGATCCCTCAATCCGAAACTAAGAAATCGGCTCTGAATCATCTTCGGAACATTATTGATCAGAAAAACAAATTATCCTATTCGGGGGATGTCTATCATAAAAAAGATATCGAATCTCTAAAGAAACATTTCGAGCGCTTTAAATCCTGGGCTGATCAACTTTTAAAATGAGTTTTTAAAAAGAATACCTTCCATGCTAACGAATCAAACATTCTCATACTAAGCCAAAGACTTACAAGTTTTCATTCCTGCCCTGCGGAAAGATTAATCTTCAAGAATCCGCCAACCTTCTCTCAATCCTCTGCGCATAATAAGTCTCCGTGTAACAATTCCTTTTTATAACACAGAAGTGCGCTAAGTCTGCATGGAGAACTTTAGAGAGTATTTGCTCTTTCCGGCGTATAGATGAAGCTTGAATAAGCACATTTATAATTTGGTTTACACTTATTATTAGTCTATGTTTATTGTGCAAGACAGTAAGTTTAGAGTTAACACCCGGCTTTCGCAGGGTTATTGTATAAGTTAGACGCAATTCGTTAGACCCATTCAAAAGACATCGAACACCCTGTCATTAAACAACAATAAATAAATTATTATAAGGAGCATCTGTTATGGCAGAGCGCAAACAAGGATC
>JBJKRP010000211.1:0-2689 GCA_046704565.1 Ignavibacteriaceae bacterium | reverse complement strand
CAAAGGAAAAAATCAGACTTTCTTCCGCACAAACATTTTATATGAATCATTCGGGCTTATTTCCGGATCCATGCGCCGCCGCCGGTTTAATATTGCTCATCTTTTTCTTTACGAAAAAGAAAAAGATAATTAAAAAAGAGATCAAGAAGAGAACAAGATTATATCGTTCCCCAGATAAGAGATTATAATATAACTTAAAGCGGAAATTTTAGTATAGGCGAACTTTGTGCTATCAGCCATACTTAAAGAAGAATGATTTACTTATTCTTGACTTAATATTCATCCCTATTTATTTAATGTAAGCTTGTTATTCCCTTTAGCCGGAGAATAAATTCATCAAATATGCAGAGTGATTTTTCCTCCAAATATTTTAATACTTTTATCAGGAGACGATTGTCTCCGGCAAAAGGAAATCTGCTGTTATGCTTTTTCCTTGCCGTAATATTTTTATGTCCGAAGGTACAGGCGCAAAACATTTTGGTAGTCAAAAAGACGGAAACATTTAAGCTCGATAAGTTTCTCGGTGTTATGGTGGATAAAGAACATTCATTGATTATAAACCGGGTCGCATCGCCGGAAATGCAAAGTAAATTTATTTATCCGGAACAAGAGTCTCCTAACTTCGGGTTCAGTAATTCGGTTTACTGGCTTAGGTTCCAGGTATATGATTCCGTCAACAGCAGTGCAAGTTGGATACTTATAAATCATTTCCTATCTCTTGAAGACATAAGATGTTATTTTAAAAACGATTCAGGAAGCTTTACTGAAGCAAGATCGGGAGAGGTAGTCCCGGTAAAAAAAAGAGAGTTCAAGGGAATTCGTTTCGTTGCCCGGCTTCCTATGATGCAAAATAAGCTGAATACTTTTTATCTTAGAGTTGCCTCCGGGTCGCCCGTTATATTCTCATTCAGCCTGCTGACCGAGCAGGAATATTTCAACTCGAATACCGAAAGACTTTTCTTCTACGGAATTATCTTCGGGATCTTATTCATCATCATTACGTACAACACTTTCCTGTATTTTTCAGTAAAGGACGGCAGCTACATTTATTATGTTTTATATGTTTTATCTTATGCTGTCTTCCTATTCATGCAGGAGGGTTATTACTCATATTTTATCGGCAGTATTTTCCCGAGGGATTATTTCGCTTTTATGATGGTTGCAATAACAAGCCTCGGACTGTTTTGTCTTTTGTTTACCAGGGATTTCCTTTCCACCCAAAAGTATTTACCGCAGGCTTACAGACTTCTGAACATACTCGCCTTTGCGGCGGGAGGAATAATTGTAATCTCGTTTTTTATCCCGCTTAGCATTGCGGTAAACCTATTTTCAATAGGTGATGTATCCTCCTTTATTATCGCAATTGTAATTTCAGTACTTGCCTTAAAAAAAGGCAACAGGCTGGCGAAGTTCTACCTGCTGGCATTATCCGGTACCGCGATAGGAATTATTGCGCTGGTTTTCCGCGACGTTAAACTGCTGCCTGTGAACTTTTGGTCTAATAATGCCATTAATTTCGGAGTATTGTGGGAAGCGATTATTCTCTCTTACTCCCTGGGCTACAGGATGAGCGACCTTGAAAAGAGGGTTAAAGAACGTACTTCGGAATTAACTAATAGAACCGAGGAGCTGAAGAACCTTTCGGAATATCTTCAGAATGTAAGAGAAGAGGAAAGAAAATATATTGCAACTGAGATACACGACGAGTTCGGGGGAGCGCTTAGCGCATTGAAGATGGATATGTTTTCGGTGCGGGATAAAATTCAAATTGACGACGGTACGGCTGCAAAGTATAGTTCGATGATTTCCCTGGTAGATAATACGATAAAGAAAGTTCAGAAGATATCGACCGAGCTTCGTCCGGAGATACTTGACGACCTTGGTCTTGCCGAGGCAATAGAATGGTACGCCGAGGAATTTCAGAAGCGTACCGGAATTAAATGTTCGGTTGAAATTGATTTGCCTGAAGTTGAAATAAATCCGGATCTTACAGTCTCACTTTTCAGAATATACCAGGAGACGCTGACAAATATTATGCGGCATTCCGGAGCAAAGAAAACGTGCATAAAGCTTAATCATTCAGATGGAATGCTTTCCCTTTCGGTAGAAGATAACGGACGCGGTATAAGCGAAGAGGAAGTAAGCAGTACAAAGTCTCTTGGATTGATAGGCATGCGCGAACGGATTAAGAAATGGAACGGAAGCTTTGCAGTCTCTAAGAAAGGCGGCGGCGGAACAGTTGTCGAAATAGAAGTTCCTATGCCTAAATGAAATTTATTATTGTTAAATTTTTGAAATAGTAGTATTATGATAAGAGTAATTATCGCCGACGACCACACAATATTCAGAGAAGGGATTAAAGAAATATTGGGAAAAACTTCCGATATTATTCTCGCGGGTGAAGCTGTTAACGGGCAGGAGTTGCTCGGCAAAATTTCTGAAGGAGAGTACGACATCGTTTTGCTGGATATTAATATGCCTGGCAGGAGAGGACTTGATATACTCAAAGAAATAAAATCCGTAATGCCTTCACTTCCTGTCCTGATGTTCAGCATGTATCCTGAAAAAAGGTATGCGCTGCGTGCGTTAAAATTAAAAGCGTCAGGCTATCTGACTAAGGAAAGCGCTTCGGTTGAACTTGTAACTGCGATTAGAAAAATATGCTCCGGGAAGAAATATATTAGTGCGC
>JBJKRP010000210.1:0-4920 GCA_046704565.1 Ignavibacteriaceae bacterium | reverse complement strand
ATATAGACCTGGTTTTAAGTAATCAGCCTGCTGTTAATTTTATAAACTTTCCGAGACCTAAAATATTCAATAATTCAAAAGTTGATAATTGATAGGATAAAAATTTAAAAGTTTTTTCACAATTCTGTTTTTCAAATAATAAATGGAGCAAATATGAATAGAGATATGGAGATAAGCAATCTGTTAAAACTAAGCAGCGACGAACTAGTTAAGAGATCGAACGGACGATTACTGATTTCAGAATCGCTGGATAAGCTGCACGAACATTTCGCCCGATCACTGGCCGACGAAATTAAATTGAACAATAAAAAAAATAAACCAACCGTTTTAATCCTGCCTTATGGGCCGGTACCGCAATATCCGGTATTTGTTAATTACGTAAATGAAGAACTGATAAGCCTGAAGAATTGCACGTTCTTTTTTATGGATGAGTACGCAGATATAAACGGAAAGGAAATACCCGAATCTCATTTCCTAAGTTTTAAGGGAGGAATAAAAAAAATCTTTTCGGAAATTGAGTCTGAGTTTAAAATACCCGACAGACAATTAATTTTTCCTTCGACAGACAATATATATAAGATAAAGGAAATGATTAACAGCCTTGGAGGCATTCAAACCTGCTACGGCGGCATAGGAGTTCACGGCCACCTTGCTTTTAACGAACCGGAGCCCGGAGTAGATAAAACCGACCCGCGGCTGGTTTACCTAAACAATTTTACAGTAACTATTAATTGCATAAGAGAGGGAGTAGGCGGGGATTTAATAAATTTTCCCAATAAGGCTTTAACCATAGGTATGAATCAAATTTTATCTTCGAAAAGAATAAGATTATACTGCCGCAACGATGTTCCGGGACTTGATTGGGCAAACACTGTTCTAAGATTATCTGTGCTTGGAACTCCGGGTGATGATTATCCCGTTACCCACATTCGGAATCATAAAGACTGGATGGTTATTACGGATAAAAATACGGCATTAAAACCAAAACACATATTAGGAAATTTTCAAAAATGAACAAACTAGTCATACGGAACGGAAAATGTATTACTCCGTTTGAAGTCATTGATAATTGTATTATTGCAATTGAAGGAAATAAAATTGTATATGTCGGTAATGATTCAAGTTACCCTATAAAAAGTGATACAAAAGAGATTAACGCAGAAGGGAAATTTATTTCACCGGGTTTTATCGATATTCAAATAAACGGCGGCGGCGGAAGTGATGCACTGGATGGAACATTTGAAGCCTATGATCAAATAATATACTTTCATTTAAAGAACGGCGTTACCAGTCTGTTGCTTACATTAGTTTCAACAAGCATTGATAAACTTATTGAAGTATTAAATATAATTAGAAGATTTAAACTGGAGAAACCTTTAGGCAAATTTGTTTTAGGCGCTCATCTTGAAGGGCCTTATATTTCCCCTAAACAACTAGGGGCACATAATCCGAAATTTATCACAAAACCTGATATTAAGGATTATGAAAGGTATTATGAAAATAGCGATATTATTAAATTAGTTACCGAAGCACCGGAAATTCCAGGCGTTATTGATTTTTGTTCTGAACTCGCAAGGCGTGGTGTAGTTGCTTCAATAGGTCATAGCGATGCTACATTTAACGAGGTGGTAAAAGCTATAAATTCGGGTTTTACGATGGTCACTCATATCTACTCTGTTATGTCTACATTAAAACGTAAAGGACTCGATAAAGTTCCAGGTATAGTTGAAGCTGCCTTGTTATTGGATGATTTATGGGTTGAAGTAATAAACGACGGACAGCATGTACCGGAACCACTGTTTAAACTGGTTCTTAAAAATAAAGGATTAAATAAAATCATTCTCTCTACAGATGCAATTCGAGCTGCCGGATTAAAAGACGGAAGATATACACTAGGTGGAAATGATGATAATCATCAAATTTTAGTTGAAGACGGTATTGCGATGACCATAGATAAAAAGCTGTATGCCGGTAGTACAACTACAATGAACGAATGCGTTCGTAATGCAATAAAGTTCGGCAGTTTAAATATTCAAGACGCGGTCGCTATGGCAACGGTAAATCCTGCAAAGTTGTTAAAACTAGACAATGAAATCGGAAGTCTTTCAAAAGGGAAGAAAGCGAATATTATTTTATTTGACGACGAAATAAATATAAGTCTGGTAATGCATGAAGGTAGAATAGTTTTTGAGCGGGAAATTAATAAAATATTAATCTAAATATATATTTAAGGAGTCAATTTTAAAATGAAATTTTTCTTAGATACAGCAAATGTAAATGAAATCAAAGAAGCGAAAAGCTGGGCTATACTTGATGGTGTATCTACTTATCCAAGCCACGTAGCTAAAGAAGGACGCGAGTTCATTCCGTTGGTGGAAGAGATTTGCGATATTCTTCCCGAAGGCGATGTTAGCGTTGAAGTTACTTCAACCGACATGAAGGGCATATTAAAGGAAGCCCGTGAATTTGTAAAGATAAGGAATAATATAGTTGTGAAAATTCCTTTAATCAAAGAAGGAATAAAAGCAATTCATGTACTTAGCCGGGAAGGCATAAGAGTAAATTGTACTTTGTGCTTTTCAGCTGTACAGGCTTTGTTAGCTGCAAAGGTGGGCGCAGCTTACATAAGCCCGTTCGTTGGCCGCCTGGATGCGGTTGGCACCGACGGAATGGAACTTATCAAGCAAACAAGGCAAATCTATGATAACTTCGGTTATAAGACTCAAGTACTATCAGCGGCTTTACGTAACCCGATGCATGTTCTTGAATCTGCATTAGCTGGAGCAGATGTCGCGACAATGGGATTTGCAATTATGGAACAATTATTCTATCACCCGCTGACCGATTTAGGGCTGGAGATGTTTCTGAATGATTGGAAGAAGCATCAGTCAGCGGTGCAGATTTAAACCTCACACTTTCACCTTTGCAAAGGCATAATGCATAGAGTCGATATAACTTTTGCACTTTGGCTAAACGTAAAAAGAAATTGAATAATTAAAGCTAAAAAATTGAATTCACTTGTTATTAAAAACGGAGTTTTCATTACTCCTGATCAGATAATAGAAGAGGCTTTGCTTGCAGTAAACAACGGAGTAATTACCTATTTTGGTAACGAAGATAGGTTTATTTATCCGTCGAAATCAAAAGTTATAGATGCAAAAGACTGCTATATAACCCCTGGCTTAATAGATATACATGTTAACGGTGGTGAGGGCTCAGATGTTTTAGATGCTTCGGAGGAGGCACTTAAGAATATAACTTCCTTTCATGCGAAGCATGGAACAACCTCGATGGTGCCGACTTTAGTTTCGACATCGAAAGAAAAGATAATTAAAGTTCTAAGTTTGTTGAAGCCGTATGTCGACAATACAAGTCTCGGAGTTAGAATCCTTGGTGCTCATATTGAAGGGCCGTTTATTTCGCCACAACAGATTGGCGCTCATAATCCCCGTTATTTAAGAAAGCCATCAAGCGAAGAGATAGACGAACTTATAGAATATTCTGGCTCAATTAAGATTATAACAGCCGCGCCGGAGGTGGATGGAGTTATCGAATTATTCATGAGATTGAATAAGAAAGGAATAATAACATCGATCGGACATTCTGATGCAACCTATGATGAAGTTATCGAAGCTGTCGAAAACGGATTCTCGCTTTTTACACATATATATTCCTCCATGTCGAGCTTAAAACGGGTTAACCTAAAAAAAGTCGCAGGTGTTTTGGAAGCAGCTTTGTCTTTTGATGAGCTTCCTGTGGAAGTAATTGGAGATGGAGTTCATGTACCACGCCAGTTACTCAAGCTTATTATCAAAGCCAAAGGATTTGATAAAATAATTTTGATTACTGATGCCATAAGAGCTGCAGGTATGGAGGACGGTGAGTATATTTTAGGCGACGAGGAATATAATCATAAAATAATTGTTGAGAATAAAGTAGCCAGAACTCTAGATGCAAGTTCATATGCCGGAAGTACCGCAACAATGAATATTTGTGTAAAAAATATGATTGACTTAGGCAAAGCTAGTATACAGAATGCTGTGAAAACTGCTACCGTAAATCCGGCAAAGCTGCTTAAGATTGAAAATAAAGTCGGCAGACTTGAAATCGGAATGAGAGCTGATATAGCGGTATTTGATAAAAACTTTAAAACAATTGCGACAATTGTGGATGGGGTACCGGTTTATCTTAAAGATAACATTAAAAATTCAATCCCAAACATAAAAACTAGAAAACCAGAATTGACTTATGCCAAAAATACTAAAAGGTAATATCTTGGTGGCCCAGGGAGGAGGACCGACTGCTGTAGTTAATAGTAGTTTGATCGGAGTAATTAATGGGATAAAACAGTTAGAAGCAAGCAGATCCTGTAAAATACTTGGGGCAATAAGAAGCATTGATGGAATAATAAATGAAGATTTCGTTGATCTTGGAAAAGAGAGCACGCTTAATCTTAAAAATGTAGCGAAAGCACCTGGCGCTGCCCTTGGATCTTGTAGAAGAAAAATGTTGGAGGAAGATTATGGTCATATAGTTAAAGTATTTAGAAAGTATAATATTCGTTATTTCCTCTACATTGGTGGTAACGGCTCTATGCACACTGCTCACGAGACTGTTCTGGCTGCTCATAAGATGGGTTATGAGCTAAATGTAATAGGTATTCCCAAAACGATAGACAATGATCTTGAATATACAGACCATACACCTGGTTTTGGAAGTGCTGCACGGTTTATTGCTTCGGTTACTCGTGAAATTGGATTAGATATAAAATCTCTACCAACTCCTATTACAATTATTGAAACCCCCGGCAGAAATGCAGGCAGGATTGCAGCAGCATCTGCTTTGGCTAAGGAAAAAGATGACGACGCCCCTAATTTGATTTATACACCTGAGAAAGTATTTGTTTTAGATTCATTCGTA
>JBJKRP010000209.1:0-4079 GCA_046704565.1 Ignavibacteriaceae bacterium | reverse complement strand
GGGCTAATGCCTGCGCTCTCGTCAGTATTGAATAGTTGCCGTTAATATGTTCCCATCTTGTTTGAACCATTCCAACCTTTTCATCAGTAAAGAAAGCAAGCGTTTTCTTTAAAAATTCTTTTTGAGGAATGAAGTCTGCATCGAATATTGCAATGAATTCTCCTTTGGCTGATTGCATTCCTTCCTTAAGAGCGCCTGCCTTGAAGCCTTCCCTGCTGCTTCTTCTAATATGCTTTATATCGAACCCTGCTTTCCTTTTTTCTTCGACAACCTTCGAAGTAATTTGTATTGTCTCATCAGTTGAATCATCAAGTACCTGGATTTCCATTTTGTCTTTTGGATAATCGATATCGCATACCGCATTAATCAAACGCTCGACTACATAAAGCTCATTATAAAGCGGCAGTTGAATTGTTACGGAGGCAGTCGGTGAAAAATCATTCTTCGGAGTATACTTTACATCTTTATACTTGTTATAATAATAAATCATTATAAAGCCGTGCAAGCCGAATATGAATAGAATAGAGAGAGAAACGAAATACGAAACCAGTACTACATTATCCATTTTTTTATTTTAATACCTTAGAAAAATTAACTTGACTTACCAGCCCGAGACAGTATCGAGAAGTATGTCGTCTGTTATACGATCAATGGCAGTTGCAATGGCAGTCTGTCTTTCGCTTATACCGCCGTTGGCAGGGTAATCACCGTAATTCGAAAAGCTTTTATCGAAAATTGTTTTTCGTTTAACTAGATCCTTGTAGGTTGCTTGAACAGTGATTGTAATTCTTCTAGTGGTAACATTTTCTCCTGCCGCAACAACAGAAGGAGCATCGGTCAGCGAAGTAATCGTACAATCGAGAGAAGCATCTGCATTCGCCTTATTGGCGACCCTCAGCGTATTGTCGTCTATAAATTTTTGTGTAAGTTTATTCGTAAACTGTGCCGCTAATTCCGGCTCACCGGAACCGCTCCTGTCCACAGCCGGAAGAATTGAAATATTCTTGATATGCGGCGGAACAGAAGCACCCGTAAAAGAATAAACACAACACGCCCCAAAATTAATCATGATAAAAATGATAAACAAGAGAATAATAGCCCTTATTGCCCGGTGAATAAATATACCATCTCCTCGTTGGATATCATATTTTTGTTCTAAATTGATCTTTGGCGGCAAAACTCGCTGCCTGAATGAACTATAAGTCATATTCTTTTATTTTTCTGTACAACGTTCTTTCGCTTATTTTCAGCATCCTTGCTGCATTCCGCTTATTCCCCTTTGTCTGTTCAAGGGCATTTTTAATCGCTTCCTTCTCTATGTCGTCCAAAGGCTTAATAACCTCCTCGCTGACTTTCTTTTCTTCTGTGGTACCATCAAACCTTTGCCGGCTGACCAAATCCTTCAGATCCATTATATCTTTTTTAATTTCGAACAAAGCACGGTACATTAGCTCTCTGTCAAGATCCTCACGGCTCCTGTTTAAATAAACCGGCAGATTTCTTACCGGCGGTACATCTCCACTCAAATTTATTAAAGGAAGAAAGGACTGCTCGCTTAAAGAACCGTTACGGTTAAGTGCAATAGCCGATTCAATCGTATTCTTAAGTTCTCTTATGTTTCCGGGCCAATCATAATCTTTAAGCATCTCAAGAGCCTGGGGGGTCAACGAAGGCTGATTGATTTTGTGTTCTTCAGAATAAAGTTTAATAAAATATTGGGCAAGCTCTTCGATATCCCCTTTCCTCTTTCTTAAGGGAGGAATACTCAGCGTAACCGCTTTAAGTCTAAAATACAAATCTTCACGAAATTTTTTTGCCTCAACTTCGCTTTGAAGATCCTTATTTGTAGCCGCGACTATTCTTACGTCAACCTTTGTTACGGTCTCGGATCCAAGCTTTATAAACTCTTTAGATTCAATAGCGCGAAGCAGCTTTACCTGCGTCATCAGGGGCATCTCACCAATCTCGTCCAGGAAGAGCGTTCCGCCGTCGGTAATTTCAAAATACCCTTTCCGGTTTTCCAGTGCGCCTGTAAATGACCCCTTCTTATGACCGAAGAGTTCACTTTCAAGTATACCTTCGGGAATAGCACCGCAATTAATACTCAAGAATTGCTTATCTGCTCTATTGCTGTAACCGTGTATAGCATGTGCAAACACTTCCTTGCCGGTGCCGCTTTCACCGTATATAAGTACGGAAATATCGGAGTTAGCAACCTGCATTGTTATATCAACAAGGTCTCTAATCTCTTTTGTTCTCCCGATAATGCCAAACTGTCTCTTAAATTCCTCGATTGTCATTGTGTTAAAGGGACGAATTGAATGTTTTTCTTTAATGTAAATACCTAAAAGTAAATTTTCGACTGATCAAATATATCAGATTTTATATCCTTATTAAAGTAATAATGCCGTATGCCGGAAAGCTATATGTTGACTGTCATTCCGTCATATGTAATTTCAGCACAATGCCTGTTATTTTTACTAAGTGAATTGAGAAGATGCTTAATGCCGGGTTCGGCATCATCGCCGATATGAGTTAGTAAAATTTTCTTCCCTCCCGTTTCTTGAATGATATCATGTAAATCCGGAATACTGACATGTGAGGACTCCATAATCATAAGCTTGATGATTCGATCATTAAATAAATTTAAATCCTCCCGGCTTCCGATGTCACCGGTGTAAAAAATATTTTTTTCCCCATGTTCAAATAAAAAGCTGCTGCACGACAAGCTTAGCGAGCTGCCTTTCTTAAAAACTTTGTAGCGTTCAAGGTGGGAATTTTGTCTTGAGATAAAATAGAAGTCCTTTGCCATTCTTATTCTTCTTTCGTGTTCAAACTCTTTATAAATTATTTTGAATCCCGTCCTCTCCTGAAAAATATATGATTGCCTCAAATACATTTCTATAATTTTAAGAAGACTTCGATGGATAAAAAGCTCAAGCTTATTTTCCCTACCGGATATTTTCATTTGTACCACCAGTGAAGCCAATCCGCTGTAATGGTCAGGGTGAAGATGCGAGATTAAAATCCCGTTTATAGAGTTGAAGGCTATCTTTTGCGAAAGCAATGCTCTCGAAACTCCATCCCCGGTATCGACAAGCAAATTATAGTCACCGGTGGAAAGCAGTAAAGAAGAATGGAATCTTTTTAAAGACGATTGCCCGGAACCCGTTCCGATAAATCTGATCTTCATAGCTCCCTCTTACTTATTTATCCCGGATTGAATCGAACTTTACAACGACACCATTGATATTATATTTTGAATCCAACTGCTTCAAAAAGTTTCTTGCATCTTCTTCGTTAACAAATTTACCGGTGTAAACAACATGAAAGTTTGTTCCAGCAACAGACTTATCTTCAACAATTGAAAAGTAACCTGCATTTTTAAATTCTTTCATTAGAGAAGCTGCATTATCTGCGACTGAAAAGGCTCCCGCCTGAATTGTATATTTATAATCCTCTTCAGGGTTATTTTTAGCAGAGTCTTTTAATTCGCTTTTATCCGTTTTAACCGCTGCGATGACGGAGTTCTTATCCGGAATATTTTTCCGCGCAATAGAAAGATAAGGTGATTGAGGGTACTCAACTTTTAAAACATCCAGAAAGTTCCTTGCCTTAGAATAAATTCCCAAAGAGTAATAGTAATTGTATAACCGGTAAACCGACGCATCAGCATAGCGGCTTGAGGGATAATTCTTCCAGATAGCGGTATAAATTTGTTCAGCCTTCTGTCCGTCGTCGGTTAATACTCCTTGAAGAAACATAACCGAGGGATCTTTGGGATATTTTTTAAGAAGCGTTGGCAGTTCCTTTCTAACCTCCTGTTTATTACCGGATTCAATCTGTTTCAGGTAAGGCACTATATCCGTTTCTTGAGCGTATAATGATCCTGCTGATAAAATAAATACGATCAGAATTGATTCAATATATAAAAGGCGTTTACGCATAAATATCTTGTTATTGAATAGACCCTCAAGAGAAGAATATTTCTTGAGTTAATAATTTTAGAATCTTAAACTTCTAAGCGGTCAGCGCAATCTTATTCTCATCAGGGTAAACGAACCCGGCAAACTCGCCGA
>JBJKRP010000208.1:0-3645 GCA_046704565.1 Ignavibacteriaceae bacterium | reverse complement strand
GGGTTGTTTTCAATCCTGAAGCAGGTAAGATATTTTTTTCTCTTTCGTTTTTATAATTAGGGTACATAAGAACAAACGCAACCGGAAAAACAAGAACTCCTATTATTGTTATTCGATGCAGCCCGCTTTGCAAAGCAGCCTGCCATACTTGTGAGATTGAATCGAATGATGCCTTAAATACCCCCTTGCTGATTTTATATACTTTCCATTGTTCGTCAAATATTGAAAAGTTTTCCGTTACGTATAAGAATATAAGTCCGGCTGCTGCAACAACGCCTATGCTTACCGACCATTCGGCTAAAGAAGGGAAATAAACAGGACCAGCGCTTTGGAAATAACCATAGATGCCAACATCCAAACGGTTTAGAACTACTCCGAATGAAGCTGACATGCTTGCAACTAACAATCCGTATGGTGAACGCCGGCATCTTCGAATACTAATTAATATGAAAGGAAGAACTGCCGTAAAGAATAATTCAACTATATACAAATAACTTTGCCAACTCCCTTCGAACAAAGTGCCCCACAAGTTAAGTCTAAAAAGATCGTATATCTTGAATAATAGATAAAGACTTAATAACGAAGCTCCGATTATGCTGAGAGAACTCAGCATCGGAATATCATTCCCATATTCCTTGACAGTCGAATGTCCGTTGTTTCTATCTATTACACAAGCGGCGTTTGCTTTTCCATTTAAACTTTCACCGAAGATTGAGACAGGATTATATAACCTTGCATATACAATCTTGACGAATATCAGAAACATCATTCCGCCGCCTGCCGCAGAGATAAAAAAGAAAAGCGGAAGAAGAGGAGAATACCATAATTTGTACAACCGGAACGGCGATACTAAAAATAACGAACCGAGCGAAGAATGATGTAGAGATGAAAGTGTTATTCCGATTATAACAACGACGATTGCAATCCTGTGCAGAAAGCTAACGGTTTTTTTGAACTTAAACTTTTCTAGTATATTGGGTGCTAGCTCTATAAAAGTTATTGTAAAGTAAAGCATCACGCACCAGAAAACCTCGAACAGGAATGAGTGAATATTCCACATTATCATCGGATGCCAGAAACGGTAAGGCAGACCTATATCGAGCAACAAGGCAAAGCACGAAGAGCCATATCCAAGGAAGGCAATAAGAATAGCAGGTTTAACAAGCGGTTTGAATTTTTCTATTTTTAAAACGTAGGCTAAAAATCCGATTGTAAATCCGCATGTTGATAATGCTACACCGGCAATCATATTTAACACTTTCCACAAGCCCCACGGTACTGCATCGGATAAATTGGTTGTAGCGCCTAAACCGAATTGCAGCCTGAATATTAATGCCACAATTCCGAAGAAAACGAAAATCCACAAAATATCTTTTAAGGTTCTGGCTTTACTAAACATCATTCTTTACTTTTTTTATTTGATTCTCAGTTTTATTTCTCTCTTTAGCTAATTCATTCTTCCGCTGAAAAATCCAGTTTAATCCAACGAGAAGCCCGCCGACCGATAGAGCTATAACCGGCGTCTTTTCAATTACAGGTTCCGTATATTGAGGAATAGGCTTTGCAGTCTTTCCAGACCAACCCATTTTTGTAAGATCAACATCGGAGATATAAAGCACGCAAGCTCCGCCAAGTTCTTTTTCTCCCCAAATATGGTTAATGTATTTTCCCCGGTTTTGTTTTATAATTGATCGTGCATGATGCAATAACTTATTCCTTTCGCCAAAGATAATTGCTTTTTGAGGACAAGCTTCCACACATGCAGGCAGCTTATTTTCCTTAATTCTATCATAGCACATATTACATTTTGTCATAAACGGCTTTGTCTCATTCCATTCATATCTTGGAATATGAAATGGACAGGCAAGCATGCAGTACCTGCACCCGATGCATTTACTGGAATCATAAATTACCGGACCTTCTTTTGATTTAGTTATTCCGCCTACCAGGCAGGCGGAAACGCAAGCAGGTTCTAGACAATGCATGCAGCTATACCTGGCAAACCTGTCAGGCTCAACTTTTTTTATGCTTAAAAGTCTGTCTGCAGATAAGCCGTCTCTCGAAGTCTCGCGGTCAAAAAAAGATTTTTCCAGGTTGAGATGATTTTTATCTATACACGCTGCAACACATTTTTCGCAGCCAATACACTTTGTAACATCAACTAATATTGCGTCCATTATACTTTTGCCTCCTTCCCGAACAGAGCTTCCGCAACTTTATCGCCGGCTCCGGGCTTTAACTGCCAATGCACGGGAGATAGCCTATCAAAGAAATAAAGGACAATGTGGGACAATTTTGTGAACGGAATAACTATGAACAAAGCTTCGGCGCTAAGTATATGTATAAGCATAGAGGTACTCCATGGTACCGGGCTTATTTCGGGATGCTCGGAAAAATATCCGAAGAGGAAAGGAAGCAGAACCATTACCAGTAAAATGTAATCAGATTTTTTACTCATCTCCCTTTGTCGTCTTATAAATATTCTGCAAGCAATTAGAACCAGGGTGCATGCGATAGTTATTAATGTTAGAATGTCGGCTAATTCCTTGCCGATTGAGGGAAGATTTATTTTTAAATATCCTTCCCACAAAATAATATGATCAACTAAAAGGACTGAGACTAATATTGCGCCAACATGAAATACGAAAGAGACGGTAGAAAATAAAACCGTTCCTTTTATTAAATGTTTTACAGGGAAAATCCATGTTCCCAAATCAGAAAAGATCTTTTTCCAGGAAACATTTCTTAACCGCTTACCTTTAGAAATAAAAATTGAATAGAATTGAATAATGAAATGTCTTGCCAATCCCAATATCATTATTAAAAATGTGAAGGTAAATAAAGGTCCTTTTGCAAATTCGAGCCAATGTTCCATATCTTAAATTATTTTTTAGTAACGAGAAATTAATTTGTGCTTGATTCTGAATGTTCGAAATCGAGTATCAAGCAGCAAGCATTCAGCATTGAGAATTAGTTCGTTTCAAATTCTTTTTTCATTTTCCATCTTTCTACAGGCGATTTCCCGCCGGGAACTTCAATCACCTGCAAAATCAAATCATGAAGCCCGATTACTTTGCATGGAAGTTTATAGAACTCAACTAATTCTCTTAATTGTTTTTTACAATTTGCACAGGGCGAAACAACAATTTCAGCTCCGGTTTCTTCAATTTGTTTTGCTTTCATGTATCCGCCAATCTCCATCCTGAACTTATGAATCTCATCTATTGAAACAAGACCGCCGCCTCCGCCGCAACAGTAATTATTTTGACCGTGAGGCTCCATCTCAACAAAATTTTTAGCAAATGATTTTATTATTTCGCGCGGTTGATTAACAATCCATCCCGAGCGTGCTATATTACACGGATCGTGATAAGTAATCTTTTCTGTTATGATGTTTGGATTTAATTTAATTTTCCCTTTTTGGATACAATCCCATGTGTATTCCATAAAGTTCATAACATGATATGATTTTTTCCCGTTGAATACCGGGACGAAATCATGAGCAGTCCTCGAAGCATGTCCGCATTCCCCGATTAAAATATTTGTACTGTTCAGCCTCTTTACTTCACTCACTAACTGCTTAACAATATTTTCAAGATGCCAATCGCTGTAAAAAAGTCCGTAATTAATTCCGTCATAATTACC
>JBJKRP010000207.1:0-24142 GCA_046704565.1 Ignavibacteriaceae bacterium | reverse complement strand
GGTGTACTTCATAATGCAAGTGCGGACCGGTAGACAAGCCCGTATCCCCACTAAGTGCGATTTCCTGACCCCGCTTTACTTTCTGATGCTCTCGTACGAGTATCTTCGACAGGTGTGCATAAACAGTAGTGTAACCAAATCCGTGATCCACTTCTATCACTCTTCCAAAACCTTCTTTAACTCCTGTGAAATCGACGACACCGTCTCCTGTTACATAGACCGGTGTTCCGTCGTCGGTGATGAAATCTATACCTTCATGCATTCTCCTGATGTGCAGAATAGGATGCATTCTCATTCCGAACCCGTCCCCAATAGTGCCGCTGCAAGGTTCAATTGCAGGAATATCTTCATACAGTTTTTTATTTTCCTTAAACTTTTTTGAAATTTCAAGATACTGATTCTTTTCGAAATCAATCTTCCTGGAAATTTCATCTACAAACGAAATTGCGGATTTTAATCTTTCTTCATCGGGATTTGTTAAAAAATCCATTGAGTTATCAAACGACCCGCCGCCAATACCAACTTGATTAATATCTCCTGATACCGGCTGAAGATTAACGGCTAACCTTAAAGCATCGTTGGATTTAGTCAGACTGTTTAGTTCGTCGTTTATACTTTTGTACTGCTTCATCATCTTATCCAAGTTGGACTTAAGCTCTGTATTCTCTGTTTTCAATTCGGCATATGACCGGGTAGAATTTGTCATGGAATTAATCACAAAGAAAATTCCCATAACTAGAGAACATATTACAAAAACAGACGCTGAGAAAAAAACTACCAGCTTTTTGCGGTAATTTTTAATCTCAACAAACTGTAATTTTGGCTTTGAGAAATAGTACAATTTTTTCATAATCAGTGGCGGAATCTAAATAATTAAGTCCTTTTTGTCAATAGGATTAAGTACTATTTTTATTCAAAATCATGCTCAAAATAATCTACACCCCGTATACTGTCTTTTTCTTTTGTTTTTCCGCTTAACCTGGTATTTAATTTTTGCTGGAAATTGGTAGCTGCATCATACCCGTAATGTTTTAAAAGATAATTTAGACAAATCACTTCGGATATAACTGTAATATTTTTACCGGGTAAAATCGGCAGCTTTATATATGGGATTTCTATGTCTGAGACAGTTAAATAGTTCCCGTCTAAGCCTGTCCGTGTGTAGTCGGCTTTATCATTCCACACTTCGAGTTCAACAATTATTTCTAATCGCTTCTGGTAGCGGATAGCTCTAATACCGAACATCCGTTCAACATCAATTAATCCTAAGCCTCTGATCTCCATAAAGTGCTTTACGAGGTTAGTTCCGGAGCCTATTAAAATGCCCTCGCCTTTTTTTGTAAGAATGATTATATCGTCGGCTACCAAACGATGACCGCGCTCAATTAAATCCAAAGCGACCTCACTCTTCCCTATC
Organism: Ignavibacteriaceae bacterium; assembly: GCA_046704565.1. Classification (GTDB taxonomy): domain Bacteria; phylum Bacteroidota; class Ignavibacteria; order Ignavibacteriales; family Ignavibacteriaceae; genus FEN-1297. The sequence continues at coordinate 22,725 of JBJKRP010000207.1, read as the reverse complement.
CCGGATTTGCCGACGAAAAGCATTCCGACTCCATACACGTCTACGAATGAACCGTGTACCGAAATTCGCGGGGCAAATTGGTCATCTAAAAAGTCTCCTACAAGATAAATCAGTTTTGTTGTTGCAAATTCAGAACTTAAAAGCGGGATGTGGTGTTTATCTGCCAGTTCAATTAATAGCGGAAACGGATCATTGTTGTCCGTTAAAATAATGCACGGTATGTTGAACGAGAAAAGTCTGTCTAATGTTTCTCTCTGTGCATCTTCATCAAGCTGAGCTAAGTATTTCATTTCGGTATTGCCGAATACCTGCACTCGTGAATATGTAAATAAGTCAACAAATCCGGCTAAGGCAAGCCCGGGTCTGTATAAGTTTTGATCGTGTATCTTTTTCTCGAAGCCTGATTTATCCGAATGAAGCTTCAATCTGAATTTATCTTTAATGGAATTATATAAAAATTCCACCGTAATATATTCTTTTTTGGAAATTGACTTTTGATCAATTCTCATCATTTAACTCTTGCCGTAGTCTTTTTAGATTTTAACTTTTTCAATTGCCGGGCTAATTTTTGCACCGAAGAGCCGACTGACTTTTTAAAATCATCGCTTGACTCAGTAGCAGTTAAGGTTTGCCCCGGAACCTTAAGAATTATCTCGGCATTTTTTATGCTTACGTTCGAGCTAACGTAACTCAGAATTACATCTACGTCCAGTATCTCATCGTTGAATTTACTCAGCGAATCAACTTCAGCGTTGATATATTCCTTGAGTGTATCGTGCGCTTTGAATTTTCGTGCAGTAATTGTTACGTTCATAGTTACCTCCCTTAATCAAGATTTTGGATGTGCTTTTTTATATGTTTGTTTAAGTCGCTCAATACTTACATGAGTATAAATTTGGGTCGTCGAAAGATTTTCATGCCCGAGTATTTCCTTCACTGCGCGTAAATCGGCACCTCTATCAAGCATATGCGTCGCTGCGCTGTGCCTTAAAATATGCGGACTTTTTTTCTTAATGTCTGTTACCTTTGACAAGTATTTGTGAACAACTCTATGTACTTGCCTGCTATATATTCTCTTTCCTTCCTTATCAGTCAGCAGCGCCGAATTGGCGTTCATCTTCGGCTTGCTTTTTAAGTAATCGGTTATTACCGGCAGAGACATGTTCCCGACCGGTACTATTCTCATCTTATTCCCCTTTCCTTTAACTCTGATAATCTTCTCGCTCAAATCTAAATCAATATAGTTTAAACTGCAAAGTTCGGATACACGTAATGCACACCCGTACAGAAACTCAAAGATTACCTTAACCAATGATGGATCCTTATCCTCTTCTTCGGCAAGCCGGTAAATCTTTAGAATCAGATCAGTTGAAACTATTTCCGGCAGCCTCCTTTGTGCCTTTGGATTTGAAATAATTGCCGTAGGATTTCCTTTTATATAATTTCTTTGGTAAGAAAATTTAAACATACCCCGTAAAGACGAAAGCTTTCTTGAAATTGATTTCTTCTCCAGCCCCTTTTCATTCAACGTCATCATAAAAGATTTTATGAGCTTCCCGGTAATTCCTGTAATCTCAAGCTTTGCATTATCTTCGCAGAACTTTATAAAATCATTTAAATCTTCGGAATAAGACTTAACGGTGTTCGGCGAATAGCGCTTCACATTTTTTAGTTGTTCCAGATATTCTTCAACAACCCGGTCGATGCTCATCAATCTTCTTCCACTTGTTCAACTTCTTCAAGCACGGATTCTTCACCGCATTTGGGGCACTTCAGATAATTGCCCTTCTTAACGGAATACCTTTGCTCCATATAATCCGAATCTCCGTTACCGCATGCCCGGGAAACAGGTTTATACCAGCTTACAAAATCGCAGTCCGGAAATCTCGAACAGCCGTAAAACAGTTTACCGCGCTTCGATTTTCTTTCAACAACTTCGCCTTCTACACATTTAGGGCACTTTACGCCAAGCGTAATTTTCTTTATGTAATCGCAGTCCGGGTATCTTTCGCACCCGATAAACCTGCCGAATTTACCATTCCTGTATACAAGCCTTGCGCCGCACTTCTCGCATGTTTCGCCGGTAAATTCCGGCTCCTGGTTCTGTGCAAAAACTTCTTTAAACGACTTTATGTTTTTGCATTCGGGGTAGTTGCTGCACGCAAGTTACCTGCCGAACCTGCCCACCTTTATTATCATCTCGCCGCCGCATTGATCGCAGATTATCTTTTCAACATTGTTTTCCACCTTCTTCAACGATTCGGAGAACGGACCGTAGAAATCATTTAAGACTTTAACATAGGCGTTCTCCCCCTGGGCAATCTGGTCAAGCTCGCTTTCCATTGAAGCAGTAAAATCTTCGGTGATTATTGCTGGAAAATTTTTAACAAGAATTGTACTTACCTGCCTGCCGAGTTTTGTCGGGAATAGTTTCCTATCCTCCAGCTTTACATATTTCCTATCTTGAATTGTTCCAACGATAAGGGAATACGTACTCGGTCTGCCGATGCCTCTGCTTTCCAGTTCTTTTATCAAGCTGCTTTCGGTAAACCTTGCAGGAGGCTTTGTAAAGTGCTGAGTCTTCTGTAAGTCTTTTAAGCTAAGCTCGTTTCCTTTTTCCATCCCAATAGGTATTGCTTCGTTGCGGTATTCTTCCTTCTCCTCCGCATTATCTTTTTTTTCAACTAATTCTTCATAGATTTTCATAAAGCCGTTGAACTTCACCGCAGTCCCAAATGCCTTGAATAAAAATTCGTCTGCTGAAATTTCAACTACAGTTGTCTCCATTAAAGCGGCATTCATCTGCGAAGCCACAAACCGGTTCCAAATAAGTTCGTAAAGCTTAAAAGATTTGTTATCCAAAAACTGTTTGGCAAACTGCGGCGTATATTTTAATGAAGTTGGTCTGATTGCTTCATGCGCATCCTGGACGTTCGCCTTATTTTTCTTCTCATGGTTGTTCGGGGAGTCGGGCAGGTATTCTTTACCGTATGAATTGCCGATAAAATCTCTCACCGAAGAAATCATCTCTTCGCTGATTCTTGTCGAGTCGGTTCTCATATAAGTAATCAATCCGACTAAGCCCTCCTTACCGAGCTCGATTCCTTCGTAGAGCTTCTGCGCCAGCATCATTGTCTGTTTTGGTCGCATCCTCAGCCGTCTCGAAGCTTCGGCTTGCAGAGCACTTGTAATAAAAGGCGCAGGCGGATTCCTTTTTGTGTTCCTCTTGGAAATATTTGAAATTACAAAATGGTCTTTTGCCTTTATTCTATCGAAAAATTCTGTTGCCTGCTTTTCATTGGCTAAAGGAATGTATTGCTCTAAAAATTCCTTCCAATCTTCTTCAGTCATTACCGGCTTCGGCTGAATCTTGACGTCTTTTCCATTTACACTGAAAAGCTTTGCACGGAAAGATTCGTCTTGATCTGTTTTGTCCGAAGGACTCCTGACGGAGAATTCCGCCCAGATTGACCAATGCTCGGTTGAAATAAATTTTTCGATATCGTCTTCCCTGTCGCAAATCAATTTGAGCGCTACCGATTGCACTCTCCCGGCAGATAATGCGCTGCTGCCAGACATTTCAATTATAGCTTTCCAAAGGAATGGACTAATCTTATACCCGATAATTCTATCCATTACCCTCCTGGCTCTCTGTGAGCTGACAAGATTGCCGTCTATGCCGCGCGGCTCTTTCATCGCCCTCTCAATTCCCGTCTTTGTTATTTCGTTGAAGAGAACTCTTGATATTTTAATGCCGGAATCGGAATTTAAAATATCTGCAATGTCCTGTGCAATCGCTTCGCCTTCACGGTCGGGGTCAGTTGCTATAAAAATCTTTTTACTCTTTGAGGCTAAACTCTTAATCTTTTTTATAACGTCGCCTTTACCGCGGATAGTTACGAACTGCGGCGTAAAGTCTTTATCAACTTCAACCCCAAGCTTGGTCTTCGGCAGGTTTCTTACGTGACCCACCGTAGCTTCCACAATAAACTCTTTCCCTAAATATTTGTTGATGGTCTTTGCCTTTGCAGGTGATTCCACCAAAACTAAATTCTTACTCATCCTAAATTTCTGCTTCCTTAATTAATAGTGTCGGACGAATATAGCAAATATCTGCTGCCCGGTGTCGTTGTTTTGTCAAGATCTAAAAAGATAGAAAGCACAAAGATGTTTATATTATCCCTTGTCCTTTCCTCTTCCGGGAACATTTTTATCTGGTCTATTATCAATTCAAGCTCACTGTTGTCCAACAAACCGATGTTTTTCAAATGTAAAAGATAATTGTAATTATTCAATCCTAAATCCGATACCTCTTCGTCGGAGAAAACCCTTAAGCTTTCGCTTGTTTTAGGCTTCATTTCCTTTAAGCGGTAGATTTCCCGTAATTTCTTTTCATAAATCCAGCTATAAGCGGCAGCCAAAGTGCTGCGCCCCAGCTTGTTCCCTTTTTGAAGCGATTTTTCCACTTCTTCAAATGAATAATCCTTGTCTATTGCCTGTGCAATATTTTCCAAAACTTTAACAATTTCAGATGACATCAAATGCCTCTAAATCCTACGTAGTTGAGAAGTAAACTTTTTTAAGAGACTATCTTCCATGCGTTTCATCTCTTTACTATCTTTTTTGCTGCGGTCGTCATAATCCAATAAATGTAAAACACCGTGGATTACAAGACGAAAATATTCATCATTTTTTGGAACTCCAAATCTTTTAGCATTTAAAATAGCTTGTTCATAAGAAATAAAAAGCTCCCCGTCTAAATTTTTATGATCGCCGGAATAGTCGAAGGTTATAATATCGGTCTCAAAATTATGATTCAAAAATTTCCTGTTAATCTCCAACAAGTAGGCAGCATTAACAAAATTAACAACCAGCGAGGTCAATTCGCACCTCAGTTCCTTCTTTAAGAACAGAACCAGATTGTGAATCAATTTCTTTTGAAAGCTAAAATTTTTGTTAAAATTTACTTGTAAGTTTTTAACCACGGCGTAAATATATCAATTCAGCGAAAACTTACAAACTAAAAATTTATACTTAACCCTTCGTGGGAGGCAATGCAGTTGATGCTGGAATTTTCCTTTTTAAATACTGCAAGAGTGTCTTGAAGCTGCTCGTCGATTTTGGAATCGGTAAAGTCAGGGTTGTAATGAAATAAAATTATATTTTTTACCTTTGCAAGAATACTGAAATAAGCGAGAGTAACATTGCACGAGTGTCCCCAGCCTTTTTTTTCCACTACGGATGTTTCATCATACATAGAATCATGGATTAAATAATCGCAGCCGGAGACAAATTCTACGAGGTCTTTATTCATCTCAAGAATGTCGGCGGCAGAATTACGGCTCGAATCTTTCAGCTTCAATTCGTTATCGGTCATATAAACAAGACATTTATCGCCTTCAGTTATCTTAAACGAAATAGTCGGAGACGAATGGTTAGCCCTGAAAGTTTCTATCTTGACTTTGTCGAAATTATAATTACAGCCGGGTTTAATTTCTTTAAATGTAGTGCGCGCACTCATCTCCCCAATTTTGATCGGGAAATAATTGAACGCCATCTGGTCGCTTAATATTTGCTCAACCCGTTTCCCGTCGCTGGTCTCACCATAAAAAGTAATCTCATTCCCTTCCTTATAAAGAGGAAGGAAAAAAGGTATTCCCTGGATATGATCCCAGTGATAGTGGCTGACAAAGATATCCATCTTTTTATCGTCCACGTTTTTGGAAAGGTGCTTTCCAAACTCACGTAGCCCGCTGCCGGCGTCAAGAATAATCAGATGATTACTTTCAGTCCTTAGTTCGATACAAGGAGTGTTTCCGCCATATTTTATGGTGGTATTTCCCGGGACGGGAATTGAGCCTCTTGTACCCCAAAACCTAAAATACATTTTATAATTTAAACTTCTTTAATGATTCAACTGTCAACTCGGTGTACTTAACATACCTCTGAGCCGAATTTTCAAACTCTTCTATTTCTTTGGTATTAAGTTCTCTTACAATTTTAGCAGGAACCCCCGCAGCAAGAGTACCTGTCGGAACCACGAAATTCGGTCTGATAACAGAGCCCGCCGCTACTATTGATTTCTCCTCCACTATGGCTCCGTCTAGAATGACCGAACCCATACCGATAAGAGTTAAATCTTTAATAGTGCATCCATGCAATGTAACCGAATGTCCGATTGTCACTTTGTTCCCAATATTCAAAGGGAACTTTCCGTTTGTAACATGCAGCATTGAACAATCCTGCACATTGGTCATAACACCGATGCGAATATAGTGAACATCGCCTCTAATTACTGTGTTGTACCAAACACTTGATTTCTCACCAACTTCAACATCACCGATAACCTTTACACCCGAGGCAAGAAATACGCTTGGGTGAAGTTTTGGAAAGGCATCCAGGTAAGGGAAAAGCTTTATTTCGTTATCTAACTTTTGTCGTATCTCGGCGGGGTCCATCCCGGTCTCTTCCACGATTTTAATTCAATCTTAACATTTCCTATTATTACCTTCATCTTAGCCACAATAGGAATTGAAGCCGCATCATCAGAAAACCAGCCTTCGTAATAACCGGTCAGTCCGAAGACGCTTATAAATTTCACCTCTCCATCAATGCGCTGGCAGGCTATTTCATATTTTACCGCATCAATCGATACCCCAGATACCCGAGTGTGCGAGTTGATTGTTGTGTAGGACTCTTTTTCATTTACAAAGCAAGGAACCGTGATTGATTTGCCGCTCCCGCTGAACATCCTTGCAAAATATAAGATCGAAAGCCCGTCTTCACATTCCTGGTCTATTGTACCCGTAGAATCTGTCCAATACTGGTATGGCTGTACCTTCCCTTTTTTTATAGGAACGGACTTTTTTCCATAATCAAATTGATATTCCGTAAAGGTAGTGTATTCTTTTTTCTTAACAATACCCCGGAAGAAAGCCGAGTAGTAATCCGGGTTGAGTGTGGATTGATATATCATATGGAGGTCTACAAATGGAATTCCGTTATAAGAATCCATGTAGGCAATAGTGCTGTAATAGTTTTTACCGTCGACGACTTTTTTATTTCTGACTATAATTTTAATTTCGCCGAGCTTGATAAAAGTGAAGCTTACTACGTAGGTTAATTCCTCGCCGACTTCCAGTTGTTTGGTTGAAGTGAAATCTACCTGGTAGGATTTTACCGGCTGTCTTATAAACGCGAACGCAGAAAGTACGGCAATAGAAATGAATACTAATATTTTAATCTGTCTGGTCATTTAAGCTTTGCCAGGTTTTTGGCTTCGCCGAACAAAGTAGCAGCTTTTTGAAATTGATTATCATCATTAAGCATAACCTTGTACCAACCATCATTATTCCAAAACATCCTGGCAACTTCAGCTTTTAATCTGTCTTTAATATAATCTTTATCCGCAGCGTAATCTTTTTCAACAAACTTAACACCCTTTGCATCGGCAAAGTTTATAAAATTCTTCATCTCTTGATCTTTAAATGAAAATCCGGTATCGAACTTATTTAAATCTTTGCCGAATCTATCCTCAATTCTTTTTTTGTTTATATCGAGGTAATTTAAAGCAAACTCGTAGAAAACATTTTTCTTAAGTAGATTCATAGTGTATTCGGTTAGATTTATGGAAGAAATAATATAATCAGGAGTAATGCCGCCGCCGCCGTAAACGGTGCGTCCGTCTGCAGTCTTATATTTTGGGAGTGCCGAATCTTTTTCTGCCGTGTGCTCTAAATTATTTCCAGTCGGCTCGTCATTCTTACCTGCATCCTTGTAATATTCAGTCCAGTTTTTCAGTCCTTTATAGCTGCGTTGGATTAATCTTCCCGAAGGAGTATAGTATCTTGCAATAGTTAAACGAAGTGCCGAATTGCCCGGCAAAGTATATTGTCTTTGTACCAATCCTTTCCCAAAAGTGGTCTCGCCGACGATTAGAGCTCTGTCCCAATCCTGCATAGCACCCGATACAATTTCGCTTGCAGAGGCGCTTCCTTTATTTACAAGAATTATAAGAGGAAGGTCTTTATATGCAGCCTTATCGTCAGCGTCATATTCTTCATCGAATTCGGAACGTCTTCCTTTTGTGTAAACAATTTTCTTACCATTGTCAATAAAAAGATTCGCGACTTTAACTGCCTGGTCTAATAAGCCGCCGGGGTTGCCTCTCAAATCCAGAACCAACTGCTGCATACCTTGCTTCTTAAGCTTTGCCAAAGCTTTGCTCATCTCGTCATAAGTAGTCTCGGAAAATCGTGAAAGACTAATGTAACCGGTATTTGAATTAAACATCAATGCCGCATCAACGGAGTAAAGCGGAATCTTCGCACGCGTAATCTCATATTTAATAGGGTTCTTTATTCCATACCTTGAGACTGTTACCTCCACTTTTGTTCCTGCCTCTCCTCGCAGCTTTGCTCTAACCTGGTCGTCAGTAATACCTATGGCGCTTGAATCATTAATAGCAACTATCTTATCTCCAGGCTGAATACCAAGCTTTTCGCTCGGTCCTCCTATAATTGGCGAAACTACGGTAAGCGTATCATTTAGAATTTGAAATTCAATTCCTATACCGTCAAAGTCGCCTTTAAATGATTCCTCTATACTTTGTATATCTTTAGCCGGTATATAAACTGAGTGCGGGTCCAGCTTATCGAGCATACCGTTTATCGCAGCAGCAACAAGCTTTTGCGTATCAACTTTATCAACGTAATATTTTTCCGTATAGGATAAAACGTCGCTGAACTTGAGGATGCTCTCCTGAAGACTGTCGTCTGAAAAGACTTTTTCGATTTGAGTTCCCAGAACTATTCCAAGAACCAAAATTAGAATTGTAAATGAAATTTTTATTTTACCGGACTTCATATTCTTTCCCGCAGTTAAAATTTAACGGATACCGTGAAGAAACTTTGAAGTTGATTAGCTCTTACGGAGTTCTGCAGAGATTCATTCAAATAAGTTAAATTCAAAGTGATAAAATATTGTTTAACTGGCTCATAAGTTATTAATAAGCTCGTAATTCTTGAGTATTCCAAATCACCGTCGAGCAGCCTTGCGACGTTTGAATCAAATGTCCGGTGACCGAGTGCTTCATCTCCGCCTACGTTTATTATCGTTCCGTCGGTTAAAACAGGATTCGCACCGTGAATAATATACTGGAACCTTCCGTTTATTGAAAGCCTGTAGCTTAGCCTGTAATCGATTTCTCCAAGCATAAGCACGCTGTTTGGCTTAAGCCCGGAGCCTAAGTCATAGCCAAGATTTGTAAAGTTCGTATTGCCTGTTCTGTGTGTGTGAACGTAAGGATCAATTGTAGTTAATTCCAGTTTTATATCTGCTGGAATTATTTTATATAGATTCGATGAAAAGATTCCCAGGTCGAATAAAGTCTCGTTGCCGTACCAGCCTGTTCCGAGCTTAGAAAAGTCTATATCGTCTATTAAGAGAGTGCTGTAAATCTTTAATCCTTCAATCGATTTATTTGTAAAATCGAAAAACAAAAAGGAGTTGTCTCTATCCTGGTTTGCATGCTCAACGGATTTATAAAATGCAAAAGGATTAAGGTAGGACAGATCCAATCCTCTGTCGCCGTAAATTACCATTTCTCCTACTCCAAAATTTACTGCGTCCGTAAGATCAAATCCTATTCTATGGTAGCCGATGTATTTTTCATGGACGTAATTCAAGCCGCCGTTTATCGAGTCCGGCTGAAATTCAGTCTCACCAAGAAGCTTGCCGTGGAAGTAAGAAAAATCAAAAAACTTATAATGAATATTGAACGAGAGATAAGTAAAAGGAGGCGCATTGTCGTCAAGTATGGATCGCATCGGACCGTATCCGATCCTCATTTTATCCGTACCGAATTTCAGTCTGAACATGTCATAATCGGCAGTCAGGTATCCGGTAGTCTCATCAAAAAAGGCTGCCGCCGTATCAAGATTAAACTTGAAATTATCGCGGATATCTGTACGCAGTCTTGCAACTTCTTTGTTCCCCTTTACCAGTCCGTCGGTGCCGGAAAGAGAAAAGCCGAAATGGTCGAGGAATGTCCCTCTTATTTCTCCGCCGATAACACCGACCGCAGATCCAAGGTTACTTTTATTCTGAAAATCATTTTGCGTTATAACCTGTCCCTGCCCCAGAAGGTTAACAAAGAAGCTCGCCTTATGCGGGTCGTTATAAAAATAAAGATATTTCCCATCCTGGGAGAATAAGTCATAACCGCCGCCGCCGATCATTTTTTGCTGGTTATGGAGCGTACCGTATAAATCGAACTCGAATTCGACTTCAAGGTCTTTTAAAATCTTTTTATCAATTGCATCCAATTTATCCCGGTTAGTAATAACCTGTTTAATAAATCCGGCAATATCTTTTCTTGGCTTTGGAATCTCAAATGAGTTGTACCCCTTAATTATGTGTAGCGCTTCCATCCGTTGAAGAAAGTTATAAACCTGGTTATCAATGCTTACATAATCATCCTGTGCGAATAGAGAAACAGAAAAGACAACAACGAAAAGTAAGAAAAGCTTTTTCAATTTACCTCACTTGTTCCCATTCTTTCGAAATGGATTTATTTTTTACAAAGACCGATATTCCGTTGCGCAGCCAGGATAAAGAGACACCGGTGTACCCGAGCTTTCTAAACCTTCTCGGCGATTCATAAATGCAGATGTCGGCAGTAAATAAAATTTTCCCGATTCTTCTTATCTTCCTGAACAAGTCAAAGTCTTCTCCGGCAGCAAGAGATTCGTTATAGCCTCCAGCCTGTTCAAAAATCTCTTTCCGGATTACCTGGCATTCGCCGCGTCCCATTCCGACTCCGATATTATTAAGCAACCTGAAGTAGGTATTATATACTCCGTGGAATATTTTGTCGGATAAAATTTCTTCCTCCGGGAAAACTTTCACCTTACACGTCATTGCAAGATAGCTGCTGTTTAAAAAAACGGAATTAAGATAATTAAAAAAATCAGCCACGTCCGGTATTCTATTATCGCCATTAATAAAAATATAAACCTCACCGGACGCCTGCATTGCGCCGGTGTTTCTGCCTGCTGCTATATTCTGCTTTGTCTTTTTATCGTGAACACTTACCTTATCGGAATATTTGCAGGCAATATCAATTGTGTTATCCCGGCTTCCTCCGTCGGATATTATAACCTCAAAATCAAATTTATTTTTGAGGTTACCTTCAACGAACGATTTCAAAAGCCCCGGAAGCAGTTTCTCTTCGTTTAGCGTTGGAATTATAACGCTGTATCTCAATACCCGGACCTCATTTTACTTCAGGCTTCATCTGCGGGAAGAAAATAACATCGCGGATTGAAGACCGGTTCGTCAGCAGCATTACAAGCCTGTCGATTCCTATTCCTAATCCTGCGGTAGGCGGCATACCGTATTCAAGTGCCCTGATAAAGTCTTCGTCAATCTGGTGAGCTTCCTCGTCGCCTGCTTCACGGGCTTTAACCTGACCTTCAAATCTTTCCCGCTGGTCTACCGGGTCATTCAGCTCCGAAAATGCATTGCAGATTTCCCTTCCGGCAACGTATCCTTCGAAGCGCTCAACCAGACCAGGCTTTGAACGGTGCTTCTTTGCAAGCGGTGAGAGTTCAAGAGGATAATCAATTACAAACGTCGGCTGGATTAGTTCAGGCTGTACTACCGCACTGAATATCTCGTCAATCAGTTTTCCTTTTGCCTCAAGACCCTTTGTGTCAATTTTAAATTTATTCGCTGCTGTCTTTAGTTCTTCAATCGTTGCAGTTAAAATATCAATACCTATTTTATCTTTCAGAGCCTCTACCATTGAGACTCTTTGCCATTGAGGAGTAAAGTTAATTTTCTTTTCTTCAAATTCGAACTCTACCGTTCCAAAGACGCCGGTGCAAATATGGTGAATCATATTTTCAACAAAATGCATCATCCACTCGTAATCTTTATAAGGGACGTACAGCTCCATCATTGTGAATTCGGGGTTATGTGTCCTGTCCATACCCTCGTTTCTAAAATCTTTAGAGATTTCATAAACGCCGTTGAAGCCGCCTACGATTAATCTCTTAAGATAAAGCTCGTCTGCAATTCTTAAATACAAAGTAGTATCAAGCGCATTATGATGAGTTATAAAAGGCTTTGCTGCGGCACCGCCGTATAACGGCTGAAGGACCGGTGTTTCCACTTCAAGGTACCCGCTTGAATCTAAAAAGCTCCGCATGGATGATATTATCTTACTCCGCTTAATAAAGGTATCTTGAATTTCCGAGTTTACGATAAGATCAACATATCTTTGCCTGTAACGGAGTTCCTTATCCGCGAACTGGTCATGAATGACCTTGTTGCCCTGTTCGTCTACCGTTTCCTTTGCAATCGGAAGAGGACGCAAAGTTTTTGAAAGCAGAAGCATCGAGGTAGTGTGGACTGAAATCTCCCCCGTCTTGGTTTTGAAAACGAATCCCTCAATCCCGATAATATCGCCTATATCAAGCAGCTTGAATGCGTCGTAGGAATTGCCTACATCATCCTTCCTGATATATATTTGAATTCTTCCGCTATGGTCTTGAAGGTGCGCGAAGGATGCTTTGCCCATCCTGCGGATCGCCATAATTCTACCCGCAATCTTTACAACGCGCTTTTCATCTTCTTTAAAATTATCCTTAATATCCTTTGCATTTGAATTAATATCATACGAATAAGCAAACGGCTCAAAGCCATTTGACTTTAGTTCATTCAACTCTTCAAAGCGCCTTTTAATCAGAACATTTATATCCTGCTGGGTATTTTCGCTCACTAATCCTCCGGTTACTTTCTCTTAAAGTTTGCAAGACGCAAACATACTAAATCTTGAATATTCTCTGCCAGTTTAACGGGCACATTAAAATTATTGACAATAATTGAAAAGGCTACCGGCTCATTATCTCCTGTAAATGCATATCCCGAAAGACTCCGGACTCCTTCAAGCAACCCGGGCTTGGCGCGGATTCTTCCTTGAGCTTTTGTATTCTGCATCCTATCGCCAAGTGTGCCGTCAACCCCGGCTATCGGAAGCGAATTAAAGAACGGGATAAAGTTTTTGTTCTTATACATGTAGCTTAATAAAGTTACTATCTGGCGCGGCGTTACTAAGTCAAGCCGGGACAAACCGCTGCCGTCAACTATATTCATCGCTTCTGGATTGATTCCCATGTCCTTAAATAATTTGTACTCGGCGCTTATTCCGTTTGCGGCAGTGCCGTAGCCGTTTAACTCCAAGCCAATAGTTTTTAAAAGCTGTTCGGCGTAGAGATTTATACTAAGCTTGTTGATCGCTTTTACTATTTCTTTCAGCGGCGGAGAATACTGCGTAAACAAGTATTTCATTTTTGAATAGTCAAGAGTTGAAGTCATATCGTTTACATCAATCGGATAGCCGTCAATTACAATCCCTTTCTTTCTCAACACGTCTTTAAGCACTACCATTGCATATTGAGTAGGGTTATTTACGGTTACAAAAGTTTTGACGGAGTCTGAATTATCGCGGATAGTTCCGAAGACGGTAATTACGTTTGTACCCAGTTCTCTGTATGCATCTATGGATGTAGTCGAGTCTTTAGGAACGGTCATTACCTTATTGAGAATAATAATATACTTTGTATCCGGCACTACGGTAATTTCAGGCTGATGACTATTCTTATTAACCGTTACGGTTATGTTGACGCAATTATCATTAAAGCAAATGGCGCTTGACGGCGCCGCAAACCAGTTGCTCTCATAATCCCACGCCCACCCGGTGCCTAAGCCGACGCCGTCAAAAGCATTATCGTCGCCGATTATATTTCCCGTTATTTCATCGATGCCCATATTCAAAAGAGAATCAGCCCAATCTTCGTATACTTTGAATATATCGCCGCCGTAAAATCTGCCTGATATTGTCGGGTCGCCTCTTCCTTGAATTACAAGATCGCCCTTCAAAACGGAACCGTCAACAGTACCGTTCATGTAAACGTTGGTTTTGAAACGGTAGTCGTTGCCGAGTAAAATCAATCCTGCCGACGTAGTAAACAATTTTAAATTTGACGCCGGCATAAAAAGCTTATCTTCGTTACGCTTATAAAAATATTCTCCCGTCTCAAGGGATTGAATAACAACGCCCCACTGAGCATTGCTGAAGTTCGGATCGTTGAATATATCGTTCATCTGGGACCAGAATTCCGGTATCGTAGAGTAGGCAAACTTCGGGGTAGTGTCTCTTACCATCTCCTGCGGAATACATAAGGTCGTAAATAAAACAATAAACGTAAATATGAATGATAACTTAATTGCCATAATTTTTAATCACTCCGGAAATTTCCTCTTTTGTTAAAGCTCTGTGCATTCCCACAGGGATGTCGCATTCGATGCCCGCATAGCTTTTTCTGCTTAATGCAAGTACATTATATCCCAGGGCTCCGAACATATTTTTTACAAAATGATTTCTGCCCTCAACGGCGGTAACCGTTACGTATCTTTTATCTTTTTTATTTGATGAAGAAGTCTTGATAAATCTTCCTTCCTTTCCTTTTATGAAGACGCCTTCTGTAAGCTTAAGTCTATCTTCATCAGTCAGAGGCTTATCCAGTTTTGCTTCATATTCTCTGGGAATATTATTTTTAGGATGTGTAAGCAGATTTGAAAACCCGCCGTCATTAGTTAAAATTAAAACGCCGGTTGTATCGTAATCAAGTCTGCCTACGGGAAAAATTTTTTCTTTCGTCTTTATCAAGTCGATCACTGTCCTTCGCCTCTTTTCATCGGCAGTAGTCGTAATAACGCCCTTAGGCTTATTTAATAAGAAATATACATGGCGCTTTGGACGAAGCTTTTCACCATCAAGCAGAACAATATCGTTTTCAGTATCAATCTTCCTGGAAAGCTCTGCAACTACCCTGTCGTTAACGCTTATTCTCCCCTGAAGAATCAGCTCTTCAGCTTTCCTCCTGGAAGCAACGCCGCAGTCGGAAATATATTTATTCAGTCTCGCTGTCGCCACCCGCTTCTGTCTCTTTCTCGACGTCTTCTTCAATCATGTTCATCATGATTTTCTGTTTCTGTTCAATAAAATCTTCGTCTTTCATTATCTCTTCAATCTCGCGCGGCTTCGGCAGATCATTTATCCGGTTCAAGCCGAAATACTTTAAGAACTCGGGAGTGGTGCCGTACAACAGCGGTCTGCCTATTGTCTCTGCCCTTCCGGTAATTGTAATTAAATTCTTTTCGAGAAGAGTCTGAAGGATATAATCGGAGTTGACTCCTCTGATAGTTTCGAGCTCCGGTTTGGTGATCGGTTGCTTGTAAGCTATAATAGCAAGTGTCTCAAGCGCTGCCTGGCTTAGCCGCCGCTTGCTTTTTTCCGATGATAGGAAACCGATATACTTTGCATACTCCGGCTTGGTTGCAAAAAGATAACCGCCCGCAACTTTCACAATCTGGAATGCAATGCCTTTGTCTATGTAAGAAGCGTTGAGCCCGCCAATACTTTCATCAATTTCCTCTTCGGATATCTGAGTATCCTCCCCGTCAATTCCCTTAACGGCTTTAATCAGTTCCGCAGCTGATATCGGCTCATCGGAAGAAAATATTAATGCCTCTATTACCGAGTTATAAATATTATCCATTGTTTAACTTGTATATAATAAAATCATTAAAGTCGTCCGACTCTTTTATTCCGATCATAGCCGACTTGGCTAATTCCAGTAATGCAATAAACGTAATTACTATCCTTATCTTTTCTGTCATTTCACCTACGAGAATTAAAAACGGCAGCTCCTGCAGCTCGTCAAGCTTTTGAAGTATAAAAGAAATTTGCTCATCAATTGTAATATTGATCTTATTTACTTCATGAAAGACTTCCGGCTTAACCCTGTCTAAAGCCTTCTTGAACGCTTTCGCAAGGTCATAGACTGTTACGTTGCGTAGAAGCGTTTCGTATTCCGGCGGAGCTGTCTTTTCATCCTCGGAAAAATTTCCTCTAAAATTAAGCTTCCTCTGGTTGGATTCAAAGAAACCGAGTTCTTCCGACATCTCTTTGTATTTTTTATATTCAAGCAGTGCTTGAATCAGTTCTGCACGCGGATCAATCTCCTCGCCTTTCTCATCAACCTCTCTCGGCAGAAGCATCCGCGCCTTAATATGCATTAGCGTTGATGCCATCAAAATAAAATCTCCGGCGACCTCAAGGTCGAGAAGCTTAATAAGATTTACGTACTCCAAAAACTCTTTAGTAATCTTCGAAATCGGAATGTCATAGATATTCAGTTCATCCCGCTTAATGAAAAACAGGAGAAGGTCTAAAGGTCCCTCAAACTGGTCTAATTTTATCTTGTACAATACTACGTCCGGCTACTTATTACTTTGTAAAACTTGATGAACCAACAAAGCAAATTATTTGTTACCCAAGCTTCATCTTATCGTGAACTTCACTCATCGTCGCCGCAGCGGCGGCTTTTGCTCTTCTCTCGCCGTCATTCAGAATATCAATCACTTCGCCCGGTCTCTGCTCGTAATAATTTCTTTTTTCGATAATCGGTGCAAGAACTTCGGAAATTTTAGAAGCGCATTTCATCTTGCAGTCAACGCAGCCCAGCGCTCCCGAACGGCACCCTGAATCTATCTCCGGCACTTCGCCGGGATTAAATTTTTTATGATAGGCAAACACCAAACAAATATCGGGATTACCCGGATCGCCTTTTCTTATCTTTTGAGGATCAGTAACTGCCTTTTTCATTTTTGCTTTAACAATTTCGGGATTATCAGAAAGCAGTATGGTATTGTTTAGCGATTTACTCATCTTAGCATCGCCGTCTAAACCGGGAAGCCTGGCGAACTGCGTAAGTAATGGCTCCGGTTCCGGGAAGACTTCCCCGTATTGGTTGTTAAACTTCCTTGCTATCTCTCTCGATATTTCGACGTGAGGGACCTGGTCTTCACCTACAGGCACGGCATTTCCTTTATAAAGAAGAATATCCGCCGCCTGCAGTACCGGGTAGCCGAGATGACCGTAAATTATCTGCTCAATATTTAAATCTCTGATCTGGTCCTTTAATGTCGGATTTCTTTCAAGGCGGTTTACCGTAATCAGCATGCTTAAGATTAAATGGAGTTCTGTATGTTCTTTAATCTGGGACTGCCTGAACATCGGGCTCTTGACCGGGTCTAAGCCGCATGCAAGCCAATCAATCAACATGTCGATCGAATCCTGATAAATCTCGCCGGTCTCTAATCTTGTAGTAAGCACATGGTAATCTGCAATTAAATGGAAGCTTTCATATTCATTCTGAAGCTTAATCCAGTTTTCAAGAGCACCCACATAGTGACCGATATGCAGCTTCCCTGTAGGTCTCATTCCGCTAAGTATTCTTTTTTTCGGCATAAAGTAAGATATTATTTAAAATAACAGACGGAAAAATAATAATAATGCAGTTAATTATCCTGATAATTCAATTGAAAATTTAGGGAATGAAATTTATTTTGATTTTAAATACTGCATTGTTACCGTCAATACAAGATTAAAGCAAAACCTGTTTGTTCGACAGTTATACTGCCGGACATTACTCTGTAGGTAGTTATACTCCGCAAATGATAACCTTATACTCTGATTATACTCTTCTTATACTCTAATTATACTCCGGCAGCCTGTCTTCTTATGAATTTCCCTTACATTACAAAAAAGATTTACCCTTATGCCATATTTCGGAAAAGTCGGAGCCAAAAACGTTACTTTGGCAAAGCGTCAGGCGCCGCCATGCACTTTGCTCTTTGCAAGAAATTTTTCTTTTCCATTTTGTACAATATCTAAGAAATAATAAAATATACCCCTATACCTTATACCTCTATACCCTTACGAAAGATAAAGGTACGGTTTCCAGCTATCATCAAGCTTGCCGACTACATGCTTGATGAACATTATATGGCTCGGCTTAAAAGGACGATTTAGAAGCTGCATCTTTGCTTCTTCAGGCGTACGGTCGCCTTTCTTATTGTTGCAGTATGTACATGCGCAGACTAAGTTCTCCCAGGAATCGCTTCCGCCTTTTGATTTCGGGATTACATGGTCAATCGTTAAGGGCAAATCACTCCTGCCGCAGTAAGAACATTTGTATGCGTCCCTTCGTAATATATTCTTACGCGTTAAAACTACCTTTTTGTAAGGTACACTTATAAAGTGGTTAAGCCTTATTATGCTGGGCCACGGAATCCTGGTAGAAACCCCACGGACTTCCTTCCTCTTGTCGTTCAATACCAACTCGGCTTTACCGAGGTAAATTAATATTACCGCTTTCTTTATATTGCAGACTGTCAACGGCTCATAACTCTGGTTTAGAATTAATACCTTAGCGTTTAATTTACCGTTAACTCTCTTCGCAGTTTCGAAGTCAGCCTCCGTTATCTATTTTCTTCTATGTTTATTATAATATATTATAAATTTCAAAATCGAAGCAATTATAGCTGCAAAAAATTTGAATGACTCTTCCGGCGTAATGCGTGCGTTATTCTGCCGGATTACATACGAGCGTTCACTACAGAGCAGTGACAAATTACTCTGAAATTGTCAAGGAATTATTCTATCAAACAAACAAAAAGTCAGTTTTTTTGCAGGAGAAATATAAAGAAAGGATTTCCGATATGCCAGCCATTATTCGTCCGCAGGGGCAGGCAAAGGCTCTAATTCCTCGGACGAAATTTTATCATAAATAACCATAAACTTACTATGCAGCTTTTGGAACTGGAATAAAAGCGCTCCGAAAAGAAATGCATGAAATATGTTCTTCTTATTCTTTGAAAAAGTCTCGAACATCAGCTTCCAGAAATAGAGCCTGCCATTTCCTTTTATGCCTGAAAAATATACTATCCTAAACAGGCTTAGTAAATCGTTCAAGACAATTTTTTTCCTTATCGGCATTTCAGCTTTATGGTTCCCGTAATTATTCAGAAACCTGGTAGAACGCTCGTATATTTTCTGCGGATCATAAATGTTGTCCAGTATTTTTTTGTAGCCGTTGTACAGGACGGTCTTATCCATTTTAGTAACAATATTTGTCCTGTTCTCATCAAAATCGAAAGGCTCTATCAGCCTGTTTTCATTTTGTAATTTCCTGTTCAGGTCCGTACCCGGCGGAGCCTTAAGAATATTAACCGTAGCCAGTACGATCCCGCTTTCCTGTATGAAATCTATCTGCCTGTCGAAAATTGTTTCCTTATCGGAATCGAACCCGACAATAAAGCCTCCGGTTACAATAAATCCTTTCTTTTGAAGACGGTTGACATTCTCAAGCAAATCGCGTCTTAAATTCTGCGTCTTCTTGCAGGCTTCCAGACTCTCTTCCTCAATCGATTCTATACCGACAAAGATATGTCGGAACCCCGCTTCTATCATTAATCTCATCAGCTCTTCATCATCTGCGAGATTGATAGTAACCTGCGTGGCAAATCCCGGCGCGTTTTTATGGGCTCTTCTCCATTTTATTAATTCCGGAAGAAGGTTTTTCTTTAAGTCTTTCCGGTTGCCTATCAGGTTATCGTCTGCAAACAAAATCATTTCAGGGCAGCCGAATTTCAAAATATTATTTAATTCATTAATTATCTGCCCGGCGGTCTTTGTTCTCGGTCTCCTGCCGAACAGTGCCGTGACATCGCAGAAGTCGCACATATAAGGACAGCCGCGGGAATATTGAACGATTGCGTAAGCGTACTTATTAAGATTTATTAAATTCCAGTCGGGTACCGGCGACCTGGTTACATCGGCAAACTCGCTTGTCTTATAATATCTTTGCGGGCTACCGTTATTAACGTCATCAATAAATAAAGGAAGCGTAATCTCCGCTTCGTTTAAAATAAAATAATCTACATCCGGGAATTTTTCATGCTCATGTGTAAACAAAGGTCCGCCGGCGGCTATCTTTTTATTAAACTTCTTGCAGAACGATATTGCTTCTCTTACATATTCCGACTGCACGTTCATGGCGGATATAAAAATGTAGTCCGCCCATTTTACATCGGCAGCCTTAAGCGAGGTTACGTTTAGATCGACAAGCTTCTTGTTCCAGCTCTCCGGCAGCAGCCTTGATACTGTTAGTAATCCCAAAGGAGGATAGCTTGACTTCTTCGAGATAATTTTCATCAAATATTTCATTGACCAAAAAGTCTCCGGCATCTCCGGGTAAAGCAGAAGTATATTCATCGGGTATTCAGCAAAACTAAGTAATAATTTTTATCCTAAATTACCAATAAGAAATTCTAAAATAAAAACAGAATATTCTAAGAACTTTTCTCAAGTTTGGCTTCCGGTATTGTCGGCTCAAACAGTTCAACAGGATTTCCGGAAGGATCATTAACAATAATTTGTTTGCCTCCTACGCCGGTAACAATATTGTTACGGAAATGCGCGCCGGCTTTTCGAAGTTTATCTACAACCGTAGAGATGTTGCTTACTTCAATTGTAAACCGGTTCCATCCGCCCGGGGTTTGCTGCGTTCCATCCGGCATTGCCTGTCCTCCTCCGCCAGCCGGGTTCGGTGCGCTTAATACGAGTCTGAGCTCATTTAGCGACAGCATCGCAAATGCAGGCGCAGGGTGCATTACTAATTTGAAGCCCAGCCTTTCAGTATAAAACTCTATAGCTTTATCTACATCATTTACAATATATCTAACCTGGACTTTTGACATTTTGTTTTTCCTTCCAAAAAATTAATTCTATCTGGACATAGTTTTATAGGCAGACAATTTATGTCTTTGAAAGCTCATATTCGTTGCCCGGAATCAAATTCATTTAATTTAAATATCTGTTTTGCAGCTATAACTGCCGCTTAAGCTGCAGCGCTACTCAATTGAACTTAAGAAGGATTTGACGACAGCCGTAAAGCGTTCCGGCTGGTCTAAATGGAGAGCATGACCGGCTTCCCGGATTTGTTCAATTTGAAATTTAGGATTAAGACGCTGAAGCTCTTCAGCAGCAGCAGATGAAACTACTCCTCTGTCGCCAAACACGAGAAGTGTTGGTACGTCAATCTTAGCCGCTAATTGCTTATAATCGGGATTCGGCGGAGTGAGAACATCGAAAGCGCTCAAGCTCGTCTGAAGCCGCGCCCGGGCAAACAACTCAAGCGTCTCCAATGACCGGTTAGGATGTCTTGCCCTTGCTTCTGCAACTACTTCATCTAATGACATATTTAGAATCCTGCGGTGCTGATCGGCAACGTCGCTGTCCCAAACTTCGCGCTGCACCTCCGGACTTAGAAACGTTGGATCGGCTAATATCAGAGCCCGAAGCAGATCCGGTTTACTGCTTGCCGCAACTGCCGCAGTCATCCCTCCCATCGAATGTCCTAATAAGACCGGAGGTGGAAGTTTCAGGGCATTTATCAAACCGGCAACATCGTTTGCATGGTCTTCATACCGGTATCCATAATCTGGTGCACTCGATTTGCCGTGCCCCCTTGCATC
This sequence comes from Ignavibacteriaceae bacterium, assembly GCA_046704565.1. Taxonomy (GTDB): domain Bacteria; phylum Bacteroidota; class Ignavibacteria; order Ignavibacteriales; family Ignavibacteriaceae; genus FEN-1297. Next base: position 1,275 of record JBJKRP010000207.1, on the reverse strand, counting down.
CGGCATAATTACGTCATATTCTTTCTCAAGAGCATTTGCGAGGGCTGTCCAACAAATGCCGTTAGTCATTAATCCATGCAGTAAAATTATAGGCGGTTTATTCCCACCGGTTCTTGTATAGTGAATATTAATTCCGTTTGTTTTGCAGACTGCCGTTTTCCAGCCCGTCATTTATCGTTTCCTTTGATTCCCTGAGTATTATTACTTTTCAAATATTGACCGCTTTGTGGTTGTCCCGCTGTTTGCTGTTTTCTTTGTTTCATGGAATCTCCTAAATGTATTTTCCACTAATTGTAATTTACGAAATTCAATTTCCATCTGAATCCTTACAAAATTTCTTAAGATATATTTTTTTTACTCGCTTTTAATTATTTCAAAGTGGTACTTCAAATATTTGCGTCGATAGAGTGTTATTCCGTATGGTAATTACTCTATAGTGCGGCGGCAATAGACATGCTAATGGTTCGTCTTGTAAAACAAACGGACACGCCGTAGAACGCAATCCGAAAACAGGAATGTTATTAATAACTTTTTCATAAGTTGTGTGAACATGACCGCAGAATATTCCCATAATTCTATGTCCTTTCAAAATATCCCAAAAGTCCTGTAAATTATCAGCAAGTAATTCATCCAGCCAAAGGCTTCCTAATTCAACTAATTGATAATGCATCAGGATAATAGAAGGCATGTCCGCTTTAAGAGACATTGCAAGGAAATCCAGAGTCTCTGCATGAACTACAGCTTTGGAAGCAGGACCGAAGTCAAGGCAAATGAACTGAATATTCTTATGCACAAAGACAGCATTCATTAAACCGGCGGATGAACTTTGGGGATATAAGAATTTAAAAAAGTTATCTCTGTCGTCATGATTGCCTGGTAGCAAATACAAGGGAAAATCTTTCAATCTTTCGATGGAAATATATATGGGGCCCGGCATTGCAGACATTATGTTGCGAGCGTTTACTAAGCTTAGAAATGATTGGTAAGCCGATACCGTTGGCTTTTCTACAATATCGCCGGTTGAAATAATGAAGTCTGGCTTTATGTCTGTGTTTTGGGCAATGTGTTTTAAGACGGTACGAAATGCATATCTTGTTGAAAACCCGCCAAGAAAAACCGAATCCGATTCCGTTAAGTGATGATCCGTTATTTGAACAAATGAGAAATCCATAAATTGTATTGTTTTGTAATTAGAAAATAATCTGTACAATGATAGCACATCGGCAATTGCAAATTAGCCAGTGCACCTTAACTAAACAAGGATGCATCATTAAT
>JBJKRP010000206.1:0-3285 GCA_046704565.1 Ignavibacteriaceae bacterium | reverse complement strand
TGCAGCCATCGTGCTTGCGGCTAATAAGTCCACGGCAAATTTTAACTGCGCAGTCTGGAGGGGAATCTTAGCCGCAGCAGCATAAGCCTGACCGAGCAGCTGGCTGTAGCTTGCTATCAATGCCGCTGAAATAGTTGCCATCCCGCCGATCATAATTGTAAGCAGTTCCGATTGAGTCATCTTTGAGATGTACGGGCGGACAAGCAGCGGTGCTTCTGTCTGTCCGAAAAAAATATTTGCAGTATTGGATAAGGTTTCTGCTCCGCTTGTCTTTAGTATCTTTGCCATAATATACGCCACAACTCGTACAATAAATTGAAGAATACCGAAGTAATAAAGTAAAGCAGAAAGAGTTGAGACAAAAATTATAGTAGGTAAAACCTGAAAGGCGAAAAAGAAGCCGAGGCTGCCGGAACTGGTGCTGTCCGCCAATTTGCCGAACACGAACTTACTGCCTTCGATTGTAAATCCCAGTATTGCAACCACAGCCTGTCCAAGCCAGTTAACGGCGTCTTTCACCCACCCGAGTGGAAAGAACCATGCACGAAGCGTCTCTCCATGAATAATAAAGATTGCGATTACAATCTGAATAATTATACCGTAGCCGACCATCCTCCAGTCTATTTTTCTCTTGTTGTTTGAGAAAAGAAAGGCAATGCCGGTAATTAAAATAAGCCCTAACAATCCCCTTAAAACTGAAACAACATCCATAATCTTCCCTTATTTTTCTTCCGGAATATAGTGGCACTTTCTGCAGCGGGCTTCGTAAATATCCGAAGCGCCGACAACAACTCTTTCAGCCGAGGTAGTTTTTCTTTGCGTCTTGTCTGCCGGATTTCCGCATACAACACAAATGGCTAACGTCTTTGTTATGTATTCTGCAATTGCCAAAAGCTGTGGCATCGGCTCGAAAGGCACTCCGCGGTAATCCTGGTCGAGCCCTGCAACAATTATTCTCTTACCTTCGCTTGCAAGCTTGTTACAGACCTCTACAATATCGTTAGAGAAAAATTGAGCTTCGTCTATACCGATTACCTCGGCATCTTTTGCGTAAAGAAAAATTTCTTTTATATCGTCGATTAAAATTGAAGGGAGCGACTGCTCGCTGTGCGAGACGATATCCGAGATTGAGTACCGGTTGTCTATTCTCGGTTTAAAGATTTGTACCTTCTGTTTTGCAATTTTTGCCCGGCGCAGCCTGCGGATTAACTCTTCGGTCTTCCCGCTGAACATGCATCCTGCAATTACTTCTATCCATCCGATATTTTTAGGAACCAGATGAGGAGCTCTATCCATCATAAATTTAATCTCAAATGTTTTATTTTAATTCTTTATCTCCGAAAGGAAAGGGGAGAAGCTGTGAAAGCTTAATTGTTTTCAATTCCCTTTTATGGTTTATCATAACAACGTCAATATCGCCGCAGAGGTCAAGCAGAACCTGGCGGCATGAACCGCACGGCGGACAGAACTCCGGTGCATCGCTGGCAATTGCAATAGCGGTAAATTTCCTTTCTCCTTCTGAGTACGCTTTAAAGACTGCTGTCCGTTCCGCGCATATTGTTAAGCTGTAGGATGATGTTTCTATGTTTCCGCCGAGATAGACTTTCCCATCTTCTGTTAGAAGAGCAGCCCCTACGTGGAATTTTGAATAAGGAGGATATGAAACCGTTTTTGCTTCTATTGCTTTAAGCGCAAGCTCTTTATATTCCATTAAAACTATTTTACCCGATGTTTGGTTTCAAAAATATGTTTTTGGAAATTGAAATCAAAGAAATAGGCATAAGGTATAATGCTGGCAAATCAACTTTTACCATATACTTCTATACCATACCATTTACTGCCACGATTCCTTTTTGAAGAAAGCACCAGCAAAGTTCACTATCAAAAGCAGTTCGTAAAAAACCTGCAGGGGTATAATTTCTAAAAGTGAAAATCTATAACTAAATTTTTTTTGTTCGATTGATATTGTTAAAAGGTCAAAAGCCATTTTTATAATGAATGGAATTATGAATACCCGGTTAATCGGCATCAGCAGCGGGGAAAAGAGCATTGTCAAATTCAGCAGGTGCCAGAAGCCCAAGATAAATTGATGTCTCCTCAAATAGTATAATGATGTTTTTGTATGGCGGGTGCGCTGAATTAAATATTCCTTTAAAGTCTTTTTTGCTGAAGAAAAGACAGCCGCGTCTTTATCCGTTACAATACCGATTTTCATTTTATGTTTTACAGCTTCACGCAAAAGGAGGTCGTCATCCCCGCTTAAAGTTTCATTCGTATTTGAATATCCCTGGACTGTTTTAAATGCCGATTTTCTGAAACCGAAATTTCTTGCAGCGGCAGAATAAGGGATTTTTAATTTTGCAGCGGCAAACAGTAAGATAGAGCTTCTAAGATTCTCAAAGCGTACGGCTTTATTTGTAAATGAATTTTCAATTGTGAAAGGCGCGGGTCCGAAAATGAAATCATAGCCTTTATCAAACTTGCTTGAATAAATCTTTAACCAGTCTTTTGGAAGAAGACAGTCCGCATCCGTAATTAAGATGAACGGATTAGCAGCTTTATTTATTCCGAAAGTCAATGCGCCTTTTTTAGCGGGAAGTGTTTTGTTTTCAGCTTTATAGATATGGAAATTCGCAAGTCCTTCCGCCAGTTTAACCGCTGTTTGAAATGTGCTGTCTGTTGATTCATCGTCAACCAGTATTACCTCAAAATTATCCTTGCAGTAATTCAACTCTCTGATTGAAGCGATTACTCTTCCAATGTTATCAGCCTCATCCTTTGCTGCAATTATAACTGAGATTTTATTTCGTACATTTGAGCCGTGTGAAGATGTTTTACCCCGCAGTGATACCCAGAAGATAATGTTAATGATAATCAAAAAAGATGAGGACAGTAATATCAGCATTCAATTATTCCAGTACTCCAACATTCCATTATTCCACCGGTAAGAATTTTCATCAACTACTCATTCTCCTCATCAAGCAGCCAGCCTTCGGCGGAGTCCGGGCTGATGTCTGAGATAAAACGCGAGGGCTTTGATAAAGTCATCCCGGCTTCGCGGTCAAATATGTTCATAGGGTAGGTGAGAAATAAATTTTGTTTTGCTCTTGTGGAGGCATCGTACATCAGCCGCCGCTCCTCTTCCAGGGTTTCAATCTTATCGGCAGACCTGCTGGAAGGAAAGAAGCCCTCAACCATGTGAATAATAAAAACCGTATGCCATTCCAATCCCTTTGCAGAATGGATTGTTGAAAGCGTAACAAATTCACTTTCTTTATCTTCGGC
>JBJKRP010000205.1:0-11633 GCA_046704565.1 Ignavibacteriaceae bacterium | reverse complement strand
ATCAGTTCTTACCAGCTTTACCAGAACTATCCCAACCCGTTCAACCCGAGTACGGTTATCAGATTCAGCGTGCCGTATGAAAGCCACGTAACGCTAAAAGTATATAATATACTTGGAAGTGAAGTTGCTACCCTTGTTAACGGTGCAAAGGCAGCGGGAAGTTATAACATTACGTTTAACGCTTCAAACCTCGCAAGCGGCGTGTACTTCTATCAGCTAAGGGCTGGAAACTTTGTATCAACCAAGAAGCTGCTTTTGTTGAAGTAATGATGCAGCATTCATTATGAAAAATAGAATGCATAGATAAAGTAACCTTCAAGGCATGTTACAGAAGCTTTGAAGATTCAAAGGTCTCAAGACCAAAAAAGAGAGTCGCCTATGGAAATTGGCGGCTCTCTTTTACTTTTTATGAATAGTTATTCCGCTTGATCTATAAACTTGAAGAATTTTCCGTTCATCTTTCTAATATGATCCTCTCTTTTTATTAAATTTACACTCATTCATTTTATAATTTTTTTATTTGACGAGGTCAATTAGATGATAGTTATTCTTCGCCCGGATACTGATGAGAATTCTGCGGCATTCAAAAAAACCTGGGATTATCTTGAAGATTTAAAAGATATAAGACTGCAAAAGCATATTGTAGAAGGAAAGTTTCAGAAGCTTACTGAGATTTATTTATTTGGGAATACTGCTGCGCTTAATAAAGAATCTATTGAAGCCTTGCCGGCAGTTGAAAGAGTTGTCAGGGTTTCCCAGGAATACAGGATACTTGGAAGACACAAGGACAGCAAACGCGCTACTGGCTTCGACTATAACAGCGTCCGCTTTGACCAGGATAATTTAAATGTATTTGCGGGGCTCTGCGCGGTTGATATCAGAGCGCATGTTGAACTGATGATGAAAGCTCTGAAGGAGAACGATCAGGTATGTACGAGAATGGGCGCCTACAAGCCGAGAACAAATCCTTATTCATTCCAGGGGCATGGCAAGGAGTGTCTGCCATACGTTTTTGAGCTTGCAGGGAAATACGGGATTAAAATTATTGCAATGGAAATTCTCCACGAAGATCATATAGATGAAATTAATGAAGCGCTTGAATTAACAGGAAGACCTACCGGCGTAATGCTGCAGGTAGGAACGCGCAATACCCAGAACTTTGAGCTGCTTAAATCCATCGGCAGGCAGAAAGAGTTTCCGATACTCCTTAAGAGAGGCTTTGGGATCACGCTCAACGAGTCGCTTAACGCTGCGGAGTATCTTGCAAGCGAGGGAAACGCAAAGGTTGTATTCTGTCTGAGAGGAATGAAAACTTCCTTCTCGGAGCCGCATAGAAATATGGTAGACTTCAGCTTGGTTCCCGCAATTAAAAGATTAACCAGGATGCCTGTCTGCATTGATCCTTCGCATTCGGTGGGGTCGCGCGAAGCCTCTCCCGACGGTATACCGGATGTTTTCCATGCAACGGCGCAAGGCGTAATCTCCGGCGCCAACATGGTCCTCGTTGATTTCCATCCAGATCCTATAAAGGCTCTGGTTGACGGACCACAGGCTCTGCTGCTGAAGGAGCTTCCGAAATTCCTTGAAGATATTAATATTGCGAGAGAAGCCTACGAGAAAAGAAAGAGCCTTTTTAAACCTGCTAAGGCGATTAAGTAGGTACGCGTTTCTCGATTCTTAAGAATCTTTTCTAAAATTACTTCATCATACGTTTGTTGGAAAAATTTGAATGGAGTAAAATTTGAAAAAGATAACCGGAGCTTTGCTTTTAGTTTTGCTTTTGCTGTCATCAGGCTGCGGCAGCAAGGATAATTCATTAAACTGGTACAACAACCTGGAACAGGCACAGGCTGTAGCGCAGAAGGAAGGCAAAACAGTGCTGGTAGACTTTACAGGCTCCGACTGGTGCGTTTGGTGCAAGCGGCTTAGCAAAGAAGTATTTTCTCAGGACGCATTCGTTAAATATGCGAAAGAGAATCTAATCCTTGTTAAGATCGACTTCCCGGAAAATATCCTTCAGAGCCCGGAAACCAAATTTTATAACGATCAGCTTGCGCGAAGATTTGGCGTCCAGGGCTATCCGACAATTGTCCTGCTAAACAGTAAAGGCTCTCTAATAGGCGTCACAGGCTACCAGCCGGGCGGTGCCGAAGCCTATATTCAGCATTTGAATTCGTACCTGTAAATTAATAATTAATCTTTTGACTTACTGAAATATTTGCTAACTTAGCTTGAAGTTGTTTTTAATAAACGGGGCGGCTGAAAAAAGTAAATATAATTATAGTGCTTTTCTATTTTCCGGATCAATAAAAGGACAAGCGGGATATGAAGGTAGAGAACATTCTTAAAAAATCTTCCGGCTAATCCGCTAACAAGGTCAACAGAAAAATATGAGATGCTAAATGCGTCCGGATTAAGAGTTGCTTTTTGTAGGGGCTTTTAACTCAGCTTCTGAATAACCTCGTGAATCAGCGCCGCCGTAAGTCCCCATATTATTCCTTCCGGAGTTTTATAGACAAATATATGATGTTTTCTTCCTCCCCATTTTACAGAGTATCTGTCGGGCAACTGCAATTCCTTAACCGGGAGTGTATTAATAATATTCCCGTCCTTGTCCTTTTCTGTGGGATTTATTTCCAGCCTTACATAATATTTTTCCGGCTCATTCTTTGTAAAGAAAGTGACCGGCAGCAGAAAAAGCTTCTCTACTTCATTCCTGTCGAAGTTAAGCTAAGTATTATCTTGGATTTCGAGAATGCCTATTAAGGAATCGACTGTAACGCCGATTGGTCCAATCAATGTATCAAGGCTGCCGATGATCTTAATTTTTTCTTTTGAGATTCCCAGCTCTTCTACTGTTTCTCTTACCGCGGTCTCTCTAAAAGATGAATCAATGTCCGGGTCGACCTCTCCGCCGGGGAAGCAGACTTCGCCGCCCTGCCTGATATGCGCAGCCCTCTTTTCAAATAAAAAATTAAATTCTCCGTTAATCATTACAAGAGGAATTAATACTGCAGAATTGAGATAATCATATTTTCTCATAATACCGGGATGTTCGGGAAGTTTCCCGGTTAACCTTTCCAGATCGAATTTATTCATAACAAGTTCTTAGATATTTATATCAACTAATTTAACTATTAAACATTTAAACAATTAAGCAATTGAACAATTATTTTGTTAACAATTTGTTAACATAACCTTAACAGTGGCTTAACATTGGCGGGGAGTTTTATTTATATAATTGGGGCATCAATTTTTTTGACTTTACGACATTCATTACCAATAAACAATATCTATTAACTAATAAAGAGAGAAATATTATATGAAAAAACTTGCACTGCTGATTATCGTCCTTCCATTTTTCATTGGACTGACAAACGCTCAGAATCTCCCGAAATTTTCAGGGCTGTTTTTTGGGGATTACTATTACGTTGTGAACCATGATAATGCCAATCCGGTAAATCCAACTTCGACGTTGGGAAATGCAGGACATTTGGAGAAAAGCATGGGAGCTTTTGATTACAGACGTATATACTTAACGGCGGATTATGACATCGCACCGGACTTTTCAGCCAGGTTCCGTCTTGAGTCCGATCCCGGCGCATCAAGTCTTGGCGGTGGAAACAACACCGGTAAACTTTCCACCATGATCAAGGACGCTTTCATAACCTGGAAGAATGTTACGCAAGGCGGTACAATCATGATTGGTCTTCAGGGAACTCCACAAATTAACATGGCAGAAGGAATATTCGGCTACAGACCGATTGAAAAAACGATCGAAGACTTACACGGAATATCTTCATCTAGAGATCTTGGTATTTCATATAACCAGGTCTTTTCCAGTGAATTTAAAGCAGGCTTGTTAATAGGAAATAATAGTAGTAACAGTGTACCATCCAACAAGTACAAAGCTGCCTATCTTTATTTACAATATAATCCGGTAAAAGAATTTACAATTTTGCTTAATGGTCAGTACAATAGTGGAACTGCCGGACTCAATAACAGAGTAGTTGACATCATTGCTAATTATGCAAATAAAGAATTTAGCCTTGGCGGTCAGTATTTCGTGAATGGAGTTAGTACTTCTGCTGCCGGGACAGTTCAGAGAAGTGGTTTTAGCTTAAATGCCTGGGTAGCCCTTACAGACAACTTACGTCTTGTCGGCAGGTTTGACAATTATGTCCCAACAGATGCGTCAACAAAGAACACGTCTTATGCTACAGCCTCTCAAAACTTGATTATGGCAGCATTAGATTGGACTGTTGAGAAGAATGTTCACATAATGCCGAATATTGAGTCTGTTTCATTTGGTAATTCCGGCTCTACAGCCGACTTACTGGCACGCGCCACATTTTATATCAGTTTCTAATTAAAATTTTTAAATGAAATTCCAAAATTATTTTTATATTTATATAGGAGAAATGAAATGAAATTAAAAATCCTTTCGGCAGTATGTTTACTCGCCGGAATAATATTAACATCATCAAATGTAAGCGCGCAGGTAAAGCTGACCGGTGCAGGCTCTACATTTGATTACCCGATCTTTTCAAAATGGTTCGATGCCTACAATAAGATGACCGGCATCCAGATCAATTATGCTTCCATAGGCAGCGGCGGCGGTATCCGTCAGATTACGGAAGGTACCGTTGATTTCGGCGCATCCGATGCTCCTTTAACACCGGAACAAATGAGCGACTTCAAAAAGGGAAGAGGAACAGAAGTTGTACATATCCCGATTATTATGGGCGGTGTTGCAATTACTTATAACCTTCCTTCGGTAGGACAGGGAATTAAATTAGACGGAACAACCCTTGCCGATATTTATCTTGGTAAGATTACGAAGTGGAATGATTCAAGAATAGTTAAGATGAATCCCGGCAAGAATCTTCCCAACCGGGCAATCATCGTAGCACACCGTTCCGAAGGAAGCGGTACCACATTTATCTTTACAAGCTATTTAACAAAGGTCAGCCCGGAATGGGCAAAGAGATGCGGCGTTAGCACGTCGGTTAACTGGCCTGTCGGTCTCGGTGCAAAAGGAACAGAAGGCGTTGCCGGAATTATTGCGCAGACAAAAGGCGCCATCGGCTACATTGAATTAGCCTATGCAAGACAGAATAATCTCCCTTACTGCATGATTAAAAATCAGGAAGGGAACTACATCGACGTAAACTTCAATACTGTTTCCGATGCTGCTGCCGGAGCCGCAAAGCATATGCCTGCAGACCTCCGCGCAGTTATTACGAACTCACCCGGAAAGAATTCTTATCCGATTTGCGGATTTTCGTGGGTAGTTATTCCTAAGGACATAAAAGATCGTTCGCATGCGGAAGCTCTTGTTAAGTTTTTGAAATGGGCTGTTACCAAAGGACAGGCTGATGCTACAAGCCTTTACTATGCGCCCCTTCCAAAACCGGTTCAGAAGCTCGATCTTGAAAAGCTAAATACTATTACCAGTAATGGAAAGAAACTATAGTTAAGAACATTTTTGATCTGTGGATATTATAAAAGAAAGTGAAACGCGCGAGAAGGTTAAGGATTATTTTAATAAGCGCAATAAAAAATCAAAGGCTAAAAGCAGTTCTCTTTTAGCTAAAATTTTCGGAGACCGTAATCTCGGCGATAAATTTTTTGAAAGACTAACACTGCTTTTTGCGGTGTTAGTCTTTGTGCTTATTATATTCATGGGCTGGCAAATGTATACCAGTTCCATATTATCCATGAAGAAGTTCGGATGGGGATTTCTTACTTCTACAACGTGGGATCCCTATAACCAGATATTCGGCGCTCTGCCGATGATTTACGGTACGTTGTTTTCTTCTTTCCTCGGTCTTTTATTCGCTATTCCGCTGGGAATTGGAGTTGCAATCTTTCTTTCAGAGATTGCACCCGAATGGCTGGAAAAACCGCTTTCATTTTTGACCGAGCTGCTCGCAGGAATTCCAAGTGTTGTCTACGGTCTGTGGGGAATCTTTGTTATGGTGCCTTGGCTGCGCGACAACATAGAGCCTTTTCTTCAAAATGAATTTCCCAATTCTCCCTTCTTCCAGGGAGCCCCATACGGGTTTGGTATGCTTGCGGCTGGAATAATCCTTGCCATAATGATACTTCCGATTATTTCATCTATTTCAAGAGATGTTCTAAAGTCTGTTCCCAATTCACAGCGTGAGGCAGCCTATGCCCTGGGGGCTACTAAATGGGAGGTAACAAAGATTGTCCTGAGTTATGCGAAGTCCGGTCTGTTCGGTGCAATTATACTGGGTCTTGGAAGAGCAATAGGCGAGACGATGGCGGTGGTAATGGTAATAGGTAACCGCCCGGAAATATCTGCCTCGCTTTTAGATCCCGGCTATACTATGGCAAGCGTACTTGCAAATGAGTTTACCGAGGCAACCTCGGATTTATATTTAAGCTCTCTGATTGAGCTTGCACTTGTCCTTTTTGTAATTACTATTATAATTAATATTTTAGCACGCCTTCTTGTCTGGAGTACGGAACGTAAATGGAAACTAAGCCCAGTGTAAAGAACTTTACCTTCTACAGAAGGAAGACGACTAATGTTGTCATGATGTCGCTTTCCCTGCTTGCGGCTTTAATAACAATTTTACCGCTGGTTTTTATATTTTATTATACCATCAGGCAGGGTATTGCTCATCTTAATATTGATTTCTTTACCAAGCTACCTACGCCTGTCGGCGAATCCGGCGGAGGTATGGTTAACGCTATAGTCGGTACATTAATCTTAATTGCTATCGGCGGCGGGATCGGGATTCCGGTAGGTATACTTACCGGCACTTATTTATCGGAGTTCGGTCGTAATAAGTTCGGAGCCGCCGTTCGTTTCTTTACCGATGTATTAAGCGGCGTTCCTTCGATTGTAATCGGCGTGGTTGCGTATACACTGGTAGTTATTCCGATGAAGCATTTTTCCGCACTGGCTGGTGGTGTTGCTTTGGCTATCTTAATGATTCCGACTATTATAAGGACTACGGAGGAAATGACTAAGCTCGTTCCTCAGTCTTACAGGGAAGCAGGTCTGGCGCTCGGCATCCCAAAGTGGAAGACTACTTTGATGATTGTTCTTAAAACAGCATGGAAGGGAATTGCAACCGGAATCTTATTGGGTCTATCCAGGGCTGCCGGAGAAACCGCGCCGCTCTTATTTACAGCCCTTTCCAACAGGTTTTGGTCTACTAATGTCTTCCAGCCAATAGCCTCCCTTACTGTTTATATTTATTTATATGCTTCGGCTCCGTATAAAGACTGGAACGATCAAGCCTGGACTGCGGCATTGGTTTTAATTATCCTAATTTCATTACTGAGCTTGGTGTTCCGGTTCATTACAAGATCAAAATATAAAACGACGAATTAACATGGAAGATATTGAAAAAGTAAAGACTGAGATTGTTCCCAAAGATATTCCCATGAATCATGAACAAACGAAAATTTCCGTCCAAAGTCTCTCTTCATTTTTTGGAAAGTTTGAAGCGATAAAAAAGGTCTCTTTGGAAATACCGGAACGCAAGGTGTTGGCAATAATCGGTCCCTCCGGCTGCGGTAAATCTACATTCCTTAGAAGTATTAACCGTATGCATGAGGTTGCAGGAGGAACTATTACAGGGAAAATTATTTTCGACGGTGAAGATGTTATGAAAATAGACCCTGTGTACATCCGCAGAAAAATCGGGATGGTTTTCCAGAAGCCGAACCCTTTTCCTACAATGTCTGTCTTTAATAATGTAATTGCGGGGCTTAAGTTAAACGGATTTAGGAACCGGAAGGCATTAAAGGAGATAGTTGAGAAGACTCTTAAACAAGCCGCGCTCTGGGATGAGGTTAAGGACAAGCTGAATAAGTCCGGCGCCGACCTCTCCGGCGGACAGCAGCAGCGATTATGCATTGCGCGAACAATTGCGGTAAATCCGGAGGTAATTTTAATGGACGAGCCTGCAAGCGCACTTGATCCTATCTCAACTGCCAAGATTGAAGAGCTTATATTTGAGTTGAAAAAAGAATATACTATTGTAATCGTTACGCATAACATGCAGCAGGCTGCAAGAGTAAGCGACTATACTGCATTCTTTTATATGGGCGAGCTTGTTGAGTTTGCAGATACAAAAAAGATATTCACAGCACCGTCAAAAAAACAGACGGAAGATTATATTACCGGAAGATTCGGATAATTTATAAACAGTGCCGAAACCGCTGAACTTACTCTTACTCCGGTTTAAGTTTAAGTATAGAACTGAGATTATTAACATTAAAAACGGTAAGACGAAATGGAAAGACATTTTGAAAAAGAATTTGAAGAGCTGAAAAATACAATCAACAAGATGGCTTCTATTGTTGATGAGCAGGTGGAGAACAGCTTTAAGGATATGGAAGACTCCTCGGTAAGGCTTTATAAAACCGTAAAGCACCGGGATAGGGAGGTAGACGCTTACGATAACCTGATAATGGCTAAGTGTGAAAACATGCTGGCGCTTTATCAGCCCGTAGCCGGCGATCTGCGCTTTATACTTACAGCCATTAAGATTGACAGCCAGCTTGAGCGCTGCGGCGATATTGCGGTTAACATAGTGCAGCGCGTAAAGCGCACTGATAACTTTAGAGATATTATTGCACAAACCGATCTGCTGGAGATGGCAAAGATAGCCCGCACCATGGTCAAGGATGCTATTACCGCTTTCATTAATAGAGACAGCGAACAGGCAAATACTATCTGGGTAAACGATGATATCGTTGACGAGCTTAATAAAAAGATATTTAACCAGCTCGTTGAAAAAATTAAAACCAATCCTGATTTAGCGGAGCCGTGTGCTCACCTGATTGTTCTTGCAAGGCAGATTGAGAGGCTTGCCGACCACGCAACCAACATATCCGAAGACGTTATATTCCTGCTCGAAAATGAAATCGTCACTCACAAAAAGAAACTTGAAGATTTTCACCTGCCTGAATGAAAAACGTTTCAGGCAGTGACTTTAATCCGAAAAGATCAGCTCTTGCAGTAAGATAAATATTGAATAAAGATCGGGAATTTTCTCCGCTTCCCACATGCGATCACGCGGCTATGTCGTCTTCATTAACTTCTATAACCAGCGACTACTTATTCAAGCCAAGAAGATAATCAGCCACCTTTCCAAGTACCTTAACATCTATGTTGCTGAAGGAAGGCATAATAGTTTGCGGGTATTTTGATTTAAGCTCCTGGAATCTTGATGAGCTCATATATGATTGCGGGTTGCGCAGAAAGTTTATAAGTCTTTCACGAGACCAATTAGGCTTTATTCCATGCAGATCAGGCGCCATAGCCGTACCTGTCAGATCTCCTCCGTGGCAGCCCGTGCATCCTAAGCTTGCTACCAGCTTTTCAGGCGGCTGGTCTGCCGATACCTGCTGCGATTGCTGCTGCTGCATTGTCGTTGTAGGAGCCGGCTTCGGCTGCTCATCCGATCTCTTCGTATTCATCTCCAAAATATATAACGCAAAAAATAATACCAGCACCGCTGCTACCCATATTTGAGGCTTAGTCATTGTATTCCGATCTATAATTCATAAATAAAGATACCGTAAAAAGTATTGCACAAAAATAAATAATAACTTTAACATAAATAAGGTCAAAAGAGGTACGGATATTACCGGTGAGGACAGAAGTTAATTGTCTAATTGCTGTACTGTCCTTAGCAATTTAGCAATTAGACAATTTAATTATTCTAACTCAAATGAAGCGTTAACCACCGCGGTAATCTCTTTATCTATTGACGTAATATCGTTTATTCCGTAGTTGGAAACCTCGTTCGAATATTTAGGGGTAATCTGTAGTACGCCCATCCTCGCGCTGCGCATAGGACCAAGCTTGCGTCCAGTAGCGTTTGCAATCTTTTCAGCCCTTACCATGGCATCTCTGGCGGCAGCCGCCTGCATATCTATTTTTAACTGTGCTAAACTGGTGTAATGGTATTCCGGCGGGCGTACGTTGAAGTTTACGCCCTTCTCTATTACCGACGCGACTTCAATTGAAATCTGTTTTATTTTGTCTACGTCATTGGACTGTATTTCAACCTGCTGGTCGTAAGTATAGCCTTTTATGTTTTGAGTCTGGTATCCGTTAGCGGCAGTTTCATAAATAGGGTAGTGTGTAATTGCAGAAAGCCCGACTTTGTTTTCCGGGAATCCTTTTGATTCTAAAAATTTTAAAAGTACAGGTCTTTCGCTCTCAAGCTGTCTGTAAGCAGCATCTGCAGTTGCCGATTGAGCGGTCAACGTTCCTTTTAAGATTGCGAGATCGGATACAATATCCTTCGTAGCAGAGCCCGTAACCGTGATGGTTTGGTTTGAATTGTAATTGGACTTCCACGTAGAGGTTGTTATAATTACTCCGATAAGAAAAAATACACCAGCTATTACTGCAGGTAAAATTAAGCCGCTCTTATTGTTCATGGGTATGCCGGTTTTGTTGATGGAAATTGTCTTACGTCAACTTAAAAAAATTGAAGTCCAATCACAAATAAAGAATTAACCTGTTCTGATTTCGTACCGTTCATAAACCTAATCTTACTGATACTCGTGCTCATAATCGGATTAAATCCCTGAGCAAAATTAAGAGTAAGATTACAATTAAGATTACTGATGAAATCAAGGTGATCGAAATAAAGAGTTACTTGCATAACATCAGGTTGTGTTGCGATTGTTTAATTTAGATAAAAAGAATATGAGTAAACCAAACCACTTAATAAAAGAAAAGAGCCCTTACCTTCTTCAGCATTCTAATAATCCTGTTGACTGGTATCCATGGGGCGGCGAGGCATTTGCAAAGGCAAAGTCGGAAGATAAACCGGTCTTCCTGTCTATCGGCTATTCAACCTGCCACTGGTGCCACGTAATGGAAAAAGAATCATTCGAGGACGAAGAAGTTGCCCGGCTTATGAATGATACTTTTATATCAATTAAAGTTGACAGGGAAGAGCGACCGGACATTGATGGTATTTATATGACTGCCTGCCAGATGATGACCGGCAGCGGCGGCTGGCCCCTTACGATTATAATGACCCCGGAAAGGCAGCCGTTCTTTGCAGGCACTTATTTCCCGAAAGAAAACCGCTTCGGCAGGATAGGTATGACAGAGCTTATTCCCCGGATTAAAGATTTCTGGACTTCCAAACGAGGGGAAATAAATAAATCTGCCGAGGAAATTGTTTTTGCGCTTAATTCTTCCGAAAGTAAAAATACAGATGCAAAGATCGACGAAAGTATCCTGGATAATGCTTTCGATTCTTTTCTTCGCCGGTATGATAAACAGTTCGGCGGATTCGGAAGCGCGCCTAAGTTTCCTTCTCCTCATAATCTTCTTTTTCTTTTAAGATATTGGATGAGAAAGAAGGATAACCGTGCTCTTGAAATGGTTGAAAAGACGTTAATGCAGATGCGCCTCGGCGGCATTTATGACCATACCGGTTTTGGCTTCCACCGTTATTCTACCGACCGTGAATGGCTTGTCCCTCATTTCGAAAAGATGCTTTATGATCAGGCATTATTGATTACCGCTTATACGGAAGCTTATCAGGCGACTAAAAATAATTTCTATAAAGATACCGCTGAAGAGATAATCGAATATGTCCTTCGCGACATGACTT
>JBJKRP010000204.1:0-3619 GCA_046704565.1 Ignavibacteriaceae bacterium | reverse complement strand
CATTAGTCAGAGAGACACCGCCCGTCGGCATGAGTTTTAAATAAGGCATCGGCGCAAGCACGCCTTTAAAAAAAGCCATACCTACGACATCCGCCGGAAAGACCTTTATTACATCGGCACCTGCTTCATACGCGGTCTGTATTTCAGTCGGCGTAAATGCACCGGGCATAACCGGTACATTGTTCTTATGCGCCGTATCTAAAATTTCTTTTTTGAAAAACGGACTGACAACATACATTGCACCCGCATCAATTGCCTTCTGAGCCGTCTCAGCTTCAAGTACGGTCCCGACTCCTACTTTTATATAACTGCCGACTTCCTTGCTTACATTTTTAATTACCTTAATGGCATCCGGTACAGAGGTTGTAATTTCAATTGCCGAAACACCACCTTTGTGTATTGCCTCTGCAACTTTAATCATTTTGGAAACATCGGACAATCTTACTACCGCAATTGCTTTGGCTTCAAATAGCTGCTTTATTATTTCTTCTTTATTCATTTATCTTATAGGTAAAATTTAAGGTAAACGGTACATTATCTGAATTCACAAATCGAATTAAAAATTCTCATTTAAATTTATAAAAAGAATTGCCGGTTTTGTATAACTCCGGTTAAAGCTTGTATGCTATTTTTACAAGGTCATAGGCAAGAGCACGACTCATAGCCTTAGCCTCGTCCATATCGATAATATGCTTCGCAACCAAACCGGCAAGGTAATTTGAATCGACTCTCCGGGAAAGATCATGCCGTGCGGGGATTGATACGAACGCCCTGGTATCATCGTTAAAGCCAACCGTATTATAAATGCCGGCTGTTTCGGTAACATTCTTCCTGAAGCGCATTATGCCTTCAATACTATCATGGAACCACCAGGCGGGACCAAGCTTTAATGCCGGGTAGTGACCTGCAAGCGGTGCCAGTTCCCTTGCATAATTTGATTCGTCAAGAGTAAATATAATCAGGGTTAGCCGCGTATCGTTACCGTATTTATTCAGAAGCTCATCAAGGTTCCTTGTGTATTCGGTTCGAACCGGGATGTCGGCTCCCTTATCCCAGCCGAATCTTTCAAAGACAATCTTGTTATGGTTTCTAAAAGAGCCGGGATGAATCTGCATTACCAGCCCGTCCTCAACGCTCATCCTTGCCATCTCCATTAGAATATTTGCGGTGAAAAGATTAGCATCATCTTCTGTCGCGATTCCCTTTAAGGCTTTTTGAAAAATATTTTCTGCTTCGGAACTGCTGAGCTGGTGAGTATAAGGGATTACAACACCCTGGTCAGTTGATACCGCACCCATTGATTTGAAATATTGTCGCCGTTCCTCAAGCGCTTTAATATAATTTTTATATGAGGATATCTCAATACCCGATGCTGCACCCAATACTTCTATTTCTTTCTTCCAGCTTTTTGCCGTAATGTTAACAACGGCGTCTGGGCGGAAGCATGGAATTACTCTTCCGTTCCAGCCGGATTCTTTAATTTTTTTATGATGCTCGAGGCTATCCGCTGCACCGTCAGTCGTGCTCAGCACTTCAATATTAAATTTCTCAAATAAGTTTCTTGGAAGAAATTCTTCCGTCTGTAATTTTTCCTGTATGGCATCATATATTTTCATTGCAGTTCTGGAGTTCAATTTATCCCGGATACCGAACACAACCGAGAATTCGTGTGCAAGCCAGGCTCCGGTAGGAGTTCCCGAAAACAAATAAAAGTTATCTCCGAATATCTGCCATATATTTTTATGGTTTTTTTCTACTTCGGTCCCGTCAATAGCCGGAATGCCGATAGACTCAAGCTTTATTCCCTGTGAATAAAGCATTCTGAAAATGTAATGATCAGGTATAATAATTAATTCCGCAGGATCAGGGAACGGCGCATTTTCCGCGAGGAGCCTTGGGTCAACATGTCCATGCGGGCTTATTATAGGTAAGTCTTTAACACCGAAGTATAATTCGTGTGCTAAGTTTCTGACTTCTTCGTTCGGGTCAAAAAAACGGAATTCGTTTAACTGTGACATGATCTTTCTGCTTTACTTTCAGCTCTGTTACAAAAAGAATATATTTCCAGGGCTCAAAATTACTGAAAAATTTACAATTGCGAGACAAAGTTTTGAGTTTCCCAATAAAAGGCCATAAAACACCGTGCTTTTGTCAGTTAGACTTCTCTCGCTTTCATAATTACTTCAGCCGGTGATATTTTCCGGTTAAAATAAAAAGTTGTTCTATAAAAAATCAATTTATAATTAGGAAAAAAATCTTTAAGTTTAGATTTACAGATAGATATTTGATTTTACAGTTTCATGCCTGATAAAAACACTTCTATAATAAAGACCGCGGAAAGTTCCGATGCGCTTCCGAAAGTTATATTACTTCTGGAGACATCGCGTGCATTTGGAAGAGATCTTCTTCACGGCATAGCACGCTATTCAAAGCTGCACGGTCCCTGGGCATTTTACCGCGAGCCGAGAAACTTAAAATCTCATGTACCTCATTTCAAAAACTGGCATGCAACCGGAATTATTATGCGTAATTCGATTGTAAGTAAAGAATTGTTTGCATTGAAAATCCCGACCATAATGGTGCTGCATCATTCCGGCAAGCCCGGAGATTTACCTACTGTAGTTACTGAAAGTCTCAACATTTCCAAACTGGCAGCCGAACATTTATTGAGCATCGGGCTGCGTAATTTTGCTTTCTGCGGATTCGACGACATTTTCTGGTCCAATGACAGAGAAATATATTTTAAAAAATTTATTGAAGAAGCAGGACACAAGCTTTTTGTTTACGGAGAGGGCAAGTCAAAAAAATATAAAACATGGGAGAAGGAACAGTCCTATATGTCGGAGTGGCTTAAGACATTGCCAAAGCCTATCGGTATAATGGCATGCAACGACGACAGGGGCAATCATGTTCTTGAAGCATGTAAAATTGCAAACCTCAATGTTCCCGAAGACGTTTCCGTAATTGGAGTTGACAACGATACATTGATCTGCGACTTAAGCGATCCTCCGCTTACCAGCATTGCATTGAATACCGAAGCTGCCGGCTATGCTGCTGCCGAGCTGCTTGACAAGCTTATGCAAAACAAATCTGTTCAGAATAATAATATAACCGTTTCTACTTCCCATGTGGTATGCAGGCAGTCTACGGACATCCTTGCAGTTGAAGATAAAGAAGTGGCGGAAGCGATCCGCTACATACGGCAAAATGCCAAGATGAAAATCAGAGTTAATGACGTTGTAGAAAAGACCTGTTTAAGCCGCCGCAGCCTCGAATCAAAGTTTAAGAAACTTATTCATCGCTCCATCCAGGAAGAGATAAGAAAAGTTAGAACTGACTTGATTGCACAAATGCTTGTTGAAACGAATCTGCCGATTTCTGAAATTACTGCGAAATTTGATTTTACCGACCAGGAACATATTTCAAGATATTTTAAGAAAGAGAAAGCAGTAGGTCTGAGGGAATTTAGGCGAATGCATAAATAAAAAATATTTGCGCAAAATGGTGAGAGAAAAGTTAAAAAAGGCTTTTAATAAAAATGCCGAATACTAATTTTAGACGGCTTGTTTCGAATGAAATGTAAACATAATCATCAACATAAAACATTAGGAACTTATGA
>JBJKRP010000203.1:0-6005 GCA_046704565.1 Ignavibacteriaceae bacterium | reverse complement strand
TACTCCTACCAAAACTTCGGAAGTTAAAGGTCCTCTTGATTATTTAAGCCGGGACAAGGACAAGTTATGGGAAGCCACATTCGGCAATGTAATCCGTTATATAAAAGAAAGAGATAATGTCACTGTTAAGCAGATTTCCGCGGGTGAGAATTCAATTATATTTAATGTTACCGACAATCTTGATAATTCCATTTATAATTATCCAATCACTCTACGCAGGGTTCTTCCTGAAGGATGGACGTCTGCCGCTTTATCTCAAAACGGCAAGTCAATAAGTTCCCGTATAGTAAAAGTTAGCTCAAAGAATTATGTTATGTTTGATGTTGTACCCAACATGGGAGAAATAAGTATGAAGAAATAATTATCCGAGCGGTAAGAAATTTTCAAGCTTCCTTTGCTTGCGCAAGTAAAATAAACCATTGCTAATAATCGCTTTTAGTCATATTTTTGTCGAGGAAATTACGATAGTTCAATGTACTGCGTTTTTTGAAATGCCGGAGCGATAAAGTATAAATGAAAAAATTAACCATTGAAGAGGTAGCGCAAAAGGCTGGTGTCTCCAAGGGGACCATTTCTGCAGTTATCAACGGCAAGAATACGGTAAAGCCGGCAACAAGAGATCATATCCTTGATGTAATGAAAGAGTTGAACTTTCGTCCTAAAGGTGTTGCCCGTAACCTGAAGAACGGAGTGAGGGATAAAAGCATAGGACTGATTATCAAGGACTTAAGCTACCCGTTTTATACCTCAATCGCCCACGGCGCAAGGGAGTATGCAAAAAGCAAAGGATACTCCGTAATAGTTGCAAGCTCGGAAAATGACCATGTGTATGAAAAGAAACTTTCACATCTTTTTTCAACAAAAGACATAAAGGGTACAATAATAGCTCCTATTGTTGAAGGTGCATCCGAGATAGAACATCTCTTTAAGCTTAAAATGATCAATTATCCCTTTGTGCTTCTTGAAGATGTTAAAGGAATACAGGCGAATGTTGTTACAATTAATAACATCCGAGCAATTAAGAAAGCAGTAAAATATCTGATTGAAAGCGGTCATACAAAAATTGTTCACTTTGCCGGTCCGCCCAGTTCATCTCATACACAGGAAAGGATTGAAGGATTTAGACATGCTTTCAGCGAGAGCCCGCTTGTGTTCAATAAGAATATGATTGTTTCAATCGGCTCTGACCACGAGGAGAGCTATAGGAAAACGCTTGAATACTTTAAGCATAAAAATCGTAAGGATTACCCGACAGCAATAGTTTGTTTTAATGATATGCAGGCGCTTGCTGTAATGACTGCAATGAAGGAACTTAATATAAGGACGCCCGAAGATATTTCAATTATAGGAAATGATGATATATTTTATGCTAAAATATATCCCGTGCCGCTCACTACAATAAGAGCACCGCAGCAGGAAATCGGCAGAACCGCAGCAGAGATTTTAATACGGAACATTGAGTCGCCGAAGTTCTTCCAGATTGAACGTGTTGTACTCGAGACGGAATTTGTTGTCAGAGAATCTTCGAGAGTTCTGAAAAATAATTCACGGTGTTCTGAAAGTTCCTTAAAAAGTCAATCTTCCGATTCGGAATGCTAAATTTTTATTGACATTGAAAGTTATTCTTTGTATAATTAAAACGTTTCAATTTAAATTGAACTGATAAAAGTCGAACAAATATATCAAATCCAAAAAGTTTTTAATAGAGAAATTAAATATGTTAGAGAAGCCTTCTAAAGACAAGATTTCAGGACAAAACGAAAAAATGAAATATAAAAATCCCGGTTTATCCGTAGACGAGAGAGTCAAAGACCTGTTGAGCAGAATGACACTTGAGGAAAAGGTTGCTCAGTTAATGGGGCTTTGGAACGGCGGCGTTGAAGATTTCCCAAAAGATATTTTTGATAATCCTGATAAGATGAAAGAGATTTTCGGGAACGGCTGCAATTCAATTCACCCGGCTACGTTCGGTATTAAGGAAACGGTGGAGGAAAGAAATAAAATTCAAAAATATCTTGTTGAAGAAATGCGCCTGGGTATTCCTGCAATTTTTGTTGATGAAGGACAGCATGGGGTTATGAGACCAGAGTCAACTGTGTTTCCGCAGGCGATAGGTATGGCTTGCTCGTGGGATCCGGAATTATTTGAAAAAGTTTACGGTACTGTTGCACATGAAATGCGTTCCCGCGGAACTCACCATGCACTTACGCCGGTTATAGACGTTTGCCGGGAACCGAGATGGGGTAGAGTTGAAGAGACTTACGGCGAGGACCCGTATTTAAATGGCGTACTCTCATGCGCTGCAGTGAAAGGTCTGCAAGGCTCTGAAGACGGACATGTAGCAGCAAATAATGTGGCTGCTACGTTGAAACATTTTTTAGGACACGGTCAACCTGAAAGCGGACAGAATCAAGGGCCGGCAAATTACTCGGAACGCGTACTGCGCGATTATCATATGCCTCCGTTCAAGATGTGCATTGAAAAAGTAAAACCTGTTTCTGTTATGCCTTCTTACAACGAAATCGACGGTCTTCCTTCACACTCAAATAAGTGGCTCATCCAGGATGTATTAAGAAAGGAAATGGGATTTAAAGGATTAGTCGTTGCGGATTATTTTGCCATCGATCAGTTATATACGAAAGAGTTTGTAGCAAAGGATGGTAAGGACGCTGCGATGATTGCATTTAATACCGGCGTTCAGTTTGAATTTCCCCAGGCAAATCAATATAAACATTTACCCGAATTGCTGAAAGAAGGTAAAATTAAAGAAGAAGATATCGATAAAGCTGTTGCACAAACTTTAAAATTAAAATTCGAACTCGGTTTATTTGAAAACCCGTATGTTGATGTTGAAAACGCAATCCGGGTTGCAAAAATGCCGGAACATAAAGACCTGGCTTTGAAGGCTGCAAGAGAATCCATCGTATTGCTAAAGAATGATAATCTTCTTCCTTTGCAAAAAGATAAATACAAAAAGATTGCTGTAATTGGTCCGTGTGCAAAAGATTTATATTTCGGCGGATATTCAGGCGAGCCTTTTGAAAAGACCAGTTTGCTTGATGGAATAACTAAGAAGGTGGGCAGCAGCGCAGAAGTCCTGTTTGCGCAGGGCTGCAAATTAACTACTAATACTTCTATCAGTTATTTTAATTGGAAAAACGACGAAATTAAATTTGCATCGCGTGAAGATAATCTAAAGCTTATTGATGAGGCTGTTCAAGTAGCCAAACAAGCTGAGATCATAATTCTTGCTATCGGTGAAAATGATCATCTATGCCGCGAGGCATGGGCAAAAACCCACATCGGCGATAATATGACGCTGGATTTGTTCGGTGAACAAAATGAGCTTGTTGACGCTATGCTTGCTTTAGGAAAGCCTGTCGTTATTTACCTTACTAATGGGCGCCCGCTTTCTGTAAATAAACTTGTTGAAAAGGTGCCTGCTATTATTGAAGGATGGTATATGGGGCAGGAAACCGGGACGGCTGCTGCCGATGTAATTTTCGGGGATGTTAATCCTTCGGGAAAACTTACTATCACAGTACCGAAATCTGCCGGACAATTGCCTTTGTATTATAATCATAAACCGGCTGCGCAATTTTTGAATTATATATCGCAGGATATTAATCCTTTATTCTATTTCGGCTATGGACTTAGTTACACTACTTTCCAGTTCGGTAAACCAAGCCTGGAAAAAGACACAATCAAAGTCGGCGAATCTACTAAAGTATCGGTGGAAGTTAAAAATACAGGAAAAGTCGCCGGTGATGAAATTGTTCAACTGTATATCCGGGATAAAATAAGTTCGGTTACGCGTCCGGTAAAAGAGCTTAAAGGCTTTAAGCGGGTTTCCCTTAAACCCGGTGAATCAAAAAAAGTTGAACTTCAAATTACCCCCGAAGGACTGTCGTTTTATAATGTAGATATGAAATTTATAACTGAGCCGGGTGAATTTGAGATCATGGTTGGTAATTCTTCGAGGGATGAGGACCTTACCAAAATAATTTTGCGTGTAGAATAATAACAAGCTTTCATACAGTGCCAAACATTATTTTTCGACGGCTTAGTTCTGATTTTTAATTAAATAATTTCTAACAATTAAAATGTGCGGGGTAAGTTTTGCAAAACCATATTGAAAAATTGTCCATTAAAGAAAAGATTGGATTCAGCTTAGGCGACTGCGCGTCCAACCTGTTTTTTCAAACCTTTATCTTATTTCTAATGTTCTATTATACAGACGTTGCCGGACTGCCGGCGGCGGCGGTAGGAACTATGCTTCTTGTAACGCGTATTGCGGATGCATTCTTCGATCCATTGATAGGATTTTGGTCAGATCGTACCAGTACGCGATGGGGGAAGTTCAGACCGTTTCTTCTATGGTTTGCCGTGCCCTTTGCAGTAATCGGAATTCTAACATTTACCACACCGGGCTTTAATACAAGCGGGAAACTGATATATGCGTATATATCTTATACTGCAATGATGTTTGTCTATTCCGCAATCAACGTCCCTTATTCCGCACTAATGGGTGTTATTACTTCGAACTCGGAACAGCGTACAGTTGTGTCTTCCTTCAGGTTTGTTGCTGCATTCTCCGGCGGGCTTATAGTCCAGTTATCAACTTTGTTCCTCGTTCAAGCACTTGGCGGCGGCAACAAGCAGTTGGGCTGGCAGCTTGCAATGAGCTGCATTGCTGGTCTTGCTTTTGTCTTATTTATGATTACTTTTCTTACAACAAAAGAAAGGGTTGTACCTTCTAAAGAACAAAAGACCAAATTTAAGGTTGATTTAAAAGATTTACTTAAGAATAAACCCTGGCTGCTTATTGCAGCTGCAACCGTATTCCAATTAACTTACATTGTTATGCGCAGCTCATCGGTAGTCTATTATTTCAAATATTATGTAGGTGTTCAGGAGTTCGGTTTGTTCGGTCATGTTTATCATCTTTCTATGGATGAGCTTACAACTTTATTTTTAACATCGGGAACAATTGCAACAGTTGTCGGAGCGATTTTTACAAACTTTTTTGCTAAAATCTTCGACAAAAAAAATACGTACCTTGGATTCTTAATTGCAAGCGCTGTCTTGTGCAGCTTGTTTTATTTCTTACCGCCTCAGGATGTCGTTCTGATGCTTATCCTGAATATTTTAGTCTCTTTCTTTTTCGGTCCTGTTTCCGTGCTCCAATGGGCGATGTATACCGACGTTGCAGATTTTTCAGAGTGGAAAAACAATAGGCGCGCAACCGGTCTTGTAATGGCTGCATCATTGTTTTCACTTAAAGTGGGACTCTCATTAGGAGGCGCACTTGTAGGCTGGATGCTTGCCTTTCACGGATATGTAGCGAACCTGGCGCAACAGTCTGCATTTTCGTTAGACGGGATCAAAATGCTTATGAGCTGGTATCCGGCTATAATCGGAATTGTCGGCGGCATACTAATGTTCTTCTATCCTCTTACAAATAAGATGATGATAAAAATTGAAGAAGATTTAACAGCAAGACGTAAAGCGGATCTGGTTGAAGCTTCTTAGTTTTTCTGCCTTATGAGAAGCAATAGTTTCTATTTCAAAGCAATTTTTTCTGTTATAGTTATAGCCGGAGGAAGAAACAACTCCGGCTCTTATTTTACCGGAAAATTCTCTAATCTCTTTTCGATGGGGTCTCTTCCAAAATACATAAATCAGGGACCAGACTATTTGTAGAATCATTAACAAGCAGGTGTTAAAATGAATTATATCCTTAAGAAGAAGAAAAATGATTTTGAATTCTTCCATTGCTTAAAGCCGTTCATAGTAATTGCCGGGGTAATTGTTATTTCTTTGTGCCCGGATTCTTTTGCTCAGAGCAATGACTCTTATGAATCTTTCAATAAGGGAAAAGATAATTTCATAATAACTGGAGGCGGAAAATCCACCCCTTTGCTTGTAAGCTCAAATGACTGGTGGGGAGTTCGGCGTGCCTTTAAAGATTTTCAGTCTGATGTTGAACGTGTAACGGAAATAAA
>JBJKRP010000202.1:0-2667 GCA_046704565.1 Ignavibacteriaceae bacterium | reverse complement strand
AAGTCGGCGGATATTTTTTCTTGATTCATAACTTTTTCCATTTTAATTTTTTGAAAATTTCATATTTATTGAAGTTCGTAATATCCGGTATCTAATATTATTCATAGTATCCCATAATCGACTTAATAACTTTTACAGAAGTTACCCCATCAACCTTTGCAAGAACTTCCTTAATGTCGTTTTCCCACATATTTGATCCGACTTTTGGAACGTTCCCGCTTACTGTCAAAGAGCCCGCTTCAGAGTCCGCTTCAATCTCGACTTCGCTTCCTTTGGTCCGCGGGGACTGTTGCAAATAGCATTTTGCTTTTGCGGCAAGGTGCAGGTTCTTCAAAATTTTTATCGACTCCGGTTCCGATTGAAAATCTTTGCTTGCTGCAAAGCTCGAAAGCAGATCCGCGGCAGCATTAATATTTATTCTTTCCAGGTTCAGTACAATGTCATAATACGCAGGGTCCATCCAGTTAACGCCGTAAAGGAAATGCGACCACTTTTGTCTTCTTTCGTCGATGAGCTTGATATAGGAACCGGCTTCATCCTTCGACTTCCCGCCTTCGGTCATCAATGTTTTAATTCTGAACTCTTCCGGGGCGGTTAAAAGTACTCTCAAGACAAACGGAATTTTGCCGAGCAGAAACTGCGCAAGATGCCCATGGTAAACAATACTTCCTTGTAAGGCAAAGTCCAGCAGTGCAGCCTGAAAGCAAGCTAAATACTGCTTTTTTCTGTCGCTCATTTTATCTTTAAATGACGGAGACTTTTCGACAAAAGATAAATCGCCCAAGCCGCTTTCTTTTATACCATATTTTTCTCCGGCTTTGATAACATCCTCTCTTGTTACGATAGAACAGCCAAGCTTTTCAGAAACTTTCTTAGCCAGCATTTCGGTTGCGCTTAAAGAGCCCCTGGAAATCGTTATAATATTCATAAAGCCTCCTTGATTTTTATAAACAGTTTGTACTTACATGTTGAATTATAGTTGATCTCATTCTATGGATAAGTGACCGTGAAAATCTTTCCAGCATCATAAACTCTCCACTGGAAACGCACGGTTTCGTTTCATCCAATAAATGAAGCCGTATTGCTTCCATCTTTTCCTCGAGCTTTAAATACCCGCCGTCTTTCTGCGATTCATCTCGGACACGGAACATCGCAGCTTCTTCTGCCATTATTTTCTCTGCTTCGTGTAAACCCGGTCCATATTCAGTTTTCTTTTCGTCGAGGCACTTCTTCAGTACATCCAGGTCTACGACTTCGATTTCATTTGAGAGCCCGTCTGTTTCGATATCCCTCGGCACCGACATATCAATAATCAGTTTCGGAAGCTTAATCTTCGAATAAATCTTATTAATTAAGTTTGAGCCCACAATAAATCCAGGCGCGCCGGTGCAGCTAAAAATGCATTTTGAGCTTATCATCGGCTCTTCAATGCAATCAAGATTAAACGCGACCCCGTTATGTCTGTCTGCCAGTTCTTCCGCTTTATAAAGAGTTCTGTTAACGAATATCAGACGTGAGAAGCCGGCGCGGCTCAATTTATCGGCAATAAATCTTGTACTTTGATTTACACCTACAATAGTAATTACGTCTTCTTTCTTTAGTCTTTCTTTAATTATTTTAAAGGCGGCTTCGCTTAAGGATAGGCAATCTGAGTCTAATCCCGTCTTTGCCCGAACTAATTTGCCTGAATGAAAAGCAGCGTGGAACAATCCGTGAAGAATTTTATCAGCCGTTCTTTCACCGCACGCAATACTGTAATCGTCTTTCAATTGCCGGAGCACCAGGTACTCGCCCGGCAAGATAGAATCAAGCCCGGCAGCAACATTAAAGAGGTGTCTCGCAGCGCCGGTTCCTTCATATAGATAAAAGAGTTCCACGTTAACAGGAGTAGTTACTTTTCCTTTTCTAAAATAAAAATCATTTATGATCGGGAATGGATCGGCACCGTGTTTAAGCGAAAGATAAAACTCCAGCCTGCTGCATGTGGAGACTATAACAATGCCTTCAACATCGCTTTTGCTTTTGAAAAAGTTTAATGCGGTCTTCAAATCTTTTTTATTTATTTGATACTTCTCCCTTTCGGCAATTGATGCGGTTTTATGGCTTATACCTGCAACAACCAATTTGAAAAGATCATCTTCCATTTTTTATCTCCACGTGTTCGGAGAAATCATTTAAATGTTTATACAGCAAAAAGCCGCCGCCCAGATAGGATACATTTTTGTACCCGCGGTTAATGAACATTCTCGCGGCTTCATAAGCTCTTACGCCTTTTTCACAGGCAAACATAAGAGGCTGAACAGGCTCGAAATCATTTAAATGAAAACGAAGTTCAGAGAGAGGGATATTAATTTTTTCGCGGAAGCTTTCGTTCAGGCTTTCTGCAACACCTGGTCCGGCTTCTGAAGATTCCCGGACGTCAATCAAAGTACCATCGTAGAATTTTAGCCTGCCGGGATTGCAGTTCCGGACTCCTTCTATTTCCTGATCGAGCGCTATATAACCAAGATAATTAAGCGGTGAAACCGGGTTAGAATGCGCCGGAGTGTAAGCATGCTCGAGGCTTAACAAGTCTTCAACTTTTTTATTCTGCGAAAGCAATTCCGAAAACACATCGATGTACCTGGTTACTTCGCCTTCACCGATTAATTGAAGACCAAGCAGCTT
>JBJKRP010000201.1:0-3537 GCA_046704565.1 Ignavibacteriaceae bacterium | reverse complement strand
AAACCATGATGCTTGCCTTAGAAATAATTTTATCCCGCGTTCCGTTTATTTTTTTTACTGCAAGCTTTGCCAGCAGAAAGCCGCAGCTTACCTGGATTATAAAAGAGATAAAAGAAAAAATTATCGTGAACGGCAGGAACTGACCGATAACTTTAATAACCGGTAACCTGTAAGTATAGGATATACCGAAATCACCCTTACTTAAATTTAAGATAAAAGTTTTGTATTGAACTAAAAGCGGTTCGTTTAACTCGAATGACTGCCGTACCATAGCTGCCAGCCGGGGGCTTAAATCAGGTGAGACAAATTTTGCCGATGGATCGCCGGGTGCAATTCTTAAAAGAAAAAACAGAAACGTAATCATCAGGAAAAGCACAACGAGTGAAGTCAGAACTCTCTTTAACAAAAGCTTCAGTATACCGTTCCAGCCGGCGGACTTTTCTTTAACCATGCTATCTTTATCTTACAGACCATTCCCAGCACTGGTGGAATGGTCCAAGTGGTGTTAGGTGAAAATTCTTTATCCTTTTGTTATATACCATCAGGTTGTCAATCCAGTATAGGAATGTTACCGGGTTATCTTTGTAAATTATTTCCTGGAACTTTTTGTAAAGCTCGTTCTGCAATTTCCCGGATCGGGTTGATTCGATTTCGTCCAGTATTTTGTCTGCAGCTTTGTTCTGGTAGCTTGCAACGTTTAGAGGCGCATCATCAAGCTTTGAATACCAGAATTGTTTCAGGTCGGGAGGGATTGAAACAGACCAGCCCGCCATCCATGCATTCAGCTCTCGTGCGAACATCTTCTGGAAGAATACTTCCGGCTCAAGCTTTTCAATGTTCATCTTAATTCCAATCCGGCGCAGGTTATTCTGTATTACGGTGGCGGCAAATTCGCGCCGCGGGTTTCCAGATGGAATATCAAGTGTAAAAGAAAATTCTCTGCCGCTCTTTTCAAGTATGCCTGTGTTCTTGTTTTCCTTCCAGCC
Organism: Ignavibacteriaceae bacterium; assembly: GCA_046704565.1. Taxonomy (GTDB): domain Bacteria; phylum Bacteroidota; class Ignavibacteria; order Ignavibacteriales; family Ignavibacteriaceae; genus FEN-1297. The sequence continues at coordinate 2,551 of JBJKRP010000201.1, read as the reverse complement.
TTCCGAAGCAAGGAGCTTCTCTGCTTCATCCGGCGAATAAGGCAGCGGCTTTAATGATGTATCGATTGCCGAGCTGAAAATAGGCGCAACCGGACCAAAGGCAACCTCGCCGTGATTGTCCAAAAACTCATGTAGTATTTCGGACCTGTTTATTGCGTAAGTTAATGCTGTGCGTACAACTGAGCTGCCAAAGAGTTTATTGGGTACAATCTTCTTCGACTGTTTGTAAATTTCGGGGTCCAGATTGTTCCAGCCGACGTAATCGTACTCGCGTCCTTTAAGCGAAGTAAGCTTAAGATCGTTCTGCCTTTTCAACAGCGGGTAGTCATCGGCTCTTATATCCTGCATAAAGTCAATCTCGCCGCGCTTTAGCTGCGTTAGCTGTGAATAATAATCCGGCACAATCTTAAAGATCAGTTCTTCAATGTCGTCCGAATTGTAGAGAAAGGATTTTGTGTTCGTGCTGAGAATAATCGACTGGTTTTTGTTCCATGATGCAAGCTCGAAAGGTCCGTCTGTAACCGGCTTAATTTCCTTCTCCGCGGTTACAAAATCTTTCCGGCTTACGCTTTTATAAACATGCTCGGGTAAGATTGGAAAATCAATATCATAAAAAGAGGCGGGAGAATTCTTTTTGAAATTGATCTTCAGCTTGTATGGGCTTATTATGTCGAACGTCTTCTTGAGATCGACTCTCATAGAATTATCCGTATAAAAATGCTTGAACGATCCGTACAGCTTGCTTTGTACCAGCGGATCGGAATAAACATCGAATGAGAAAACAACATCCTTTGCCGTAACCGGCTGACCGTCGGACCACTTAACATCGTCGCGCAGGTTCAACGTAATTGAAGAGGAGTCATCATTCCAATCCCAGCTTTTTGCAAGCATCGGCTTTGTTGTCATGCTTCCGGTATTAAAGTCCCATCCGTGTCGAACCAGGCTTAAATAAAGTAGTTCCGAAATCGTTCCCTCATCAATATTGAAAGCAAAGAGCGGATTAGTTGATTCGATGTCCGACGAAATTGCTACTACAACTCTATTCTGCCCAACCGGGACCTCTTTAGTGCATGAAGATAAGAAGAGTGTTGTAAATATTAGAAGGATTAAGAGCAGATATTTGTTTCTCATGTACCGGGTAGAAAAAATTACTAATAATTTTAACGTTAATTTATTATTTTGTATCCTAAATTAAAAATGAAATTGACAATGAATATTATTCCCTTGTGAGGGTCATTCTCTCACTCCCGGGGATAGATGAGTGATACTCTCTGCCTTCCGTCGGGGCTCGGCTCTCGCCGGGACCTATTGTAATTGAGCAGGGTGAGGGTATATTCTTATGAAGATGCTAAATTCAAAATGCTTGTTGCAGATATAAAAAAATTGTCTCTTAAGGGTAAAAGAACAATTCTATCTTCCATAGAATTTGAACTGCAAAAGAATTCCGTCTTTACAATTATCGGTGAGAACGGCAGCGGGAAGACAACGCTTATAAAATCTCTTACGGGCTTGCTTAATCCCCGGTTTTACTCCGTTACCGGTACTGTAATATTTGAAGGAAAAGATATCCTTTCTCTTGATTATAACAGCCTGCTTCAATTGAGAAGAGAAAAGATTAAATATGTCTTCCAGGATGCGGTCAACAGCTTCGATCATCTAAAGAAGTTTGATTATTACTTTAACCGGCTTGCGAAAGATAAAAACGAAATTGATCCGATGCTTGAATACTTTCTTCTTCCCGGGATACAGGAAATGCTTAAGCTTTACCCGTATGAAGTAAGCGGAGGGATGGCGCAGAGATTGAGCTTTGTTCTGGCTCTTCTTGCTCATCCGGAGGTAATTATCCTGGATGAGCCGACTTCCGGGATCGACCTTGCAATTTCAAATCTATTTCTTTTAAAGATAAGGGAATTTGTCGAAGACATTAACGGTCAGAATCGCGCCGTACTGCTTGTTACTCATGATCTTGACTTTGCTAAAAAGGTAAGTGATGAAGTTGCATTTCTAAACGATGGAAGATTAAGTAAATTCTATCCCTGCAAAGAGTTTTTCAATCCAAATGGAAATGAAATTGTAAATGCCTTTCTGGAATCCTATAAACAGCTATCTATATGAATTACCTGCTGACAGCCGAAAATATTTTTTATAAAGTTGATAAGCCGGGACTTTTCAATTCGGACAAGACTGATAAAGAAATATTAAAAAATATTTCATTCAAGCTTGAGCGAGGAAATATTCTTGGTATTGCGGGTGAATCAGGCAGCGGCAAAACTACGCTTGCTAAAATAATTACCGGTGTTTTAAGCATTACCGGCGGAAAACTTGAATTTAATAAATCTTCCGACTGGGAAAAGACAAAAGTAAGCCCGGTACAAATCTTATTTCAAAATAACGGCGAGATATTAAATCCGTTCAGAAGAATAAGCGATGTTGTCTTGGAGACAATAACAGCCAGGAACGGGAATAAAAACAATGCCGAAGACGAGATGGTAAAGATTTTCAAATCGCTTAACTTCCCGGAACATTTATGGAAACATAAAGGCTATGAGCT
>JBJKRP010000200.1:0-4737 GCA_046704565.1 Ignavibacteriaceae bacterium | reverse complement strand
CTAATAACTCATTTGTGGGTTTTGTGGATTAAGTTGTACAACTTAGTCCCTGGTTTTATTAAATCCGATACGGAACTTCCTCTAACATCCGCAGTTCCGTTTACATGTAAAGAAGGATTAATTATATTTCCATTCTCATCGACTACATTACCGTGACAGGTAAAGCATTCGGTAACAGGGATGGGACCAATATGTCCGGGAGGAGGAAGACCGTGGCATGAGCCGCATTTAGCCTGGCTGCCATCGACCTTTGTCCAGGTAACGCTAACGTCATTTCCTGTAATAACAGAATCGGTAAATATAAACTGGTTAGTCGGTACGGCATTACTTTTCTTAAACTCGAAATTGCCGTGGCAGTAAGTATTCGCGCAGGTACCGGTGTTTGGATCAAAGGATGCATTGGCGGCGATGTTTGTAGTCGCAACTCCTGAAAGCTTAACCATATTGTCGGTCGTCGCATCAAGATGACCTTTAGAATAAACAGACTGGGGGACTACATGGCAGTTACTGCATGCAACAACCTGTCCGAGAGTATTATTGTATAAATGGCTCGCATGAGCGCCTACGCTCATCAGCGTAGTTGCAGTATCTCCATTAACATCCCTTGGCGGAGAAGGTCTGGAAGCATCGTTAAAATCACCATGACAGGTATTGCAGGCTAACGGACCGTTCGCATCTTTATGACACGAAGTACAGGCAGCACCTGTAGCGCCGCCGGTAAAATCCGAAGCATGACAGGTTTCGCATTGACGCATATCCCAGTTATTATTCTTTATGTAAGTGCCGTGAAAGTCTGCGGATGTCGGATTAGTGAATCCCTGTTTGTGAACAGTTAACTTCGGCGATACGGGAATGTTTTCCTGCAGCTTGCTGCAGCTTACAAGGAAAATTCCTAAAATGATTGTGAACAGAATATCGAGTAACCAAAATTGGTAACGATGTGAGAAGTATTTCATTTTCATTTCCATAAATTATCTGTTTACATTAGAGCCGTGACAATAACCGCAGAAGCCTACACCTGCCTGATGCGTGTCGGTATGGCAATTAAAGCAAATCGACCCTTCGCTGTCATGCCAATCTCCATGTACATCCCACATAAAATTTGCCGGATGAGTTTTAGGATTGGTTCCTTGTATACCGTCAGGATCGGTGTGGCACTTAATGCATGTCGGGTCGCCGCCCTGGACGTCGTGGCAGGCAGCGCAGCTTTCTATGTCTCGTCTTGCAAGCCTTGCATGGTCGCCGCCGCCCGAACCGATTACAGGATTCATGAACGTCGATTTTATGTGCGACATGGGAACGACTCCGCTCATCGAAAAATCTGCATTCTTGCCTTGATGACAGCTTACGCAGAATGTTTCTTCCTGATGGCATGAACGGCATTCCGACTCTTTGCTTCTCGCATCGATGCCGTGCGTGTAAACGTAGTTAAGGTTGTGAACTCTTGTTATTTGCTGCTGCTTTATTCCCGTACCGGAATTGCTTGGCGAATAAGGTCTGTAAAAATTGTTCGGAGTATTGTCTTCCGTTATCATATCTGTTGAAGAATGACATTCCTGGCATGAAGCATTATCATGGCACATTGCGCAGTTTGCATTCATTTCCCTTGCCGCGAATTTATGAGTATGAATGAAGGAAGCACTTTTGTGCGATTGTGGTTTTAAATCTGCCGTAGAAGTATGGCAGTTCTCCCATGCATTCGAAGCAACGGTTGTACCGTTATGGCAGGAATAACACGTTTCCATCGCGGGAGAGCCTTGAGGCGCATCTTCGGCATAAGTTGTATCCCAGATGCCTTTATGACATGTTTCGCATTTAACATTCTTTTGTGAAAGATGAGCGCTGTGGTTAAAAGTAAGCTCATATTTTTTTTGAATGAGCGGTTCATTTATCCCTTTATAATGGCACATGGTGCAATTCTTTTCGGACTGAACGTCATGGCAGTTTGCGCAGACATCATGGTTAGGCAGCATCCTTACGTTAAGCGATTTACTGGTTCTAACGGTAGAATGGCAGTCTTCGCATTCTGCATTGCCGTAATGAGCCTTGTGCGAGAATTTAATTAATTCTTTATTGCTTTTCGGTTCATTAGAAGACTTACTAATTGTAAAGGCGGCAAATAAAATAACACCCGTTATTAATGCAAATAAATATATATATGAGAACCTAACTCGATCGCTGTATGATTTGAATTTCATTTTACTTCAATCAGAAATTTGTATTAAACCAGTAATTTAGTTTCAAGAACAACCTAAAGTCGTTGCGGTAAATTTTATTATCCATATATTGAGCCTGAAGGTCGACGGAAACTACATTAAAAGGACGAACATTTACGCCGGCTAAGACTGCTGCAAGATCATTGGCTTCATCGGATTCCGATAGCTTGTACTTTGTATAGGTTAAGCCCAGAGAAGGAGTAACAAGTCCTTGTAAAAGCGAATAAGCTCCGTATAATGTAATGGCGTCAAGCTCTCCTGCGTACCCGAATGTCTTTCTGTATGAGAAGCTGCCGTAATTTGAATTTATTCCTACGGTAATTCTTTGCGAGTTTGCATCCTGATAAACAACGTCGCCGTACCTGCCCGAAAGGGTAAATATTTTATTTAGTTGATAACCGGCACCAACTTCTACTTCCTGTGTATTGCCGTAATCGAATACAGAGAATATAGAGTTGTATCTTATTTCAGGGGCTCTAAAATTATAATAGAAGTCGAGGTTAAGCTTTTCCGTGGGATTGTACGTGCCGTCCAACTCTACTTTGGATGTAGTATTAAAATTCAGATCGTAATCATACCTTGTATTGATTGAAAGCTTGTCCTGTAAGTTGTATGCTACCTCGGCAGAAGCAAACTGGTACTGGCTCGAATTATTTTCAATTAAAACTTGTATAGGGTTTAGATTTGCATCCAGTCTTGTTGCCCAGTAAGGCTCCGGCTTATAGTTTTTATTGATATAGCTGAGGTCTATTTGAAAATCTTTAACGGCGACAGTTGTAAATTTTCCACCGAGGACAAAGTTGCCGGCAAAGTCGTTTGTTACCTCAAGCTTCTGATAAGCGGGTACATTACCGCCGTAATAAGCTGTAAGTCTGTAATCTCCTTTTCTTAGATCAAGATTTAAGCCGTCGAATATACCCCCTGCTACGCTGTTAAACAGCGGTTGTCTTCCCAGCTTAAAACTGGCAACGTCAAACAGGTTCCGGACTTCAAGAAACAGATTATAGAATCTAACTCTCGGTGTCCCGTCAATCTTTGTTGCCAGATCATTTTCAAGATTCATGTATGAATGAAGCGCCACATTTCCTCTGCTAAGATTAAGATTTAGCATCTGGAATGCGCTCAAATAATTATTTGATGCCTGCGCCGTATCGAATCTTTGAAAAGAATAAACGGAAGAAGAAAATCTTCCGTTTACATTTATATTCTGCGGAAAGATTAATGTAGATACCGAAACTATACAGAAAATTAGTACAAGTAATCTTTTCATTTTCATATTTTCTTTCACGTGATAATGGCTAAGCCAAAATCAAATAGATATCCTTTTAATTAGTTTTAAGAATACTCTTAGTTCGCTTTAGGAATATCATGCTTGATCTTTGCAAAGCTTGCTTCTGCATCCCAGCCTTCTTTGTAAGTAGGGCTCTGGGAGTTATGGCAGGTAGCGCAGAAGGTCTTAAGGTCCGTATGAACCTGTAAACCGTTTGCAATTGCTTTTGCCTTATCCTTCATAACTGAAAGCATTTTGTAATCTGAGCCGGGACCGTGACAGGTTTCGCACTGCACGCCGTCTTCCATCTTGTATTTTGGTCCAAGCAGGGAAGCATCGACTCCGTAAGCTGTAACATGACACTTTAAGCATTCGGGCGTCTTTGCTGCCGGTGTTGTAAAGCCTTTTTCCTTTGCTATTTTATTTGCTTCATCTGTAAGCAAAGTAGCGTAAGCCTGAGCATGCTTGCTTGCTTTCCAGATATCGAGCTGTTTACCTTGCTTTTCAGTCTTATGACACATTCCGCATGTTTCTGCACCGACATAACCATGTGGTTTTGCTGCAGGTTCATTCTGTGCTAGTACAAGCGGGGATACGAATAGTAATGTTGCAATGATTATTCTCTTCAACATTGTTCCTCCTATATATTTTACCTTTTATGTTTGTTCTTATTTTTTCCGCAGGATGCCGATTTAATTATGGGCTATCCTGCGGGTTTATATTTAATTTTATTGTTATTACACTTATTAAAACCTTTTTGCGTTTATTTCAACAGTACCATCTTTTTAACCAGGCTGAAGTCCTTTGCTTCTATCCTGTAGAAATAAATACCCGACGCCATACTGCTTGCGTTCCATTGTACAGTGTAACTGCCTGCTGAATAACGCCTGTTTACGAGAGTTTGAACTTCCTGACCAAGCGAGTTATAAATAATAATCCTTACGTTTGACGAAACAGGTAAAGAAAATTTAATTGTAGTTGCCGGGTTGAATGGGTTAGGATAATTTTGACTTAATTCAAAAGTTGCAGGTATATTATTCTTTTCGGTCGCAACTCCTGTAGTATTAAATGATTCAATTGCACTTTTTAAAAGCTCTTCAATCAATCTCGTATTGTGGATTCCATGGCTGCCGTCGGATTGCACTGCAAGCAAGTTATAATTTGCAGCTTTGAAAGAGAAAGTTGCCGAATCAGCTGATGTTGCATTACTAAGTTTTGCCTGGAGTATGTTCATTAAACTGTCTGTTGTGG
>JBJKRP010000199.1:0-14132 GCA_046704565.1 Ignavibacteriaceae bacterium | reverse complement strand
AAAGCTCTTTTTAGCTCCTTTAATAATGCAGTGCCTTCGTAAGGCTTAAAGACAAACCCGTTGCCTTCTTCGGTTTTCTCATTAAATTTAATTACAGTATCGGCAAGTCCGCCGGTTTCTCTAACCTAACCAGCGGAACGGTTCCATATACAAGACTGTACATCTGGTTCAGTCCGCAGGGCTCATACCTGGACGGCATTAAAAGGATATCTGCACCCCCTTCTATTAAATGCGCCAGTTCATCGTTGAAGCCAAGATAACATGCAAACTTACCCCTGTACTTCTGGCTCATTTTCTCGAAGAGGTTATGATACTTTCTTTCGCCTGTCCCCAGTAAAATCATCTGGGCATCAAGCTTCATTATCTCCGAAAATACATCCGAAATTATATCCATACCCTTAGCATCAAGAAGCCTGGATATTACACCAATGATCGGGGTACTTTCCTTAAATTCAAAACCGAACTTGCGTGCAAGCTCTTCCTTGTCTTCAAGCTTACTGGCAAGATTCTTTGAAGAAAACTTTTTGGGGAGAAGCTTATCCTTTTCAGGGTTCCATACGTTCGTATCTATGCCGTTGATTATCCCAAACAAATCATTCTTCCGCTTTGCAAGGACACTCTTTAACCCAGCCCCGAGCTCATCGTTTGTTCTTATTTCATTTGAATAGGTTTCGCTAACGGTATTAATTACGTCGGAAAACAACAGTCCCGATTTCATAAAATTTAATTTACCATAGATTTCAATTCCTTTTTCAGAATTAAGTTCTTCAGGCAAACCGGTCACGTTAAATGATGACTTTGGAAACACTCCCTGGTAAGCAAGGTTGTGTATGGTTAAAACAGTTTTGAATTTTGAGAATTGTTGGTTGTCTTTATATAATGTTCGCAGGTAGGCGGGTATAAGTCCGCACTGCCAGTCGTTACAGTGAATTATATCGGGTATCCATCCGAGCTTGGATATAAGCTCAAAGACTGCAATTGTCAGCAGAGTAAATCTCTCATCGTTATCAGGATAATCCACGCCTGTATAAGGATCGACATAAAGGCTGTTCCGGCTGCCGAAATATTCATGGTTATCCAGAAAATAAATCTGTACCCTGACTTTTTGCCCGGGAAGGAAACAGGATTTAAGAGAAAATACTACGTCCTTCTCACCTATCCTGGTATGGATGTCCTTTAATCTAACTACTTCGTGAATCTTAAATTTCCGGTCATCAACTGCTCCATATTTTGGGACAACTATTCTGACCTCGTGACCAAGTTCCATCAACATTTGAGGCAAAGCCGACGACACGTCAGCTAATCCTCCCGTCTTAACAAATGGAACAACTTCGGAAGTAACATAAAGGATTTTATACTTTTTTGCAGCCATAAATACAAAATTTTTTATGATGAACGCCGCAAGTTACTAAAATAAATGTACTTTCTCAAAAATATTCCGCGCCATAATACGACAAACTTTCTTCATCAAGGGAAGACAGGGATCATTTTAAGAGCTTCTGTTAGAAAGATAAAATAGAATTTTGGAAATTGCTGCGGATTTATACCAAAAACAGACTTGCAATATGCCGATTCTTCCCTTTACACTTAGCGTGAATAAATTATTTCACTTAGAAGACTCTCAAATCAATTTACAATAAATTGATAAAGTATTTATTCCGGGATTAATTGAGAGCTCCATAATACTTCCCACAAATGTCCGTCCGGGTCTGCAAAATAACCATGGTAGCCTCCCCAGAATGCTTTCTGCGCTTGCTTTGTAATCTTTGCACCCGCATTCTCAGCAAGCTTCATTATTGAATCAACTTCAGCCTCGTTCTTAACATTATATGCAATCGAGAACTCCGTTGAGGCACCGGGTGCTAACGAAACTTTTGCATCCCAGGCTAAGTTTGCTCTTTTATAAAGCGCCAGTTTCATTCCATTCTTTAGTTCAAAGAAAGCTACCTCTCCGTTCTCAAATTCTTTTCCAACAATTCCGTCAGACGGAAAGCCTAATCCCTTATGATAAAATTCAAATGATCTTTCAAGGTTATCTACACCGAGCGTAAGTATTGCAAATCTTGGTTCCATGGTTAACTCCAATCTTTTATTGTATAATAAAGAATTATTAATTTTTTATATGTATTATTCGGCAAGAAGCAAAAAAAATATGTAAATGTTATCTACAATTAAATAATAAATTTTAGTCCATAATAATTATTATAACTTATGTATAAATACGTTGCATTTCTTCGCGGCATAAACGTCGGCGGGAATAAAAAAGTTCCTATGGCGGAACTTAAAAATGTTTTGGAAAATATTGGTCTTCAAAATATTAAGACTTTACTGGCATCCGGTAATGTTATATTCGAAACGGATTCGAGAAAGATTGATGACATTCAATCTTCAATCTCAAAAGCAATAGAAAAAGAATTCAAATTCCCGGTGCCGGTATTACTTAGAACTTTCGAAGATATTAAAAAGCTGATTACACACGATCCGTTTAAAGGAATTAACTTTACACCTCAAACAAGATTGTATGTAACCTTTCTTCCTGAGAATAATAAACGAAAGAACTCTGGTTACCTCTCGCCGGATAAATCATTCAGAATTTTTCCCGGAAGTAAAAGCGAGGTTTTTTCCGTACTCGACCTTTCTTTTACCGGTACTCCGGATGCTATGAATGCTCTGGAAAAAGAATTCGGGAAAGATGTAACTACGAGAAATTGGAATACTATAAAAAAAATTGCTGCTCTGTAACTGTTTACTCGTCTTATGTTACTGTGCATTGAGACACAATCCCTAAAGGCTTGCATTTACCGTCCTAACTCTTTCCATAATTTTTTTTATTTTGGATTGCGGATAATCCAAAGACATTAACACTTATCAAGATATAAAGATAATAATCATATTAGCCAGGTGAATTATATGAAACACGTATCGATACTTATTTTTGAAGGGCATACCAGTCTTGTGAATATAGAAGGTACGCATCAGATACTCTCTGAAGTAAATAATATTCTTAAGGAAATGGACAGACCTCCGGTATTTGATATTCAGCTTGTTGGCATTTCGAAAGAAGCAAAGCAAACAACAGGTTTGTTTACAGTTAGTCCTAACGCCTTGATAAAGGATGTAAGCAAAACAGATTTGATTTTTATCCCAGCACTTCACGGCGATCCTGTAAAAGGACAGGAGATGAACAAAGAATTTATTCCATGGATTATCGAGCAGTATAAAGATGGAGCCGAAATTGTCAGCTTCTGTATCGGCGCTTTTTTTCTTGCCTCAACGGGCTTGCTGAAAGGAAAGCAGTGTACAACTCACTGGGCTTCTGCTAATGAATTCCGGAATATGTTCCCGGACGTTATACTGCTTGACGACAAGATTATGACGGCACAGGATGGCATCTATACCAGCGGAGGCGCTTATTCTTATTTGAATCTTCTCCTTTACTTAATTGAAAAATATGCCGGTCGCGAAGTAGCCGTCTATATCTCCAAAACCTTCATGATCGATATAGACAAAGACAGTCAATCGCCGTTTATTATGTTTCGCGGGCAGAAAGATCATGACGACGAACAGGTAAAAAAGGCACAGGATTATATCGAAAAGAACTTCAACGAGAAAATTACAATTGAACATCTTGCAGAAATGCTTGCGTTAAGCCGCCGCAGCCTTGAGCGAAGATTTAAGAGGGCTACCTGCAATACCGTCAATGAATATATTCATCGCGTAAAGATTGAGGCTGCAAAGATAAGCCTTGAATCATCTCATAATAATGTTAATGAAGTGATGTACAAAGTCGGCTATGCCGATCCAAAAGCTTTCAGGATTACTTTTAAAAGAATTACCGGCTTATCCCCCATCCAGTACCGGAACAGATATAACCGTGAAGCAATTATCTGATTAGCCGACCTCACCCGAACCTTTGGAAAAATGAACGAAGAACTCAGGAAAAGAAAGCTTTTTATTCGAACTAAATTCTTTTACAGCTTGTAAACCTTAGGTTTATATGAGAAAGGAAATATCCGGCAAACCATCAAGCGACGGTTTGCTCTTTGTACTATGCAGAAGTTACGGCTTTGCCGGCTTCTGGTATAATCCGGATTACTCCCAAATCCTTGTTAGTTTATTAAGAAGCTTTTGCTTCTAATTTATGACCTGCCTAATCATGCCTATCGTCTAATTTGGCTAAATTTAAGTTTTATTTATCAGCTTCATTTAATTTTACTAAAGCTTTTTTGAAGAAATGAAAAGCAAAATATTTGTCAGTCTGTTTATTGCGACACTTATAGCAATGTTGAGCCTGGGAATTATTACGCCCATTCTTCCGTTGTACGCCAAACAGATGAATGCGACGGGTCTTGAGCTTGGATTTATTTTTTCCGGCTTTGCATTATCCCGCGGCATATTCGCTCCAATTGTCGGGCAATTTTCTGATCAATACGGCAGGAAGAATTTAATTATTGCCGGGTTAATACTTTTTATAGTTCTCTCGGTTTGTTTTGTACTTGCAAAAACGCCTCTTGAACTCACTTTAATAAGAATCATTCAAGGCTTTTCAACGGTTCTTGTTACGCCTGTTGCCCAATCTTTTATCGGTGATATTACTCCTGTTGGAGACGAAGGAAAATACATGAATTTGTTTTTCATGTCTTTCTTCGGCGGTCAGGCTCTGGGACCTTATCTTGGCGGCTTTCTAACCGAGAGATATAACATAAACGTCCCGTTTTATTTTATGGCGGGTTTGTCGGCGCTTGCCCTGCTTTTGATTTTATTTTTTGTACCTGAAAGCCCGTCTATAATAAAAAACACGAATAAGAAAAGACAGCCTATCTTCAGATCATTATTGCCGGTCTTCAAAGACAAACCGATGGTAGGAATTATGGCATATATAAGCTCCCGTGGTTTTTACCGGTGGGGGTTTAATACTTTCTTTCCCATCCTTGCTGTTAAAGAAGCATCATTAAGCGTGGAAAATATCGGGCTCATCCTTTCGGTCTATATGTTGTTCGGATCGTTAATTCAATATCCTTTCGGTATTGCAGTAGATAAATTTCCCAAACAGAAGATAGCTTTCATATTTATCGGAGGAATACTGGCGGCTATTACAATGTGCATCATTGCCTTTTTTAATAACCTTGTAATGTATCTAGTGCTTACCATACTCATGGGAATTTTCAGCGCAATTTCCCGTGCTTCCGCAGTTGCAATAAGGACTGAAAGAGGAAGGCTTTATGGACAAGGCGCGGTTACAGGTGCATTTACCACCTCTTTTAGTGTCGGTCAGGTTATCGGACCGGTTGTATTTGGAATAATTGCTGACTCATTGGGAATTCCTGCTTCTTTCCTCGTTGGAGGAATTGTCGGCATCATCGGAACTATCGGCGCAGCGGTATTCCTAAAAACAAAAACCGATTATTAAATATTTGACGGCAGGGAACAAAATGGTTTTTATTACATCTAATAAATTCAGATATTTAGGAAGCTTTTTATTTTATTTCCTGCCGGGATTTGTATAAAATTTCCTGTACGGTAAAGAAAATCCATTTAAGCGGAATTCGATTATTATTATATTTAGCCTAAATACCTATAATTAAAATTTACATGACACAACAAACGAGAAATCTTATGAAGAAAATCTTCGTCTTAATACTGCTGGTTATTGCTGCAAACATCTTTTTAGCCCGTACTCTGAAGTTTAAGAGCCAGGCTGCCGACCCATCGGATACAAGCTCTACTGTCCAGCCAATGAAGTACATGTCTACCGAAGACGAACTTGTTGCAACTATTCTTCAAAGGTACCACTATAGAAAATTTAAGCTGGATGATTCTCTCTCAAGTATTATCCTTGACCGTTACCTCAAATCTTTAGACAATAACAGAATGTATTTCTTTGCATCGGATATAGCAGACTTCGATCAATACAGATACCAACTGGACGACGATATTAAGGACGGCGATCTTCACCCGGCTTTCAAAATATTTAACGTATTTAAGGAAAGACTAAACGACAGGATCAATTACTCGGAACAGTTGTTAAAAAACGGTTTTGATTTTACAAAAAAAGAAGACTATCTGCTGGACAGGTCGAATGCGCCCTGGATAAAGGATACAACAGAGATGAATAACCTTTGGAGAAAAAAAGTTAAGAACGATGTCCTAAACTTAATGCTTGCCGGGAAAAAGTGGACGGGAATTGATTCACTTCTGACAAAGCGGTATGAAAATCTCCGCCGGGCACTTATGCAGTATTCCGGTGAAGATATCTTCCAGCTTTTTGAAAATTCCTTTACCGAATCATTGGACCCCCATACAAATTATATGTCTCCGAGTACTTCGGCAAATTTCAAAATTGACATGGCAAGATCTCTCGAAGGAATAGGCGCGCAGCTTCAGACTGAAGATGAATATACAAAAGTAGCCGAGGTAATTCCCGGCGGTCCGGCATTTAAGAGTAAACAGATTCATCAGAACGATAAAATTATCGGCGTAGCTCAAGGCAAAGACGGGGCTATGGTGGATATTATCGGATGGCGCATAACAGACGTTGTCCAGTTGATCAGGGGACCTAAGGGAAGCATTGTCAGACTTCAAATTATTCCTGCTTCCGAAGGCTTAAACGGACAGCCGAAAGAGATCACTTTGGTTAGAGACAAAATTACTCTTGAGGAACAATCCGCTAAAGATAAAATAATTAACATTAAAGATAACGGTAAAGAATATAAGCTCGGTGTTATTACAATACCCGCATTCTACAGCGACTTTGAAGCCGAACAGCGCGGGGATAAAAATTATAAGAGCACCACACGCGATGTTAAAAAGCTTATTGATGGATTGAAAAAGCAAAATGTCCAGGGAATAATTATTGATTTGCGAAGTAACGGCGGAGGTGCCCTTGAAGAGGCAATTAAGCTGACAGGATTATTTATTAAGGATGGTCCGGTCGTTCAAATTAAAAGCTCGGATGGAAGCATAAGAGTGGAAGACGATCAGGATACCTCCATTGATTACAGCGGTCCGCTCGCAATTCTTGTTAATAGATTGAGCGCCTCAGCTTCCGAAATCTTTTCCGCCGCAATAAAGGATTATGGTCGCGGCTTAATCATAGGCGAACAGACTTACGGGAAAGGCACTGTTCAGAATTTAATTGATCTAAACCGGCTTATGCCGAACTCATCTCATAAACTCGGACAGGTTAAATTAACAATTGCGAAGTTCTACAGGATAAACGGCGAGAGTACCCAGAAACGCGGCGTCACGCCGGACATTTCTTTCCCATCTGCAATCGATCCCAAGGAATACGGTGAAAGTGTAGAGGCAAGCTCGCTACCGTGGGATCAGATTAATTCAACAGTATATACTCCGTTCGGAAATCTTAAAAAATATATTCCCGAGCTGTTGAAAATGCATGACCAAAGGATTGATGGCAAAGACCCTGAATGGAATAGATTTGTAGATGAAATAAAGGAGTTCAAGACTGAGCATAATCAAAAGACGGTTTCTCTTAACCTTGTTGAACGGAAAAAGGAGAAAGATGAACTGGAACAGAAACAATTTGAACAGGAAAATGCCCGGAGAAAAGAGATGGGGCTGAAGCTGCTTAAGAAAGGTGAACTGCCTCCACCGGATCAAGATAAAAAAGATGACCCCGAGCTTGACGAGACCGGGCACATATTATCGGATTATATTTCATTGGTCGGATAGAGTTGAAATTAATCGGTGATATAATCTAAAAGCTTTCTCTTTGCGACCGGGAATACGGTTTCGTTAAATGGAAAATCAAGATCGTTATTGCATAGGTAAGCCGCTATGTTCGGTCTATCCCTGTATTTTTTTACCAGTTCAATCTTAACAAATTCCGACTCACTGGAGAAATTCAACGCCGGGGCTGTCTGGATGAACCTGGTTTTTAACGAATGAAATGGTGTTTCGCCGGATGAATAGGTAGAGCATTCATATCGATGTATTTGAAGAAGAGCATGCTGTACATCCGGTACCAGAATGTAGCCTTCGTTTTTTAGAACCGGTCGTACACCCACCTCTTCAATCTCCATGTTCTCATCAACAAAGTTATATAGAATATATGCCTCGTCTATCATACCTTTTATAACAGGCAAAGCCCACTCAATTAATTCAAAAAAGTATTCCTTTTGTTCCTTAGCCTGCGTTATTACCTCAACGAAAACGTTCTTATCGTTCCGTGAGTTTTTTATTCCCTTGGGAAGCGGCAACCCGGGGCTGCTTTTTCTTTCTAATATCTCTTCTAATTGTGATGAAAGGTAAACTAATTCCGATAGCGCCGGATATAGCCGGTTCTTATTGAACTCCGAACGATAATCCTTTAACCCTGAAAGAATTTTATACTGGTTTAATTCAATGTCGTCTTCTTTCGAAACGAAAGAGTCTATATTTAGATATTTCATGCTAACTTTACCACTTTTTCCTACTGATTGGACACAATATTTATACCACACAAAAGCTTTTTTTATAAACTAAATTTAAGTACGTTCCGGATGGATATAATTCAAGAATGAGAACGCATATCAAATTGGGAATCTGCGGATTTAGTTATTTTTCTTCAGCATATTGACCCTATTTATGCCGTTTAGGGCGGCTACTCTATAAGCCTCTGCCATAGTGGGATAATTAAAGGTCGTATTTATAAAATACATAAGGGAATTACCACTGCCCTTTTGCGACATAATTGCCTGACCGATATGAATTATTTCCGCGGCGCCGTGTCCAAAACAATGAACGCCGAGAATTTCCAGAGTTTCCCGGTGGAACAGGATTTTCAGCATGCCGGTAGTTCTTCCGGTAATTTGGGCGCGTGCTAAATGCTTGAAGAATGAATGTCCAACTTCGTAAGGAATTTTTTCTTTCGTAAGCTGCTCTTCAGTATAACCTACGGAGCTAATCTCCGGTATAGTATAAATCCCTGTCGGAATAAATTCGACAAGCTGGTGGTCGCACTTCCCGAATACAATATGTGTGGCTGCAAACCTTCCCTGGTCATACGAGGCGCTGGCAAGATTCGGAAATCCGATTATATCTCCCGCGGCGTAAATATGAGGAAGCGCCGTCTGGTTGTATTCATTAACTATTATCGATCCCTGGGCGTTTGTTTTTATGCCCAGGCTTTCCAATCCCATATTGTCTGAATTCCCTGTACGCCCCTGGCACCATAACAGATACTCGCTTCTAATTTCTTTGTTTGATTTTAGAAATACTGTTACGCCCGTATCGTCGGCAGCAACCTTTTCATATTCCTCGCTGTGCTTAAGAAGTACGCCGTTCTCTCTTAAATGATATCCCACGGCGTCTATTATTTCATCGTCGAGAAATGCAAGAAGCTTATCCCTTGTGTTTATCAGATTAACCTTTATTCGCAGCCCCCTGAAAATAGAAGCGTACTCGCAGCCGATAACACCCGCACCGTATATCGTTACCGTTCTAAGATTATCTTTCAGGTCAAGGATAGTATCGCTGTCTAATATTCGCGGATGATTAAAATCTACCCCTTCGGGATGATAGGGTCTTGAGCCGGTTGCGATAACAAAATAATCGGCAGAATATGTTTCCTCGGCATTGTTAGACAGCTTTACCTGTATGGTATGTGCATCAATAAATCTTGCTCTGCCGTCGATCATGTCGACAAGATTTCTCTCATAAAAGCTCTTTCTAAGATTGAACTGGTCCTGAATAACAGCCTCAGCTTTTTTTAGAAGGAACTGGAAATTTGACTCTTCAAGCTTATTGCTTTCGTATAGGATCTGGCTTGCATGTCTTAAAGCCTTGCTCGGAATTGTGCTTCGGTGCGTGCAACTTCCGCCAACCATAGAAAAGTAGTCGCACATTGCAACGTGCATTCCCTCTTTAGTGCACTTCATGGCGGCGCCCTCTCCTCCCGGTCCACTGCCTATTACTATAACGTCATAATGATTTTTCAAAGCTGCCTGCTGTTTCTTGTTATTAGATATTCTAATTTAACTAAAATTATGGAAAATTAAATTCTGATTCATCAAATACAGACGTTTAGACAAGGTTCAATGACGAACAAAAATTGTCCGTCAGTTAACCTTAAAACCGGAATGTTAGTATTGATTGCTTCGCGAATGGCCCCGGAAGGTTCAAGCTTCATATCTGAGAGTTCATCGATTAACATTGGAGGTCAGGCTTTAATCTTGAAGATATATCTGTGGACAAAAAAGATTCATCAACAACCAGGAAGGTTGTCTGGATTTTGCCTATAGTGTCCTGGTCAGCATTATCTTATTTTACATACTTCATACGGTACCCTACTCCGGATTCCGTAACAATATATTTCGGCGATGAGGAATTGTCTTCAATCTTTTTTCGAAGCTGACCTATAAACACCCTTAGGTATTGTGAGTTTTCAATTGCTGATGGTCCCCAGACTTCCTTCAAAATATAATTATGTGTTAAAACTTTGCCGGCATTCCTAAAGAATAAAGCCAACAGCAGATATTCAATATTGGTGAGCTTCATTTCTGTTCCTCTTTTGTAGACGAGGCGCGCGGTGAAATCTATTTTCAAATCGCCGTTGGTAATTATATTCTCTCCATGTACGTCTTGCGAGCGCCTAATATTCGCTTTTATTCTGGCAATAAGCTCCGATGTATTAAACGGCTTTGTAATGTAATCATCTGCGCCGAGTTCTAAGGCTTTTACTATGTCTTCTTCTGAACTGCGCACTGATAGAATAATTATGGGGATGTTTGTCCATGTGCGAAGCTCTTTAATAACATTAAAGCCGTCCATATCCGGCAGACCAATATCGAGTACAACAAGCTGCGGATGCGATGTTGCGGTTTGGACTATCCCTTCCTTAGCAGTTGATGATTCAATAATTTTAAAATCCGATGATTCAAGCGCTATGGAAAGCACTTTTCTTATCTGCGCTTCATCGTCAATAATAATTATGGAATTCTTAATTGCCATTTATACACCGGCGTTTTCTTGAGCGGGTAAAGAAATTGTAAATACGGCTCCGCCGTCTGGAAGATTAGATGCGGAAATAATTCCACCATGCGCTTCGATGAATCCTTTAGCTATTGATAAGCCAAGCCCGGTGCCGCCTGCTTTCGTTCCCGGTATTCTGTAAAACTTTTCAAACAGTTTAGGCAACGACTCTTTTGGAAAGCCTTTGCCGTTATCGGAAATATTAATAATATACCTGTTATTAACCATGCTTGCCTCTATTTTTATTTCGCTTCCGGCAGGAGTGTATTCAAGCGAGTTATGAATTATATTTATGAATGCCTGCTCAAGCAAACCGAAATCGAATTTAAAAATAGGAATTTCTTCGCCTACAAGAAGCACAATCTTATGACCCGCGGATTCTTCTTTGAATTTATCGAGAACTGAGTTAAACAAATCTTCCAAAGAATGCCAATCAAGCTTTAATGAAATAAATCCGGTTTCCAGCCTTGCCATATCCAGAAGGTTTTCGACAAGCCTGTTAAGCCTGTCGGATGCTATTTTAATTTCATTAAGAAACTTTCCCCAGACTTCTTTATTCCTATAAACGTTCTCATCATTAAACGAACTGACCGCGCCGATAATAGCCGCAATCGGAGTCTTCAATTCATGAGATAAAGAATTGAATAACGTTTTGTATAATCTTTCCGACTCATCAGCCACCAAAGATTTTTTTGCCAACTCGTTCAAGTGTTCTCTTTCAACTGCATTTGAAACCTGTACTATAAAAGTATTAAGAAAATTTTCCTGTTCAAATGAAAGAGGCTTCATATCCTGAGTTTTTATTCCGATTGTTCCAAGCACTCCGCTCTTGCTGTTCAGCGGATAAAATGTAACCGGGCTAAGAGGCAGAGTGTTTGTAAACTTACCCGCCGACTTAGCGTTTGTGTAAACCCAATTAGCTACGAGCCAATCGGCATCGTCAATTAGGCTTGAGCTTGCTGAGTGAGGCTTTGCATTCAGCTTTTTATCAGCATCATTAAAGATAATGACCGCTTCCGCATTGAAGAACTGCTTAACCTTTCTGACTGCTATATCCGCAATATCATTAATGCTGACTGCAGCGGAGAGATCTTTCGTTAAGTTAAAGAGTGAAGAGGTTCTTTACTCTTTTAACGCAAGGAACTGCTGCTGCGTTTTGATTTTAGAAGTTAGCAGCCCGGTAACAATAGCAACAATGAAGTACATTATAAACATCAGCGCATCTTCAAGTCTTGCAATTCGGAAAGTAAATTGTGGCGGTATAAAATAATAATTCCATGTTAGAGCGCTGACTAATGCCGCCAGAAAAATAGGACCGGGTCCGAAATCAAATAATGGAAGAACTGCAACGCTTAGTATAAACAGAAGCGATACTGCCCGGTAGCCGATGCTATCTTTTACAAGATAAAAAATTATTGTCAGCACTAAGACAATTATAAATGCAAGCGCATACCTATAAAGCGGCGATTGAAATTTAACGAATGAATCAATCGGCTGTTTTTGTTTTTCCGGTTCTCCTCCGCCGGCTATGTAAACATCTATGTCGCCGCTCTTCTTAATTAATTTTTTAATGAAGCTTCTATGATATAAAAGACCGAATAAATTATCTTTCCTTGTTTTGCCGATAACTATCTGCGTTACATTATTTTCTTTAGCAATCCTAACAAGTCCGTTTATTAAATCCGTATCCTGCGAAGTAATTATTTCGGCGCCGAGTTCTTTGGCAAGCTTAAGATTTGTTTCAAGATATTTTTTCTCTACCTCCGAAAGCTTTTTGTTCGTCTCCACATAAACAGCATTCCACTGTGCTTCCAAGGAATAGGCAAGCCTTCGCGTCCATGCAATTAGATTTGCAGAATAAGGGCTCGGTCCCACAGCAACCATAAGCCGCTGGCTCGACCTCCATGTCGAGTAAATATTCTTTTCAATCTTGTAGCTTCTTAAATCTTTGTCCACCCGCTCGGCAGTAAACCTGAGAGCCATTTCCCTAAGCGCGGTAAGATTGCCCCGCCTAAAAAAGTTTTGTATTGCCTGCTTGGATTTTTCCGGCGTATAAACTTTCCCTTCAGCAAGCCGCTGAAGAAGTTCCTCGATTGTTAAATCAATCAGTTCTACTTCATAGGCTTTGTCGATAATTGAATCCGGAACGGTTTCGCGGATGTAAGTTCCGATAATCTGCTGGACCGTTTCCGCACGGCTCTCAAGATGCTGAACGTTGAGAGTTGTAAATACATTTATCCCGCTGCTTAACAACTCCTCAACATCCTGAAATCTTTTAATATGTCTGCTGCCGGGAATATTTGTATGCGCAAGCTCGTCGACCAAAACAAGCGAGGGCTTTCTTTTAAGAATTGCGTCGAGGTCCATTTCATTAAAAATGGAACCGCGGTAATTTATTTCTTTTAGAGGAATAACTTCGAGTCCTTCCACCAAAGCTTCTGTTTCGACTCGCTTATGAGTTTCAACTATACCTACAGCCACATCAATCCCTTCCCTCTTAGCTTTCCTGGCTGCTTCAAGCATCGTATAGGTTTTCCCGACACCCGCACACATTCCGAAGAATATTTTTAGCTTACCGGATACTATTCCGTTCTCTTCTTGTTTTATCTTTTCAAGAAGTTTATCCGGGTCGGGTCTAGCAGATTCAATGTCACTCATTTTGTTTGCCTATCTCATCTAATTTCAAGTTAAGCGCAAGAACATTCACAATCTTCCTGCCGAACAATCCAAACTTAGATGGCACCGATAAAGAATCAATCAAATTAAATAATTGTCTCGACTGAAATTTATTAAAATTTCTGACATTAATTATTCTTTTAGATTGAAGGATTGCCGACTCTTCGGATATATCCGGATCAACTCCGCTTGCGGATTCAAACAGCATTTCCGCAGGGACCTTTACGGAATCGTTCAGCAAATTTTCTTTAATGAAATTATTTCTCCGCAGCTCGTATTGCTTCAGCAAAGTATCGCTGGAAAGAGCAAGATTACTTCCACCCGATGGATAAGGGTTGTAATCAATCGCGGAAGGGCGGGACCGGAAATATTTATCGCTAGTAAATTTCTGTCCGATTAAATATGAGCCGGTTACTTTTCCGTTTTTAGTTATTAAGCTGCCGTCTGTTTTGGCTGGGAAGAATATCTGTCCGGCAAGATAGATT
>JBJKRP010000198.1:0-2548 GCA_046704565.1 Ignavibacteriaceae bacterium | reverse complement strand
CCAGTCGAAAGCTACTTTTGTAAGCGTTAACATGCAAACAATAGCTCAATATCTGAATAGCCTTCCGCAGGGCGGCAACAAAAAAGATTTTTCGATTGCCTGGCTTAAAGTAGAGGTAGTAGCGTATGATCTAAACCTTTCAACATATTATTTATCGATGCAGACGGGGCAGAATGCATTTACTGTTAGATTGGATAACCCGGACTATACCAACATCCAGGGAGGCTACGGCATTTTTGCCTCCTATGTTAGGACTGATTTCAAATTAAAATTTACTTACGATTATTTGAAAGCGATGGGTTTTGAGTAAAGAGTTATGAAGCTTAAAAGAATTTTGAAACGAGCGACCGGATATATGCTGGTAATCTTGACTACCGGAGTGTTATTATATTCCTGCGCGAGGCAGGTATCTGTAACCCCTCCTGATGCGCCTCCTCCAAGCGGCTATATATATATTGATTCTAATCCGCAGGGATTTCAAATCTATCTGAACGGGAAAGAGAGAAGAAGGGCAACACCGGACAGCCTTACATGGCTTAGTACCGGAACTTACCAGATTACGTTGAAGAAAGATTTATTCAGGGATTCTACTTTCTGGGTTAATGTTGTTGAAGGCAAAAGAGAATCCGTATTTATTAACTATTCAAACAACCCGTCGATGCTTGGAAGTATATACTGCGACAGCAGCCCGGAAAAGGCTGAGGTATTTATTAATGACAGCAGCACAGGTCTGTTTACTCCCGTTAAAATTCAGAATGTTGTACCCGGAAGCTACGAGGTAAGATACCATATCAAAAATTATAGAGACGACAGTGTAAATGTTGATGTAAGAAGTAATAATACTTCGCTGGTATCAATGTTTCTTCTTGATACTTTATTGTGGGATCAGTACTCTACAGCTAATTCGCCGATCGGGACAAACAATTTAACCTGCATCGGTATAGATAAAAACGATGTTGTCTGGATTGGAACAGACGATCAGGGAGTTGTAAGCTTTGACGGGAATTCGTGGGGAGGAAAACAAGTTTATTCCATCCTTCCCAGCAAGCACATAAATAGTATTACAGTGGATAAGAATAACGTAATGTTCTTCAGTACCAGCAACGGATTTGTTACATACAACGGCTCCGTAGAACATATGTACGGCTTTAAAACTTCGGGACTGTCTAATTTCACTGTTGAATCAATCTGTTTTGATCATTCGGATAACTGGTATATAGGAACACAGGGAGGCGTATGTAAATCAACAATGGGAAATACATGGACAACATACGGAGACTCTATGGTTTCCGACAGCCATATCAATTGTGTTCTTTGTGATAATTCCGATAATCTTTGGGTGGGGATGAACAGTACCGGCATATCGGTAATTAACAACAGCATTACAGATTGGCAGAATTTTAATAATAACAACAGTCATCTTATAAATAATAATATAAGAGCTTTGGCAAAATCACCCGCCGGCGATATCTGGGTCGGCTTCGGTACGGATTTAATGAGCGGCGGCGGTCTTTCATATTTTAACGGAACTAATTGGAATAACGTACACTATCTTCCTTATGGAAGCCAGACCAATGCAATTTATATAGATAAGAATAATACCAAGTGGGTGGCTACGGATCAGGGGCTGGTAGAAATTACTGCTTCTTCAAATGTTACTCTCTTTAACAAGACAAACACAGGCTTGGAAATAAACGACGTAACAGGAGTAACTGGGGACTCAAAAGGCAATATCTGGATATCAACATACGGCGGAGGGCTGGTAGAGTATAAGGGGAACCATTGAGATACTGAATGAACAAGTATTTAACATTTACTTTTCCTTCATCATCTTATTTAAGTGAAAGGGAATTATAGAAGAGTCGAACTCATTTAGACCGGTGTTATTATTCCATTGTACCGGTAAGAAGGATATCTTTGGAGGGCTTTATCGAGCCGCCGGAAGGTTCTTCGCTTACTAAGAAAACCGTTTTACCTCTATTGCTCAGTTCGGGCAGCAAAAACGGATAAAATACTTTCTTGTCGGAAGGACTGAATTCTCCAACCGAGACGAACTTTTTATTGATAATAGCCCAAAGCTGAAATACGTCGTTTCCGGGAAGCATAGGCATGTCCATTAATTGCAGGTACCCCTTGCTGGTCTCAAGGCTGACGATAAGCTTACCGTAGCAGTCTTTATTTGTGCCCGCGGCGGAAAGGTTAATAATCCTTACACTCTTTGATTGAAGTATCCTCTGTACTTCCTGGTTATCCGCAAGCCTGGACGAAAGGTCCTTTATCTGGCTGTCAAGCTTTTCTATCCCGGCTTTATACGTATTTACATCGGCAGTAATTTTAGTATAAAAATAAAATATACCTGCTGCTGTTATTATAAATAAAATAATTGCAAGTATAATTCCTCCCGTGGCTTTTTTCTTTTCTTCCTTTTGATCAAAGCCGTGAAGCTGGTAAGTCTTTTTCTCAACCGGTTCCGGCATCGGTTCAATCCTCTCAACGCTAATGCCGCCGGTCTCAATTTCCGGGTATTCGCCCGTAACCGGGTTTGCCG
>JBJKRP010000197.1:0-5423 GCA_046704565.1 Ignavibacteriaceae bacterium | reverse complement strand
CCATAAAGGTTACCGATTTATTTAAGGTTGAAAAATATGAATCGCTTTTTCAGTTGGTTTCCGGGACTGAGTCAATCCTGCAAAAAGATATTTCCCTGAAAAAAATCCTAACCAATATTTTCCCCAGCGGCTCAATTACCGGCGCTCCAAAAATCAGAACGATGGAAATTATTCATGAACTTGAAGGGGAAAGAAGAGGAATTTACTGCGGCACAATAGGGCTAGTCGAAAAGAACAAAATGGAATTTAATGTTGCAATCAGAACGGTTTCAATAAATAAAAAAAGCGGAAAAGGTTTTATAGGATTAGGGAGCGGAATAGTATGGGACAGCGATCCCGCCGATGAATATTATGAGACCATCCTTAAAAGCAAATTCATACTTGAGCCGGAAAGTTATTTCGAATTGTTCGAAACAGTTCTCATTGATAACAAAAAAATATTTTTGCTTGAATTGCACCTGGAAAGATTAAAATCCGCTGCAAAGTATTTTTTATTTAAGCTGGATGAGAAAAGTTTAACCGGAGAGCTAAAGCGTCTGCTTGAAAATGTTTCCGGGAAGAAAAGATACCGGCTAAAAATTATTCTGAATAAGCAGGGGCGCTTCGGGTTTAATCTTCAGGAATATATTCCAGGCTGCGGCGAAGCAAAGGTTGCAATTTCCGATAAGGTTATTTTTTCGAATAACCGGTTTCAGTACTTCAAAACAACAAACAGAAAGCTTTATGATGATGAATATAGAAAATATTCCAAACGGGGATTCTTCGACGTACTGTTCTTTAATGAACGCGGCTATTTGGCGGAAGGTGCGTTAACAAATGTGTTTATCAAGAAAGACGGAAAATGGCTGACGCCCTCTTTAGATTGTGGGATCCTTCCCGGAGTTTACCGTAAATATTTTATCCGGCAAAATCCCCGCTTGGTTACAGAAGCTAAAATATCTCAAAGAGATTTATTAAGCGCCGAAGAGATCATGCTTACTAATTCACTCCGCTGCAGCGTTAAGGTTAATACATTATTCATAAGTAATAAGAAAATTATTTACTTTAAAGATTAAACCGTAGTCTGCCTGAATATTTATTCGTTTATTCGAAAAA
The DNA here is from genome assembly GCA_046704565.1 of Ignavibacteriaceae bacterium. Taxonomy (GTDB): domain Bacteria; phylum Bacteroidota; class Ignavibacteria; order Ignavibacteriales; family Ignavibacteriaceae; genus FEN-1297. The sequence goes on along the minus strand of JBJKRP010000197.1, from coordinate 4,328 downwards.
CCCTTATTGCTTCAATTTGTTTGCCCTTTTTGATTTATTTATTTTTGCAACTCAATCTTTTTAGGAAATGGTTTAGGAAAATGTATTTTAAGACGAGAACGCATACGTGCGGTGAATTAAGGGAAAGTCATATCGGTGAAAATGTTGTTTTAAACGGCTGGGTTGATACGCGCCGCGACCTCGGCGGATTAATCTTTATTGATTTACGCGACCGCTACGGAATTACTCAAATTGTTTTTGAACCGAACTTCAGCAAGGAAGCTCATGAGAATGCCGGCAGCCTGCGCAGCGAGTTTGTAATTTCAATTGAAGGAAAAGTTAGGAAGAGACCTGAAGGAACAGAGAACCCGGCAATTGCAACCGGTCAGATTGATGTAATGGTTAATAAGCTTATCATTTTAAATGAAGCAAAGACTCCGCCTTTTCCGATTAAAGATGAAATCGACACCAGCGAAGACGTTCGGTTAAAATACCGTTACTTAGATTTACGCAGACCTGCTCTCCAGCAGAATATTCTGATGCGCCACAAGATGTACCAGCTTGTAAGAAAATATTTCGATGAAAATAATTTTGTCGAAGTTGAAACTCCGGTGCTGATGAAAAGCACTCCAGAAGGCGCAAGAGATTATCTTGTACCAAGCCGTTTGCATAAAGGAAAGTTTTATGCTCTGCCGCAATCCCCTCAGCAGTACAAGCAGTTATTAATGGTATCAGGGCTTGATAGATATTTCCAAATTGTAAAATGTTTCCGGGATGAAGACCTGCGCGCCGACAGACAGCCGGAGTTTACGCAGATAGACGTTGAGATGTCATTCATCGACCAGGAAAATATTTTTGAGATGGTCGAAGGCTTGATGAAAATTCTTTTTAAAGAAATTCTTAATCAAGAGTTAGCAGCTCCTCTGCCCCGATTAACATTTAACGAAGCTCTTGAAAAATACGGAAGCGATAAGCCGGACTTACGCTTCGACCTTGAAATGGTAACGCTGAATCATGTCTTTGAAAATACCGCATTCAAAGTATTCCAGGACCATATTAAGAATAAAGGAATTATTACCGGAATGGTTGCGCCCGGATGCGGAGAATACACAAGAAACCAGCTTGATGTTATTACCGACTTCGTTAAGAAGCTCGGCGCCGGCGGCTTAATCTGGATGAGGGTTAAAGAAAATGACCTCGAAGCTCCGATTGCCAAATTCTTAACTGATGAGGAAAAGAAAAATTTAGTTCAGTCGCTTAACGCTAAACCTGGAGATTTAATTTTCATTCTTTCTGGTTCAAGATTAAAAGCCTTATCCATTATGGGCTCTTTAAGGTTGGAGATGGCAAGACGATTGGATTTAATAAAGCCCGGTGCCGCTCCAAAGCTTTTGTGGGTAACTGATTTTCCTTTACTCGAGTGGGATGAACAAACGAAAAGATATTACGCAATGCACCATCCTTTCACTTCACCAAGACTTGAAGACGTTGAATTGATGGAAACAGATCCTGCAAGAGTCCGCGCACGCGCCTACGATTTGGTCCTTAACGGAACTGAAATAGCTGGCGGCAGTATTAGAATCCACAACGCGGAACTTCAAGCCAAAATGTTTAAGACTCTTGGAATTACCGAAGAAGAAGCAGAATATAAATTCGGCTTTTTGATGAATGCATTTAAATTCGGCGCACCGCCGCACGGCGGAATCGCTTTTGGCTTCGATAGGATGGCTATGATATTCGCAGGCGAGAGCTCCATTAGAGAAGTAATTGCATTTCCAAAGACTGCCAGCGCAGTCTCTATCATGGATGATGCGCCTTCAACCGTAGACGAAAACCAGCTCAAGGAACTACATATAAAGATTAGATAACCTTCTAATTTTCTTATCCGGAATCTGTCGGCGCTGCTTGCCGGTCTATTCCTTTACGGAAATCTTCGCCGGCTTGCTGTTCCCATACACTTCAGGGTAATACATTAAATATGCCTGCGCCGGAGTTATATTAAAACTTCCCGGCATCTGCGCCTGGATGATATATGAAAAATCCATTTCATTTCTGAGATTGGTTACGAAGAATGAAACTTTGCTGTCGTGGTATTCTTTATCAGCATACCAAAACCTCGGTACTATAATATTTGCCGTACTTTGAAAGTCATCATTTATATTTTCAATCTCAAAATTGTTTTCATCCTTTACCGCTTCAAAGCCGGATGGAAGCATGTCCTCAAGAATAAAGTATTTTAGGTCGTTATCTTTGCATTCAACATGAGTCTGCACTAAAATGTTTTGCCCTGATTCGACTTTGCCGTCTAATTTATGTTTGACATAAACAATTCTATCGCCTCTGTTCACCGGCTTAAGTATAAAATAATTTCGGGTTACTAAAAACTTATCCTTATCCGGTTTAGGCTGCATGTCGGGTGAGTAATATTGATTCAAACCCGAGAAATAAATCTTGCCCTCACCTGATTTTACAATTTTGATTTTGTTATCACCGTTGGTAAGCAGCTTTCCATCTATTCCGTTGATTGTAATTGCCGGACTGTTTTCAAAAACATCTGCTTTCGTGAACTTCTTCTCGAATTCTTTATTATTGTTCACATAAACTTCAACATTGAAATCCGGGTTCAGCTCATGCGTTGCCTTAAGGTAACCTGTAATGCCGAATATTACGATTGCCGTTTCCTGCGTCGACCGCCATGAGAAGCCCTGTTTCTGCATCAGAAGCCAGCGTACCGCCTTTGAAGCCAAAGGAATATTTTCTTTATTCAGCATTAAAGCCTTAACAGCAAAAGCAGTCGTCTGCACTTTATCATCCTGCCAGGAGTAATGCCACATCTTTCCTCCCCAATAAGTTAATCCGTTTTCATCAACAACAGATTCTTTAATCCGATTCAGCGTTCTGCTTACTAAAGCCGGCTCGTCAAAGTTGTTAAATGTTAAAGCAAGCAAAGCAAGCGCGTAAGGATTTAATTCTTCTTTAAGAAGAGCGGCAGCCTTCGGTTTGTATTTGCTGAAATCCATATCGCCAAGCTTCAACGCTGTTGAAAGAGAGTAAAGCATGTACGCTCGTGTTGTAAAATTCAGGTTCCCGTAATTATCGACCTGATTAATTAAATTACTAATGCCTTTATTATAAGAGGCAGAATCGACTTTGTAACCTGCTTGCTTTGCCAGAGTCATTCCATAAATTACGTAAGCGGTCATGTAAGGATTTGTCTCGTCATTAGTCCACCAGCCCCAGCCGCCGCCGCCGTGCTGGAAGTTGTAAAGCCTGTTTAATCCCGCCTCAACCATTTTCGGCAGCGCTTCAATTGTTTTTGAATTTAGCGGTGCACCGATTTCCTTAAAAGTTTTGGCAACAATAATTGTCGGAAGGAACCTGCTCATAGTCTGTTCAACACAGCCGTAAGGATAACCGGCAAGGTCATCAAGAGATTTTAAAATAGTTGCTGCAAGAGATGGCGCAACGGAAAAAGAAAGACTGGCGGTCCTTACATCTACATCGGATGGAATATTGAATGACAAAGTCTTTGTGCCGTTTTCCGAATAATCCGCAACGACGGGCTCAGTCTTCTTTATTCCGTTTGGAAGGATTGGAACTTTAACCTCTACCGCATCTGATTCTTCATTTGTCAAAGCTTCCGCTTTCAGTTTGGCTTCGCCGATTGGCTCATCAACTTTTACTTTCCAATCGATTCGGGCTTCGGAATCTTTTGCAACTTTTATTTCATAAAAGCTTTTCCTGCCGCTGTTCCAGTTTAAGTTTGAGCTTTCTTCTCCCGAAGAAATTCTTGAGCCGGTTACTTTTAGATTTCCCGGTGAAAAAGTTACCTTAACAAGCTTCTCTTCGCTTAAATAATTATGAACGATAGTTGAGACAACTATCTCATCGTCTTCTCTAAAGAAGCGCGGCGTCTCAAGTCTTACTAACAGATTTTTCTTTGTAATTACCGTACCCGTATTCTGCCCGACTTCGGAATTATTCGTAATTCCTCTTACCGTCGTTCTCCAGGTAGTAAGATTATCCGGCATCTTAAAGCTGATTTCGGCTTCGCCGTTTTCATCCGTAACAACATCGGCTTTCCAGAAAGCGGCATCGGCAAATTCCTTTCTTACCTGCGGCTGAACGAACTGCGTCGGCGACTCTTTTAATGCTTCCATTCTTACGCCTTGTAAAGCAACGGTAGAGAAATTCGTAAGGTCGGCTCTTTGCAGTATTCCCGGCTGCATATTAAACCGAACCGGAACCGGGCTGACAAAAATATTTTCATAGTTACCAAGATTAATATTCTGCTGCGAGCTTTTACCTACACAAAAATTTCCCGCCGAAATAATAACACCGTTTTCAAG
>JBJKRP010000196.1:0-20830 GCA_046704565.1 Ignavibacteriaceae bacterium | reverse complement strand
GCCTTCAGTAACTCCGGTTAATCCGAGACCTGCTGAAGCATTAAATCCTTCTACATTTGATAGAGGAATATTCTTCTCCTTGGCATAATCCACAATTGCGGCGCCGAGAGGATGCTCCGATTTATTTTCAACAGATGCCGCAAGGCGGATAAGTAAAGTCTCATCAAATCCATTTAACGTTTTAATGTTGGTAACCGCAGGCTTGCCGTAAGTTATTGTACCCGTCTTGTCAAATACGACCGAATTGATCTTATGAGCACGTTCCAGGCTTTCGGCATTCTTAATAAGTATGCCGTTTGAAGCGCCAAGCCCTGTACCGACCATTATTGCTGCAGGCGTCGCAAGACCAAGGGCGCATGGACATGCTATAACAAGGACTGCGATGAAGTTAATCATTGCAAATGTGAATGAGGCGCCTGCGCCGTAATACCAGACAATAAATGTAACGATTGCAATTCCGATAACTGCCGGAACGAACACTAACGCGGTTTTATCAGCTAAGCTTTGCACAGGAGCCTTGGAACCCTGCGCCTGTTCAACCAACTTTATTATCTGGGAGATAACGGTATCCTTCCCTATTGCAGCGGCTTTAAACTCGATGCTTCCGTTCTTGTTTATTGTTCCGCCGATAACTTTGTCTCCAGCTTTCTTATCGACCGGAATGCTTTCGCCCGTAACCATCGATTCATCTATAGAGGTCAAGCCGTTGGTAATTATTCCGTCAACCGGAATCTTTTCTCCCGGTCGTACAATTATTGTCTCGTCTAATTGTACGTCACTTACCGGTATGTCGGCTTCCGTTCCGTTCCTTATTACTCTTGCAGTTTTCGGCTGAAGCCCCATAAGCTTTTTAATGGCGGCTGAAGTCTTATCCTTAGCGCGGGCTTCCAAAAGCCTGCCCATTAAGATAAGTGTAATTATCGTAACAGAAGTATCAAAGTAAATATTGCTTTGTGTACCGGAGACTGATAAAAGATTGGGAAACAGAACGGCTATTGTGCTGTACAAATAAGCCGTCCCGGTACCTACGGCAACGAGCGTATTCATATCAACAGAAAAGTGTTTCAGAAGCTTCCAAGTAATGGTAAAAAATCTTTTCCCAGAAATGAATACTACCAGTGTTGAGGCAAGGAATATTATCCTTTCGATGTAGACTGTTGAAACAGGGACGATGCTGCGGAACCATTCTGTCCTGTATGTCATGCTTATGAACATTATCGGGACAGTCATTACCAGAGCAAATATGAATTCCGATTTAAGCTGCTTGTACGATTTCTTTTGTTCCAGGTCCGCCGGCACTTCATCTTCAACTGCCGCGGCTGTTTTGTCTTTTTCCGGAATGGGAGCGACTAATTTGTACCCGGCTTCTTCTACAACTGCTTCAAGCTTGCTTATGTCGGTAAGACTTTCGTCGAACGTAAACGTCGCCTTCTCCGAAGCGAAGTTTACATTAACCTCGCTTACGCCTTCCGTACGTTTCAAAGCCTTTTCTACTCTTGCAACGCAGCTTGCGCACGTCATGCCTTCAACCGGCAGGGATAGTGTTTTTAATTCTTTCGTTTCCATGTCATAAAATACCGCCATGCGCTTATATAAAAAACGCATAGCGTTATTCTCCAATTTAATTTTTTAATTTCTAATTGATCAGTTTGTAGCCTGCTTCGTCAATCGCGGCAGCCAGCTTTTCCCTATCTACTTTGGATTCATCATAATGAATCTTTGCAATTCCAATTTGAACATCTTCAACTCTAACATTTTCAAGCTTGCTTAGTTCTTTCCTAACTGCCATTACGCAATGCCCGCAGGACATGCCTTCTATTTTTAATTCTTGCGTTTTCATTTTTAATCCTTTCATTAATAGTTTGACTTAATCAACGATACAAATTTAAAATAAGCCGTCAATGTAAGCGTTACAGAATTTTAAGAAAATGTTATATGATTATTAGTTATGGGAATATAGTGTATTCGTTATCAGAACTATTAAGAAGGGAATAAAAGGTTTAATTGTCTAATTGTTAAATTGCTGAAAGTGTAAGGGCTCTAAATAACATAAAATTTAGACTGAACATTTTGCATCAGCCGAGCATGTCGAGGGGCTTGCGTATGTTGTCCGTAATATTCTTGAATTGGCTGGCTGTCATGCCTGTGACTTTTTTAAATTGATTGGAAAGATGCTGTACGCTGCTGTAGCCGAGCTTGTATGCAATCTCGCTTAATGTAAGCTCGCCATAGCGTAAAAGTTCTTTGGCACGCTCAATCTTCTGAAGAATTACGTAATGCTCAATCGTAATGTTTTCGACAGAAGAAAAAAGAGTACTAAGATAGTGATAGTCCATTCCAACTTTTTCAACTATAATATCGGAGTAATTTTCTTCCAAAGACTGCTCCACATCGTCACTGCGGACTAAACCCAGGACCGTCAGCTTTATCTTCTCGATAATTTTTGCCTTTCTGTCCTCTATAAGATAGAATCCGTTTTCTTCGAGCACGGCTTTAATTCTTTCAACCGGCAATTGATCAAAGCTTCCGTCAACAATTACTTCTCCGAGCTTTATATCAAGAACCTTCAAACCAAGCTTTTCAAACTCTTCCTTTACGACCTTTATGCAGCGGTCGCAGACCATGTTCCTTAAATAAAGAGTGGCAGTCTCTCTATCGTAATTTGTTTTGTTTAAACTATCGTTGGACATTTGTTTTCGTTCCTTTTATCAGGCTGCCGCCAATATAAAGATTATTTTCAAGAACATCCTAATCTTCAAGCACAACCCGGTCACCGTGGCTTTTGGGCTGGGAGACAACAATAAAATTAAGTTCTCTGTTAGAACGGTTGGAAATCCTATGAGGACACTTAGGAGGGACCTCAATCCCTTCGCACTCATTTAAAATAAAACTTTCCTTTTCCATTTCGAAAGCCGCCTCGCCGGATAAGATATAAAAGAACTGACGTGACTTATTATGATAGTGTCTTAACTCGGAAGTTCCGGGCGGCATTCTCTCCTGAATGATATTGAGCTCATCATTTTTTACAAGATGCCAGCCGTCGCAGTTGTTACCCCAGGTATAATGTTCCGTGTTGTTTATGCTTACAGGTTTAATAAGCGCTCCTTATTTTTTTCATTTGGAATTGATAATAACCCATACGCTAAAAAGTACAGGATATAAAGAATAAAGTACTCGCGAACATTGCACAGCCGTTATGTATTCATAATTGGAACGCACAATTGAGAATATTTTCTTAACCGCATTCGATTAAAATCCGGTTAATAGAAAGATTCGGATTACGGCTAAGTTAATGAATTTGAAGTAAGAATGTTCTAATACTAAAGCAGACTTTTTTATATCTTCTCAATGACAACTGCAGTACCGTAACAGAGTACCTCACTCACTCCCTGCAGTACGTCCGTTGTATCGTATCTTGTACCGATAACCGCATTAGCGCCCATTCTATCAGCATGCTGAACCATTAGCTCAAAAGACTCTTCCCGTGTTTTCTCGCAGAGGTCGGTAAATAAAGTTATGTTGCCGCCGAATAATGTCTGCAGGCTTCCGCCGATAGTTCCGAATATATTTCTTGACCTGACGGTGATGCCTCTGACTATTCCAAGGTTCTTTACTATGCGGTAGCCGTCAAGCGTAAAAGCAGTAGTAACCATTGAACGATCCATTAAGCTTCCTCTAAATTATTATTGAATGATTCTCCATTACGAACTTAAAAAAAGAAAACCGGTTGTCCAATATCATTATTAATAAAGATTGAATTGTACTCCTGCATTCAGGCTAAAGAATGTTGCTGGGAGTGATATTCCGTTTATCTGTCCGGGATCCGAGGCATAATATTTTAGATTAATGTCAAAGTCCAGGGCAGAGTTTAGTTTCGCAATTATTCCGAAAGAAGGTGCGATACAAAAACGTGCTGCTGAAACCTCATAAATAGTGCTCGTTGTGCCGTAGCTTGTTGTTCTGGTAAAATCGAGTGAGTTCATCCCTACTTCAATACCAAGATACGGATGAACGTTCCTTTGAGATAACCCGTATCTCAGTCCAACAAGGACAAGCAAGCTTGTATAACTGTCATTCGGACCGAGATACCACGCAGTATATGGTCCCCAATAATTATAGCTCAACGAGGCTGAGAGTGAAAGATTGCGGTCCTGCGGGAAAGTTAATGTGGCAATTCCTCCTAAGCCGTTGTGGGCGGCTTGCGCAAAGCTGCCTGACGGGAATTGCATACCAACCTGAAGAGACAATTTAGCCTGTCCGTAAGCCAGGTATATTGGTGAAATTAATATAAGTAATAGTAAAACTCTTTTCATTTTTCTTGCGCGCAAAATTTATTAAGCAAAAAATAAATAGAAGCGGAAATCCCGGTCACTATTTTTTCGACAAGCGGTACAGCAAATTTACGAAATATCAACACGATAAAACAAAGTATGGGAACATTTAAAGAACCAAAATACAGACAGACATTTGACATAACATTTTATGTTTAAGTCAAACATATCGAATAAGAAATCTTACTTTTCGCTGCGATTTTCATAAAGAATAACTGTTGCACTTAAAATAAATTTTTCTATCTTTGCATCGTTCTTAAAAAATATTTACGGTGTCCCGATTCCGGCTTGCCGGTATAACGGGAATTATAGGGAATCCGGTGCTTCCGGCTCGTCCGCCAAAGGCGGATTAATCGGGAAATTCCGGAACTGACGCGCAACTGTGATAAACAAGTGCTCTTTACTCAATACTCTCTACTTGTTTTAAGCCAGGAGACCTGCCGCAAATAACAATTAATCAACCTTCGCGGGCAAGGTTAGGTTAGCATAAATAATTTCAACTTTCTGCTTTCCTTATTCCCCACGGAGTTACAACCTAATTCATAATTTAATTTTTTCAGGAGTAACTTCTATGGATTCTTTACTAAAGTTCGATATAAGGTATAATGGTATATGGTATAAGTCCCACACATTCACCCTTATACTTTATACCTTATTCCTTATACCTCTTATGTGCGTTCTCATTTTCAGTTCTGTTTCTTCCGCACAGCAGACCGATTCAACAAAAATTTATAAAATGTCTGAAATTGTAGTGACAGCTACAAAGACAAAAATTCCTGAGATCGAAACTGCCAGTTCCATTTCAGTTATCGATTCTTCCGAAATAGCGCATAGGATGGGCTCAACAGTCTTTAATCTGCTTAAAGATCAATACGGTGTAAACTACACACAGCAGGGAGCGCCGGGCTCGTTATCGAATATCTATTTGCGCGGCGGTGATCCCGGCGAGACATTAATTCTCATCGATGGAGTGGAGGTAAACATGCCGAATGATCCGGAAAATACCTTTGACTTTGCAGACCTTCCCCTTGATAACATTAAGCGCATTGAAATTCTGCGCGGACCGCAGAGTACCCTATACGGCTCAAATGCAATGGCTGGCGTAATAAACATTATTACAAAGCAAGGCTTGGGCAAGCCAAAGTTTTTTTTGAATACGGAAGGCGGTTCTTATAATACTTTCAAGGGACTTGCAGGCTTATCGGGCAGCCTGAATGATTTGAATTATTCTATTACTGCAAGCAGATTCTATACCGCAGGATTTTCATCGGCATCTTCAAAATACGGCAACACGGAAAAAGACGGTACCTCAAATTTTAATGTCTCTTCCAGGCTCGGATATGACTTCAGCAAGAGCTTCCAACTGGATTTTTATCTTAGATATACAAATGCAAATACAGGGTTAGACCAATTTGGCGGATACCTGGGAGACGACCCTACCTATGTATACCATCTTGAAGAACCTTCCTTCAGAGTTGAGGGGAAATTGGATTTGTTTAACGGTTTCTGGAATCAGACGGCAGGAATCTCCTTTATTAAGAACGTTAGAGAATACAGCTTTGACTCTACCTTAAATAACCCGGCTTCATCAAGCAGCATATATGACGGCAATAGAATTCAGTTCGACTGGCAGAATAATTTTAAACTTGCCGAGACCAACACACTTACTTTCGGAATAGAGAGCTCAACGGAGAATGCCGTTTCAGACTACTTTTACAATTCGTCATCTTATGGTTCTTTCCCGAGTATTTTCCCTAACAAGAATGAAAATACAACCGGAGCTTACCTTCAGGATTTGGCAAATATCGATAATGAGCTTTTCTTTTCGGCTGGTATTAGATTAGACAAAAATTCCCGGTTCGGCTCAATATTTACATACAGAATCGCACCGGCGTATTTCATCCGGGCAACCGGGACTAAACTAAAGGCAACGGTAGGCACCGGGTTTAAGTCTCCGTCTCTGTTTTATTTATTTGATCCTGCGTACGGTAATCCTGATCTGCAGCCTGAGAAAAGCTTCGGCTGGGATGCAGGCATTGAGCAATATTTGATCAGTACCGAACTGACTGCCGGGATAAACTACTTCTCTAATAAGTTTACCAACCTCTTCGGCTTTGATAACAATTTTAGAACAATAAATATTAATAAAGCAGTAACCAATGGAGTCGAAGTCTATCTTAAAACCGTTCCGCTCAAGGACCTCAGCTTCAGATTCAATTATACTTATACAAACACAAAAGATGAAAGCCCTAACACTGCCAATTCCGGCTTGCCTTTACTTAGAAGACCCAAAAGCAAAATCGGGATGAACATAGATTATGCTTTTTTAAAAGATTTTAACTTGAATCTCGGTATAATATATGTTGGCAGACGCGAGGACGAGAATTATAACGCATACCCGGCACAAAGGATTACTCTTCCAGACTATATGGTTGTTAACGCAGCAGCAGCATACAAACTGTCGAGCCTGATCAAGATTTACGGCAGGATAGACAACATATTCAATAAATATTATGAAGAAGTTTACGGCTACGCAACGCCGGGATTATCAGGCTACCTGGGAATAAATTTTACATTATAGATATTAATCATTTTAAGAAGACAAAAAATTTTTTATTTTTAATTATTAAAGTTGAGCGCACTTATTAAACTGAAAGGAAAAAAATGGAAAAGAATTTTATAAGTACGAAGTTCATCGTTTTAACGGGGATGATATTCGCCGGAGCTGTTCTAAGGCTGCTTCCGCACTATCCAAACTTTACGCCGATAGCTGCAATGGCACTCTTCGGCGGAGCTTATTTTACGAACAAGAAGCTATCCTTCGTCGTGCCGTTTGCTGCAATGATACTTTCAGATTTAATCCTGGGCTTTCATTCAACAATGTGGGCGGTCTATTTAAGTTTCGCACTGATCGTGGTAATCGGGTTCGGCTTAAGAGAAAGAAGAAAGGTATCAAACATTTTCCTGGCTTCAGTCTCTTCATCTGTTTTGTTTTTTGTAATTACAAACTTTGCCGTATGGCTTAGCGGCAGCATTTACCCAATAACCATCGGAGGCTTAGGCGAATGTTTCACCGCCGCAATCCCATTCTTCGCATACACTGCCGTTGGAGACTTATTCTACGTCGGAATTTTCTTCGGTGCTTTCGAGCTTGCACGGACGAAGTTTCCTGTGCTTGCGCAGGCTAACGCGTAAAGATTTCACAATGACGAAGCTCAATCTTAGGATGAGCTTCGTCCCATTATCATGAAAAATGAAACACCCGTTTTAATCGACCTTGACGGCGTTATACGGCTCGGAGATAGGCTTGCTGCAGGCGCCCCGCAACTTTTCGAATTTCTTTTTAGGAACAAAATACCTTCCTGCATTATTACTAATTCAACAAGAAATACTTCGCGGGAAGTAATTCAATTCTTAAATGATAACGGGATCAATCTCCCTGTTAATGCAATGACGACCATTGATGCCGCAATTCAATATATCAAGGATTTAAAGCTTCATGTTTCCGTTTACTGTAATCAAAATGTTAAAAAAGAATTTGAGGAATTTATTGTTGATGATAATCCCGACGCAGTTGTCATAGGCGATTTGGGAGAAGGCTGGACATACCAAATCCTGAATGATATTTTCGGGAAGGTACACAACGGCGCGGAAATTATTGCTATGCAGAAAAATAAATACTGGCAGCCGGATGGAAAGAGTTTAGCTTTAGACGCCGGAGCCTTTATAGCTGCTATCGAATATGCATCGGGTAAATCCGCAGCTTTAGTAGGAAAGCCATCTCCACTATATTTTCAGTCTGCATTGAAAAAACTTGGCTGTAAAGAAGATAATTCTTTTTACATGTTAGGAGACGATCTTGAAAACGACATTTCCGGCGCGCAGGCAATAGGAGGAAAAGGAATTTTAGTATTTACCGGCAAAACAAAATTCCCCTTAAATGAAGACGCATCTGTTAAGCCTGCTTATACCGCAAAGGATTTATCGGAAGTAATAAAAGTATTGCAGAAGATTTTTCTGTAAACGCCAGGCATGAATAGCATGGATGCATGCAATCATGCACCCATGCAAACATGCGTGTTAATTATTTTTCTGTTGGTATCCTCATACCATAGAACGAACGCCTTACAAAGAAGAGGGCAATTAATAGGAAGATAACACCAACGTACAAGGCAGCATGCCTGAACGAAGGGGTAATAGCGATCTCCATTGCAAGCAAACCGAACAGGGTTGTAAATTTGATGATCGGGTTTAGAGAAACCGAAGAAGTATCCTTGTGAGGATCGCCAACGGTGTCGCCAACTACGGTTGCATCATGCAGCGGAGTACCCTTCTCTTTCAGATCAACCTCGACCAGCTTTTTGGCATTATCCCAGCTACCGCCGGCATTAGCCATAAAGACAGCCTGGTACAGACCAAATGCGGCAATCGCAATTAAGTACGAAACGAACAGGCTTACAGGTTCATTGCTGCCGGCTGGCGCAGAGAGACATGCAAAAGCCAGGGCAAAAGAGAAGATTGCGAAAAAGATATTCCACATACCTTTCTGGGCATACTGTGTACAGATCTTTACTACTTCTTTGGAGCTTTCCTTGGCTGCCGTTTGACTTGCATTTTCGTCAAGCTTGATATGCCGTTTTATATAATCCACAGCTTTATATGCGCCTGTAGTTACAGATTGTATAGAAGCCCCGGTAAACCAGAAGATTACCGCGCCGCCTGCCATAAATCCGATAATGGTAAATGGGTTAAGCACATTAAGTATCGTCTCAGGCTCAACGCCAAGCGCCTGTTTGATTAGCAATATCAAACTGAAGATCAAAGTGGTAGCACCGACCACTGCCGTAGCAATCAGCACCGGTTTAGCAGTCGCTTTAAAAGTATTGCCTGCTCCATCGTTCGCTTCCAGATAGTGCTTTGCCTTTTCGAAGTCAGGGTCAAAGCCAAAATCATCCTTAATCTCTTTTTGAATATTGGGAAGAGTTTCAATCAGAGAAAGTTCATAGATGGATTGGGCGTTATCAGTTACAGGTCCATAGCTGTCGACGGCGATGGTAACGGGACCCATACTTAAGAAACCAAAGGCAACAAGACCGAAGGCGAAGACTGCAGGATAGAGCATGGTTCCGGCAGGAAAGAATGTGCTTGCATAGTAGCCAATGAACATCAGCAGCATAATCACCATGCCGATCCAGAAACCGCTGAAATTACCTGCTACCAGACCGGACAGGATGTTCAGCGAGGCGCCGCCTTCTCTTGAAGCCTTGACTACTTCGGACACATGACCGGACTTTGTACTGGTAAATATCTTGACGAACTCCGGGATCAGAGCGGCGCCAAGTGTGCCTGCGCCCATAATTATCGACATCAGAAGCCAGAGGCTTGGAACCTGGGCTCCCACATCGGAAGCCGGACCTATCTCGAAGTAACTAACTATAAAAACGGCTATGATAGATATAATGGAAGCAAACCAAACTAAGCTGGTAAGCGGTTCTTCGAAATTAAAATCCTCCTTGCCGCCAAACTTAGCCCGACTAAAGGCTTTGTTTACGTAGAAAGCTCCTATAGATGTAATGATCAACACTATACGGATTATAAAGAGCCATACCAGGAGGTGGGTTTGAAGCACAGGCTGCACAGCCAGCACGATAAACGTAATTAACGCAACCTGGGTAACACCAAAGGTTTCAAAGCCGTCTGCAGTTGGTCCAACGCTGTCGCCTGCATTATCACCTGTACAGTCTGCGATAACTCCCGGATTGCGAGGATCATCCTCTTTAATTTTAAAAACAATTTTCATCAAATCGGAACCGATATCTGCAATCTTGGTAAAGATACCGCCGGCAATACGTAATGCGCTGGCACCGAGTGACTCACCGATAGCAAAGCCGACAAAACTATCGCCCGCCAGATCCCGGGGAACAAAAAGCAAGATGATAAGCATCATTATCAGTTCTACACAAACCAGGAATACTCCAACACTCATACCCGCATCAAGAGCCACATTTACAGTCTTCAGCGGTTTGCCTTCCAGACCGGCAAAAGCCGTTCTTGCATTGGCGAGGGTGTTCATACGCATTCCGTATAGTGCCACGCTGGATGAACCGAGAATACCCAATACGGTCCACAGCAGTATAAGAAGCACACCACCGGCGGCAATATGGGACAGCACACCGAAATAGAAAGCGCTGACTACTCCGATAATAATGAACAGTGCAAATAGGAATTTAGCCTGCTGCTTTAGATAGGTTTTGCAGGTCTCGTAAATAGTACCCGCTACTTCCAGCATAGATTTATGAGCAGGCATCTTCTTGACTCTCATAAACTGGTACAAACCGAACAAAATTCCCAGTACACAAATAACCAAGCCGTAGTACAATAAGTTATTTTGTGCCTGGCTAAGGGATGGAACCGCCAGATTAGACTCGTCGGCAAAAACCAGTACCGGCGAAAGCAATACTGCTAATACACCGAGCAAACCGGCAGGTATAAACTTCTTCATAAAAAGTAACCTTTCCTTTCAAAATGATTAAATGATATAGGCAATTACTCCCCTCCTAAAAACCCGGGTTCTTTGATTAATAAAATTCTTGCCACACGGAGTAATCACACCTGGGAGGTTGAACAAAAAGCCGTAATTTAAAAATGTTAGATTAGATTTTTGATTTTGTATTTTGTTGTATAACTCGAAATAAAAAAGAATTCCCTTTGGAACAGGTTGGGGGACGACCAGTGCGGTCTTACGGACTTTATTCCTTAATTCTTTAGCCAATCTGAGTTATAAAAACTTTTTTTGAAACCCTCGTTAGTGGTGATTAGTCACCGGGCGAAACTATAGCAGATACTTGTTCGCCCTTATAGTACGCGCCTGCTTAAAGGCGGCACTCACATACAAATCCGGGCTAGTATATGCCAAATTTCTGGAGGTAAACATAACAAATTGTTCCAGTAGTGTCAACAAATTTATAAAATTTATAGAGAACGAATTCACAATACCTCCCCATTTCAATTTAAATCCTAAACCGTTAATTGCCGACTCTTAAAGGACGAAATAAAGAGTTATTATATCCTTTTTATAATCTAAACTTCTTTCCCAATTTACGTGGAAATGTATAATTGAAATTTCTTAACAAGAAAATATTTAATCCTTAACCAAAATTCTTGCAGCCCAATCTCTTGAACAAATTTTTTCTTCACCTGGAAATTCAGGAATCTTAAGCGTGCCTTCATCATCAGCTTTCAATAAAACTTTTTTACTCCAGCTTCCATTCATAGTATTATACCACTGGAAATAATATTCACCATGCGGTTTGAAATTTTTTAATACTGGTAAAACAGATTTGTTTTCAAAATAAAGTAAGGCAAAATCCCTTGCAGCAGTCCGAATCATATACGACCAGCCGTCCAAACCTGCCTCCGGACTTCCCGGCGCCTTGTTCGGCTGAACATCCTGACGTGCGAGCTGAAGGTCGCGGTATTTTATTCCCTCCGAAAGAACAAAACTTCTCAACAGGTGCATATATTTTGCACCTTCATATTTAAATGCATCCCATATATGCGGACGTCCACCTGCAGGCTCGCCGATTGTTGTAAAGTCATAAGCGGCTGTTCCATAGACATGCCCCGGTAATGCGCCGGATAAAACCGAACCGTACATTTGTGCCCTGGAAAAATAATTATCTCTTGCCGAGTTAACCGGCGGACGCTCGCCGCCAGGATTATTTATACTAAAATCCCAGCCGACATAGTATGGCTCTAAGTTAATTACCGGGTAAGGAGGACTAAGCCTGAATATTGTTTCAATTGAATCGGCGACTCTATGATCTCTCGGAGTATTGCCGACGCTTTGCAATGTCAGCCAGGGGCAGTCCTTGCCCGCTCCAAAAACTCCGTATGTAGAACTGCTGATAAGAGTTGTTACAGGCTGTCCGAAAGGCATCGGTCCGTATTCTTTTAAATGATATTTTAATGCCTCATTAAATTCTGCAGCGGTAAGGCTGTATTCCTTCGGTATCCAGTCGAGATGGATTTCGCTGTAAATCATATTATAGGCGCCATACCTGGAAATCAGGTATTGAACATATCTTGAATATGATTCGTTAAAATTAAAATATGCTTTCCATGTTGGGCACATGTCGCGTCTTACCGTTTCGAGCAGAGGGACAAATCCTTCGTCCGACAAATACTGCATTTTCTTATCAAGGCTTCTAAAGTACGCCGGATTTATTTTATCGAAGTCTGCAACACCGGGATGTTTCTTTGACATCTGGAACGGTCTGTTCCCGTACTCATCACGCATGTCTTTAGCGGTTAACTGTCCATCAGCAGCATAATATCCAAACTTTTCCCATGCATTCCGTACATAAATCCCATTAGAATCTGCATAAGTAGCGGGATGAGTATCCGACTCCCAGTTCGGATAGCATGCAATCATACTAACCGAATTAAAGCCCTGCTTCTTTCTATAATTTACGGCATCCTCAAAACCCATTCCCGGACCTGGCACATAGTTTTTGGCAGGCGCCGCACCTCTAAAAGGAAGCCGCCAGGTGGAAGCGGCAAGCCAGTTATCTCCCAGCATAAAGAAGGGTTTGCCGTCTGCATATTCAAGCGCATGCCCGTTTGGTGTTGGTCTTATAAATCCATTCCTGTTCGGGTTTTCTTTTTTTTCTTTCTCAGTCCATTTAACTGCCGTAAATGTTCCGGTATGATTATTAAGTCCGTTATCCTCCGGCTGGTTTGAGCCGCTGATCCATTTCCATACTCCAGGATTCTCGGCAACAACTCTTACAATAAAATTATTTCCGCCGTCCCAGAATCCGTAAACGCGCTTATCGAAACCGGGTCCCTTTAATTCCGCCCAGCACTTAACGTCGGCGTAATAATTCTTATAAGATTTTTCGGCTTTCAGCTTTATCTCTTTCATTTCCCAAACGTGTACTTTGGGTGTTTTACCGGCAGCAAAGCTGCAGCTTGTTATTACCAAAATGATCAAGACAAATAAAATGTTTTTCATCGTCTACTCTTCCTTTTTCAGATAAATAATAATTCCATTTACAGGGATAGATTCACTTTTATTATTCTGCAAATCATCAAGTTTGTATTTTGAGTCTTCTTTCAGCAGCAATGAATTATCTTCCCACCATCCGGCTATGCCGGCGCTGTCTTTATAATTCTTAATTAGAACTCTTTCACTTTTCGATTCGTTATCGTAAAGGATGCAATTATAATTCGAGCTGTTCATTGAAAGGTCCTGTCTTTTAATAAACAGATATTTACCGGACGGAGACCAATCGTAATCCAGATAATTAAATATTACAGCGTCGACAGGCAAAGTTTTAGGGATATCAAACCCTGTCTTTTCACCTTCCTGGGTTTCAGCCTGGTATGTTTCCAGGTTTGTCATCTCCTTTGATGCAACGTTATAAAAGTACAGATAATAAATTTTCGTATATTCTTTTGTAGCCTCATTGTGGTTGATCGATCCTACTTTCAGAAACGAAATGACTTTGCCATCCGGCGACCATTGTACATTTGAAATTCCGCTAAGCGAATGCATAATTAACTCACCTGACGAGCCTCTTATTTTTTGAATCAGTAATTCTTCATCTGTGGAAGTCTTTCCGTTGTTTTCAGCATAGACTTTGTAATGGATATGGAAAAACTCAGTCCCGGAAGGAGAGATTTCGAAATGCTCCAACCCGTGAGGATTATTAGAGTCTTCAAATGTTCTGATTATGTCATTGTTCCTCTCATCAATCAGATAATACTTACTTTTATATATGCTTCCGCCCGGATCAAATTCATAGAGCAGATATTTATTATCTATGTAACCGGCAAGACGGTTGCCTCTTTCAGGAGTAAATGTTTTTATCGATTTATTTTTTCCGACATCAATCAACGCAGTATATTTCTCTCTGGCGTATGTATCCTTACCGCCTGAGTTCAAATTACAATATAAGAAAGAATCATTCTTCCAGACTAAATTGACTCCGTTAAAGCCACGGTCGCTTTTCAACCACGACAGGTCCAGATTTTCTAGGTTCAGCGAATAGACGTTTGTTTTTTTACTTGCAGAATCATAAACATAAAAAGCGAGATACTTATCCGTTGGCGACAGCTTAAAATTATCCGCAGTTATTCCGTAATTGGTCGGCAGTTTTAAAATGAGTTTCTTTATACTGTCTTTAGAATTCACATACCATATCCCTGAATTGCTGCCGGGTTTATCAAGATAGATACACGAATAAAAAAATTTCGGCGCCTTTGTAATGTTCCCCGGTTTTTCTTTGATGTTTATATTCTGCTCTTTACCGGCATTAGAGGAACTGCCGCAATTAAAATTGATAAAAGAAAAGACCAGAACTAACAATACTAGTATTTCGCTTCTGATTTTATTCACTACTAAATGTGCTTCTCCTTATCGCGCTTAAATAAATAGCCGGCAAGCGCCGGCATAAATCAATTTAATTTAACTGCAGTCGTTTTAATAATTGAATAAATCTATTTAAAAAGATTCAGATTAATAGCTGCCGCCATAATCCTGTATCCTTTTTCATTTGGATGAAGATGATCTCCCGAATCTGCATCAGGCAAAAGATGCAGAGGATTTTTGGGATCCTGCATGGCTTTATCAAAATCAATTACAGCATCAAAGCTGCCGCTGTTGCGTATCCAATCGTTAACTGTCTTCCAGGCATATTCATGACCGGGTCTATCATAAAAAGAACCGCCGAAGGGAGTCATAGTAGCTCCGTAAACTTTGATGCCTTTTGCATGAGCGCTGTCTATCATGTTTTTAAATGCTGCTATTAAATCAGACGCAACTTTGGAAGAGTCTTTTGCCCACGAGCCGCCGATGTCATTTATGCCTTCAAAAATTATTAGCCATTTTACTCCGCTTCTATCCAGCACATCACGGTCAAAACGCTTTACTGCCGCGGGACCAAGACAATTTCGAAGTACACAGTTTCCGCCAATTCCCATGTTTAAAACAGATACCTGTTTGGTAGCAGAATTCTCCTGGAGAAGGTTTGCAAAGTCATCCGTCCAGCGGTCCTGTTTATTTGTGCCGGAGCCGCGTCCGTCGGTTATTGAATTGCCAAGGGCAACAACCGCAGATGCAGACTTCGGAGCCATTACATCGATGCCTTGTATGTTATACCAGTGGTCTGTTGTTGCAGCGTTGTCAAATAATTCTTTAGAGACCTCATTGCCCTTAAGAATATATGAGGTAGTCCTCGAACCAGGATGACCGGTTACGTCCGGTGATGTTTCGCCGTAATAGATTGTAATTGCAACTTTGCTTAAAGGTTCCAAGTTGAAATCGAAAGGATCGGAAGTGACTTCGCCGCCGGGCGCCATAGTTACGGAAGGCTTTCCATCGAATAACAGTTCTTTATCAGTGGAAGGATTTATGGAACTGTCCCCGGTTGAAACGGCAATATGAACTTCATTCATAGTTACAGGCTTTGAGCTGAAGTTATTTGCGAATTGTACCCGCAAGCGTTTACCGCCGATAGATACACGGACAACCTGGCGAATTGTGTTGTTGCTTAAGCCGGGCTGCGGAGGCATGTTGCGGGGCTCTACAAGCTGTACTCCTGTCCCCCACGTGCCCACCCACGCTTCCTGCGGACCGGGTACGCCGGCATTTGAAGGCTCTATTGAAAATATGAAGATGAAAATAAATAGAAGGGCTGCAAAGACTTTTGAGGCAGCGGATAATTTGAAAAAAGCATTGTTTTGTTCAAAAATTTTTTTAGACATTGTTAATGTTCTCCAGTCAAATTAAAGTTAGAATAGAAGATAGCTGAACGCAAAATACACAAAGCGCGGGAAAAAGACCACCGTTGAAGAATTTTATTATCCTAACCTGTCTAAAAACAACAGGGCAGGTTTATCCTTTTTATGCTTAAACAGTCTGTCCTGTTACTATTTCATCTATTGCAGAACGATGGAAATAAGGTCGTCATTCTGAACGAAGCAAAGAATCTCATAATCCGAAAGATATAATTTCGATTTCTTCACTTCGTTCGATATGACGAAAACAGGTATTTGCTAATTTATTTGAATCAGTTATTTACAGCAGGTTTAATTATCCTGTAATTCCCGCTAAGGTGCATTAAGCTGAACAAGTACAATAGTCCATCATAATAAGGATCAAAATACCCGTCCTTATATGGTTCAAGCTTTGCATTCCATAAGGCATCAACAAACTTCCAGCTTTTAGCCTGGGTTCCCATTATGGAGGCAGCGGCAGCAGTTGCAACAAATCCCAATGAATGACGGAGCGCCCTGTAACCGCCGGCTGGTCTAATAAAAGTTGAGGGTGTTCCGTCTAGATTATACTGGTCAACGAAGGTATCTATGCCCTGGCAGTAAAGGAAATTTTGAAGTCTCCGGCAGTAATCCTGCTGCCACTTTTTATCTTTTGCAAACCATGAATAATCCATAGCAATGTTCATTGGAACTCTCCAAGAATCAAAGCCGAAGTTGGAACTGAAGCGTCCACCATAGTGTCTCGGCTCTCCGCTGAATTCGGTTGCGTCGGCATTCAAACCTGTTGGAGAAGAACAAGCTCTATGCAGAAAAGCGCGGGCTGAATCAGCACAATCCCTGTAAAATTGTGCATGCCCGTCTTTAGCATACTCTGCCCATATTTCATAAAAAGCCGGCAGGTAATAAGAAGGGTCTGTCCAGTTATACCCCGATCTTTCAGGCACAAAGGTAATCTTTTTCTGCTCGACATTTATTATGTTGGTAATTCCGTCTGTTCCGTTTTTACTCCACATCGCATCAAGAATTCTTCGTGCTTCGTGATAATAATTTATCCCGGTATTATTCCCCCACCTGTTGGAGGCAAAAAGTAAATCGGTAATAAAATATAACTCGCCGTCGGAAGCGGAGCCTTCGGAATTATGAACGCCGGTTCCCGGCTTAACGCTCCATGCAAAATAGGCATCGCGCGGACCGCCCTGGTGCTGCATATATTTCTTAGCCCAACGCCACAACCGGTCAAATACGTCTTTCTTATTTAGCTGAACCGCAATCATCAATCCGTAGGACATGCCTTCTGTCCTAACATCATGGTTCTTCACATCTGAAAGGTATGCCATTGAATCGCCGACTTCAAAATATACTTTATGAGGACCTTCGAACACATCATAATAAGCCTTGGCTAACTTTGCGTCAATATCTTTCTGTTTGTAACCGGCTTCCAGAAAAACATTGCGGTACTTGCCGGTTGTCCAGGCTCCCTCTTCCCAGGGCTTCATCTTTCCGCGGGGATCGGTTATATCCTTGTCGCAGTTATTGGTCTGTGCTATTAGCGATATGACGCTTAATATTAAAATTGAAAACGTGTAAATAAATTTTCTCATTAGTACTACCCGTATTTTTTGTTAGAAGAATGTTGTATTAAAATAATTATTTTTTTCATAAATGAATACAAGGGGATTAAAAACCCGGTAAAAATAATTCATTATTATAAGTTCGTTTAATTACTGCCCCCGTTTATAAATATTTTTCCGACTCTTCCTCATTATCGCAGAATTTCCCCTAAGCCTTTTATCCCGGTCTAATGAACAGCAAGCCCGGCATTTTTGATAAGACAAATATCAGCATTAAAAAGTTTAGCTGAAAATCTTTATTTATAAAAAATTCGAGCAGCCGGCAGAGCAGGCGAATTCATCTGCTCCTTTAATCCAGTTGAACCGGCAACAGGGAGGATGAAAAAATTCCTTAAACCCGGGAACAGCACCTTTAAGCATCCCGCAACTGCCAAATCATACTTGGCACCTGTAAAATGCGGCTTGGCAGTTGCACCGCTTTAAAGGATTACATCCGCTGAAAAAATCTTTTTCTTTTCAACAACTTACCGGCATTTGAATAATCCCGACCGGACGGCACATTAGTTGGATAATCAATTCCGAAATTATTGGTTTATAAAGAATGACTGATAGACCAAAGATATTGGTTGTGGACAAAGATGAAAATATTCTTTCTGCTTTCGGCGATTATTTGAGGAAGAAGAATTATTTGATGATTGGTGTTAATAATGTGAAGACCGGACTATTTGAGATCCGGAGGCAGAGTTTTCATCTTCTTATAACTGATATTAGAGTTAATTCAGAATTTGGAACAGATTTTATATCCCAGGCAAAAAAGCTGAGAGATGATCTGAAGATAATCGCAATTACCAGCTACCCGGATAAGGTCAATGAATCCGACTTAAAAGCTGAAGGCGCGGATTATCTTTTTATTAAACCGCTTGAGCTGACTAAGCTGGATAAAGCAATCGACGTCTGTCTGCAATCAAATTATAAATGAAATTTTAACGAGAGATCTTTCAACACAAATATGGAGTTATAAATGGTACCCGGTTCAATTACAAAATCTGCACAAAACATTTTTGAAAGAAGCTGGAAAAGAGCTTTTTTCATTATTTCGGTTATCGGCATGTTGATTTTATTTATAGATCCAGCCAATTACGCTATACCGAGCTTCGCAAGGCAGACTAATCTTCCATGCAGCTACTGCCATTATGCTTATCCCGAACTAACAAGCTTCGGAAGAATGTTTAAGCTAAACGGCTATACTATGACAAACATTCCTGCCATAGAAGCCGAATCGCCCGACAGCGACCGTACCGAACTAAGCTTATTAAATTCGTTTCCTATCTCAGCAATGATTCAGACTTCGTTTTCTTCCGTCAGCAAAGCGACGCCAGGCGCAAGCAGCAGCGCAGCAGAATTACCGCAGCAAATAAGTATGTTCCTTTCCGGGGAAATAACTCCGCATATCGGAGCGTATTTACAATTTACTTATGATCCAACTGCCGGAACATTCGGTCTGGACATGATCGATGTAAGATATGCAAACCATACAACAATTGGTGGAAATGATTTTCGTTACGGCTTAACTTTAAATAACAATCCTACTATGCAGGATGTTTGGAATACTACTCCTATCTGGGGCTTTCCTTATGCCGGACCGGATGCAACACCATCTCCTACTGCGTCAACATTGCTGCAGGCAGCGCCCGGAACTGCTGCGGGTCTTGGAGTATATGGATTATATGATAAGCTGATTTATGCGGAAGTTTCTTTTTATCATTCAGCTATTCAGGGAGTATCTTACCCTGAAGATACCACATGGACGGGAACCATTAAAGGAGTAGCTCCATACTGGAGACTTGCAATTCAGCATCAATGGCAAGGACAATACCTTGAAGTCGGTACATTCGGAATTTCTCAAAGCCAATATCCCGCTGGCATTACGGGCTTAACCGACAAGTTCACCGACATTGGTTTTGACGCTCAATATGAATATACAAATGAAGCAGGCGGTTCATGGCTTGCACACGCATCATATATAACAGAAAAGCAGACACTCGATGCGACATACGCTGCGGGCGGTTCTGCCAATCCGACTAATAATTTAAATTCATTTAAGATCGATTTGACTTACAACTTTCCACAGTGGGCAGCGCTTTCTGCAGGTTACTTTACTATGAGCGGTACGGCGGATGCCGGTCTTTATGCGCCTGGCGATGTAACAGGAAGCCTCAACGGTGAACCTAACAGCAGCGGTGAAATTCTTCAACTGACATTTATGCCCTGGATGAATACCCAGTTTGCACTTCAATATAACATTTACAATACGTTTAACGGCGGAAGTACAAACTATGACGGCTCGGGAAGAAATGCTTCTGATAATAACTCGCTGTATTTAGTAGGATGGCTTTTATTCTAAGCGGAAATAAAAATTAAGAACGATGAAATATAATTGGATGGAGTAAAATAAAATGAAATCAATAATAAAGTTAATAGTAGTAACCGGATTAGTTCTGTTCATGGGATTTACCTTTGAATCGAATTACGGCGTTCAGCAAAATAAGCAATTAGCCGATAAAGGCATAGGTCCTATTAAAGAAGTGAAGCTTGGCGCGATAAACCAGAGCCTTGCCGATAAAGGCAGCGACCTCTTCGATAACAAATGCTCTGCCTGCCATGATATTAACGATGTGAACCTGGCTCCTGCATTAAAAGGCATTACAAAAACTTTGAATCCTGTCTTTATTATGAATTACCTGATGAACACAAAGGAAATGCAGCAGAAGGATCCTTACGTAAAGAATCTCATCCAGCAATGGAAGCGCGTTCCGATTATGAAAGACCAGCGCTTGAAGAAAGATGAAGCAAGAGCGGTTCTCGAATTTCTAAGAACAAAAAACTAGTTTATTCAAACCCGAAAAACCTGCCTGCTGAAATTACACTCCCGGCAGTTGAAAAGACTTTGTTAAATGGTAGTGTCATTTTTGAATCTTTTTCTCTGCCGGCAGGACAGGGTCAAAACCAAAAGTTGAGTCTTTGTACTTGCTTGCAGACAATTTGAATTGACAACGTATATGGAAAAGCTAAAAAATACCAGAACAAAATTATCATGAAAAATAAATTATTCGTTTTTATTCTTTTTATAGTTGGAGCTGCTGTAGG
>JBJKRP010000195.1:0-3427 GCA_046704565.1 Ignavibacteriaceae bacterium | reverse complement strand
AATGAAAAGGAGATCATACAGGTTAAGCAAGGTTGGCTCTCTGAGCAACCTGAATCTCGTTACAGAAGAATTAAATTCTCCGCAAGAAAACGAAGTTACAATTGAAATCAAGGCTATCGGTTTAAATTTTGCCGACGTCTTTACAATCGCCGGACTCTACAAAGCATCGCCGAAAGAAAACTTTATCCCCGGGCTTGAATTCAGCGGAGTTATAATTGACAAAGGAAAAAATGTTAATGATTTTGAAATAAACGATAAGATAATGGGCT
Organism: Ignavibacteriaceae bacterium; assembly: GCA_046704565.1. Lineage (GTDB taxonomy): Bacteria > Bacteroidota > Ignavibacteria > Ignavibacteriales > Ignavibacteriaceae > FEN-1297. The sequence continues at coordinate 3,158 of JBJKRP010000195.1, read as the reverse complement.
CCGTAAAGTTCGGCTCGTACACCTCGCATTTAAATCTCGACAGCAAATATATTATCAAGCTGCCCGATAGCTGGTCTTTCGAGGAAGGCGCTTCATTTATCGTTCAGGCTCTTACTGCTTACTATGCCCTTGTTCCGCTCGGAAATATTACTCAAAACCAAACGGTGCTGATACACAGCGCCGCCGGGGGAGTTGGAATTTATGCAAACCGTATTGCAAAAAAATTTTCCGCTTTTACGATCGGCACAATCGGCAGTCCTTCAACAACAGATCTTTTAAGAATGGAAGGATATGATGAAATTATTATCCGGAACGGTGATTTTAAGAACCAGCTTGCCTGTAAGCTGAACGGGAGAAAGCTCGATCTGATTTTAGATGCTGTCGGCGGAAAGGTTCAGAAAGACAGCTTTGACCTGCTGACTACTACCGGGAGGATGGTTGCTTATGGTCTTTCACAGTTCAATTCAAACTCTGCAAGACCAAATTATTTTAAGCTGGCGTTTCAATTCATAACTATGCCGCGTTACCAGACACTTACATTAATAGAGTCCAATAAATCGATACTCGGCTTTAATCTTATCTGGCTCTATGAGCGTGTTGATTTGCTGCGGAACATGCTTCAGGAGATTGCAAAACTAAACCTCCAAAAGCCTTACATCGGAAAAGTTTTCGACTTTGAGTATCTGATCGATGCGGTTAAAATGTTCCAGTCCGGCAGCACCATGGGAAAAGTGGTCGCCAGGAATTATTAAACGTAAGGAAATACTTATTGCATAGTGTTGTCCGGGAGTTAAACTCCCGGACCGAATCTCTTTGACAGTTTAACTGTCAAAGAATGGAGACGGATTATTTGAACAGAATACCGTTATGCCCAATACTTATTTATTATTTGTCTGCAGCTTTGCTTCAAGCTTATCAAACCTGGCTTTAAGATTTTCAAACTGATCTTTGTAATAAGCAAAAACATTGTCCTGCCCTTGAGTTGGCGCCGCATCGGCGCTTTCAACTATAGTTGACAAGTCTGATAAACCGTTGGAAACAGATGAAAAATTATATTCATTACTGTGGACAAGAGCTTTCAAAGAATCATATACTGCCGACGAATTTCCTTTGCTTTCTGTTTTGAGTTTATTTTCAATTTCAGAATTAATTGAAACCGATTTGTCAAGCATCCTGTTAATCGATTGGAGTAATACAAGCTGTCTTGCCAAGTCCTGCCGGCTTACATGGACCCGCGGATCGAGCTTAACTAAAAACGACCTGGTATATTCTTTCCCGTTAACAGTTAGTGTAACGGAATATTTGCCGGGCAAAACCAACGGACCCTGAGGCAGAAGAGGCGTTCCATCGTCATCCCATACGGCTGCAATGGAGTAATGAAATAAAAGCGACTGCGGTCGTGCGTATCTTAAATCCCAAACAAACCTGTGCATACCGGATGACGTTGATAACTGCTCAGGCTTGCTGAGCCAGCCTTTTTCGAAATATCGATTCGCAGAAAGCTTCTCGGGTTTACTGTTGCTTGAATATTCCCTTACAACATTTCCTTTTGAGTCTTTTAATGTTAAGGTAACAGTACCTTCGGCATCAGACTTAAGCCAGTAATCAATAATTGCACCTGCAGGTGGATTTTGTCCAAGCGGTGTCGACGGCGGATATGGCGTATCGAGGTTTACGTTACCGCGTATCCTCCATGCCTGCTCAGGCTTAAATAAGTGAACTGCTTCATTTTCTAATGATGAGGAAATTTCACGAAGCGGCGCAATATCATCTAATATCCAGATGCCGCGTCCTTGAGTACATGTTATAAGATCGTTATCATGAACAACAAGATCGCGGTAAGACGTAGTAGGCAGATTTAACGTAAGCGGCTGCCAGTTCTCTCCATCATTAAATGAAACGTAAACGCTCCTGTTGGTTGCGGCAAACAAAAGACCTTTATGCTTGGTATCCGTTCTTAACGAATTAACATATTCATCCTTAGGTAAACCATTTGTAATAACCTGCCAGCTTTTACCGTTGTCGGTCGTCTTCAAAATTAAAGGAAAGGATTTTCCGGTACGATGAGTGTTAGCAGCAACATAGGCAGCATGCACTGAAAAAGGCGAAGGCGAGATTGCATCAATCCTGGACCATATTGGAATTGACGGCGGAGTAACGTTATGCCAGCTCTTCTCGCCGTCTGTTGAAAGCTGTATTAAGCCGTCGTCTGTTCCAACCCATATAACTTTATTCGAAAGCGGCGAAGGAGCAATGGAAAATATTACTCCGTACCCCTCATTTTTCGCCTCTTTAAAATTAGGATTTTCAGATGCCTTTGCGTCCGGCTTTTTGCCCGAAAGGTCGGGACTTACTATTTGCCAATGGTCTCCGTCGTCAATTGTTTTGAACAGCACCTGCGCTCCAAAGTAAAGCGGGTAAGGCTTGATGTGAGAAAATTCCAGCGGTGTAATCCAGGTGTAGCGATATTTCACGTCGGTTTGTTTATCGCCGTAGGTTGAAATAGTCCATGGAGAAACATTTGCCGACTGTCTTGTAACGTTGTTGAAACGTGAAACGGGTCCGCCTAATCCGCTGCCGAAAACTAAATTTGGATTTCCCGGCTTCGGAATATCGTAATCGCGTTCATCGCCGCCGACAGGGTGCCAGTCGCGGTCTTCAATTACTCCGTAGGGACCTTGACTTAAAATTCCTACTGTGCCGTTGTCCTGCTGCCCGCCGTAAATTTTATAAGGGAATTGATCATCGACTTCAATATGATAAAATTGTCCTGTAGGTTGATTGTACCAGCCTGTCCAGCTTTGCCCGTTGTTAACAGTTACAGCAGCACCTTGATCGGAAGATGTAATCATGTGCGAGGGATTTTTAGGATTTATCCACAAGTAATGATAGTCATCTCCGCCAGGCGCACCTTTGAAAAACATAAAATGCTTTCCGCCGTCTTCAGAGCGGCTTATTGATCTTCCCATAACATAAACAATATCCGCATTGTTTGGATCTACAGTAATTCTGCTGAAGTATGAGTTAGCAAGACTTGCGTCGTGGTTTACAAACTGCCAGCTCTTGCCGCCGTCGTTAGACCGGTACAATCCGCTCTTACCTTTAGCTGAGGCAATGATTGTTGCGTAGACTATTTTACCGTTACTTCCGCGGGCAAC
>JBJKRP010000194.1:0-4632 GCA_046704565.1 Ignavibacteriaceae bacterium | reverse complement strand
TGAAGATATTAGAATACGCCGTAAAGTTTCCGCAGATGACGATGCTTTTTGCCGCAATGCTTATTATCATCGGTGTATCTACCATAATAAACATGCCGCGCTCGGAGGACCCGGAACTAAGCGAGGCAGACTTCCAGATAGTAATAGTATACCCCGGCACAAGTCCGAAGGACCTTGAAGAGCTTGTCGTAAAGCCGATAGAGCAAGACATATCTTCCTTAGAAAATATAAAGCACATCAGGTCGAACATAAGCGACGGTCTGGCGGTTGTAGAGGTGGTCTACCAGCACGGGGTCAACATCGACGAGAAATACCAGGAAGTGATAAGGGAAGTAAATAACATGAGGAGCGAGCTGCCCCAGGATATTTACAGTATTGACGTACTTAAATGGCTGCCTTCTAATGTGAATATTATACAGGGTGCGCTCATTTCGGAAAATGCTCCATTCAGCGAGCTGAAGAAGTATTCCAAGAACCTGAAAGATGAGCTTGAAAAGCTGACGATGCTTAAGAATGTGAAGATTGAAGGCTTGCCGGATAAAGTAGTAAGAGTTGAACTGAAGCTGGACAAGATGAGCCAGATGCACATTCCCCTTAATGCCGTGTTAGGAAGTATACAAAGCGAGTCGGTAAACATCCCCGGAGGCAGCGTGGAGGCTGGGACGCAATCATTTAACATCCAGACAAGCGGCAGCTATAGGAACGTTGATGAGGTTAGGAATACCATTGTGCATTCCGCCGACGGGAAAAACGTTTTATTAAAGGATATAGCCGACGTCTCTTTTGACTTTGAAAAGCCGGTGTATATCACCAGGCTGAACTCGCACAGGTGCGTGTTCGTGGTAGCTGCGTTGAAGCCGAATGAAAACATTACCGCAGCGCAGAAGATATATAAGCCGGTTATAGAGAAGTTCAAATCAAGCCTGCCGCCTAATATCGTTTTAGTGCAGAACTTTGACCAGGCGATAAACGTTGACAACAGGCTCAGCGAGCTCGGTGAGGATTTTTTAATTGCCATTCTGCTGGTATCCATAACTCTTCTTCCCCTGGGCTACCGTTCGGCAATAATAGTAATGATCTCGATCCCGCTATCCTTATCGATTGGAATTACACTGATAAACCTTCTCGGCATCAATTTAAACCAGTTAAGCATTGTAGGATTTGTAGTAGCTCTCGGTCTGCTTGTAGACGACTCAATCGTAGTTGTCGAGAATATCGAAAGGTGGCTGCGAGAAGGTCATACCAGGATGGACGCCGTCCTAAAGGGCGTAAAGCAGATCGCTCTTGCGGTATTAGGGTGTACGATGACATTAATTATTGCGTTTATGCCGCTTGTATTTTTACCGGGCGCATCGGGTGACTTTATAAGGAGTCTTCCTGCGGCAGTTATAACAAGCGTGCTGGCATCTATGGCAGTTGCGCTTACGATAATACCGTTCCTATCAAGCAGGATATTAAAAGAGCATAATGCGCCGACGGAAGGAAATATTTTCTTAAGGCTGTTAAAGAAGGCAATCTCCAGAAGCTATTCGGTCGTATTAGACAAAGCGCTGAACAGACCTGTTGTAACAGTACTTATCGCCTTAGTAATTTTTGCCGGATCGTTAGCTTTAATCCCGGTCATAGGCTTCAGTCTTTTCCCCGCTTCGGAAAAGCCGCAATTTTTAATCGATATTAATACTCCTCCGCAGTCGAACCTTGATTATACAAACAATATAACAAAACAGATTGAGGAGCAGCTAAAGAAATATCCGCTAATAAAGTATTATTCTTCCAATGTAGGGAAAGGCAATCCGCAGATTTATTACAACGTACTGCAGCAGCACGAGCAGGCAGACTTTGCGCAGGTATTCGTCCAGTTAAAAGAGGGGACAAGCATTTCAGAAAAAATGAAGTTGATAGAGGAGCTAAGGAAAAAGTGGACCCCATACACGGGTGCAAAGGTAGAGGTAAAAAACTTTGAGCAGGGACCGCCGGTTGTAGCTCCTGTTGAAGTAAGGCTGTACGGAGATAACTTAGATACCTTAAGAGCACTCTCTTTAAGAGTAGAGGACCTTCTTAAAAATACCGAGGGTACTATTTACATAAACAATCCTTTAAAGAACCTCAAATCAGATATTGAAGTAGATATAAACAAAGAGAAGGCGGGAATACTCGGAGTTGCAACTGCGGATATCGACAGGGATGTCCGTCTTGCAGTAACAGGTATTGACGACGGAAAGATGACGGACGATGCGGGTGACAGCTACAATATACTCGTTACTAAAGAAAAGTCTGATCTTCAGTCAATGGATGCATTTAAAGACCTTTACATAAATAATAATAAAGGAGTAGCGATACCGCTTAACCAGGTTTCAACGTTAAGATTTGAAACTACCCCGCCGGTGATTAATCATTGGGACAAGATACGGACGGTCTCAGTAAGTGCCTTTGTTAAAGAGGGCTTCCTGAATGATAATGTAATAAAGTCTGTAATCAAGAAGATGGATAAGTTGAGACTTCCGCAGGGCTATACATACGAGATGGGCGGAGAATTGGAGCAGCGTGAAGAGTCATTCGGCGGGATGAACAATGTTATAGCGGCTACGGTCTTTTTGTTCCTTGCAGTACTCCTCCTCGAATTTAAGACTTACAAGAGCATACTTATAGTGTTATCTGTAATTCCTCTTGGAATAGTAGGAGCGGCTCTTGCCTTATTATTTACCGGCAACACGCTCTCCTTTGTTGCAACAATAGGACTGATAGCATTAGCGGGTATAGAGGTGAAGAATACAATACTCCTTGTCGACTTTACAAACCAGTTACGAAAGGAAGGCAAGACGCTCGATGAAGCTATAAGAGAAGCGGGCGAGCTGAGGTTTTTGCCGATAATTCTTACATCGCTAACTGCTATAGGTGGTATGCTGCCCATTGCGCTGTCGGAAAATCCATTGATATCTCCTCTAGCGGTTGTTATAATCGGAGGATTAATAAGCTCGACCCTATTATCCAGGCTCGTTACACCGATTGTATATAAGCTTCTGCCGCCGAAGGTATAAAAAGCGCGCGAGGAATTGGATATAAGGGAAGGATGGAGGATTAGAAAGCAAAATTCTACTGTATCGTTTTGTGCCGGTTATTAAACTTTATATTGAAACTAAACCGGCATAGCAAAACTTTTTTTTGATTAACCCGCGGACGAGGATTAATGTCCGCCTAAAAAGATCCGCGGGTTAACCAATGCTTAAAGCCTGGCTAAGAAATTGTTCCGCAGGCTCTTCGCCATTATTTTTTAATTAGAATGACCAGTTAACAATCGGGAAGACAGGGAACTGTCCCCCGGTTTTGATAAAATTAATCAATCCAATCTGTAACCCGTACAAGCTCTCAGCCATATTGACCAGTCCAAGCTGCAGCCCGCTTACATGGTTGCCTTTATTAAACCATCCCCACTGGAAGCCTTTAACGTTATTATCGTTGAGGTTTATAGCGCCGCTCTGCCAGCCTACGACATTTCCTTCGTTAATATTTATAAATCCCCATTGTATACCGGTCATACCGCCGGAGCCGGTGCTGTTAACCAGACCCCAATCCAACCCTTCCATCGAAACATTCTTACCGTATATAAAGTTTATCCTTAGTCCTTGTATGGAATTATTCTCCGGGAAAATCTGGACGGGGTTGAACAAAGCAACGTTTACAGGCTCAGTCTGTGCGTTGTTCAAGGAAGATAAGATAAAAACAAAGCTGCCGATCAACAAAAGTACCGTAATGCTCTTCATAATATTTTTCCTTAATTATTTCTTTTATTTGATTTATTATTTTTAGGCTTAAATAATTTTATATTCTGTTAATCCCTGGCGAAATTTACTATTATGATAATTATTTAACAAACCTGTTGCTGAATATTGACATACGATGAAAATTAAATTACAGGCATAGGATAGGCGATCAGTTGAGAACACGCCATTGGAAAATAATTTTTTTTGCAGGACAGTTCTTTCATTTAACGGATGTTTTAACTAATTTCAAATTAGATTTTTTACCATTCAGCGCTTAAGAATAAAGATAAACTTAATTGGAAGCAATAAATAATTTTTTTACGGATATAAAAAGATTCTTAGACCTGCCGGTTGCGGAAATCGGTAAGACCCACCTGACTCTTCTTTCGTTAATATATCTTGCGATTCTCATATTCCTGCTCTTTTACGTTACAGCCAAGCTTAAGAAGTGGGTTGTATATAAGCTGCTTGAGAAAAGTAAAATCGAGCTTGGTGTAAGGATTGCCGTCGGTACGATTATCCGGTACGTTATTCTTATACTCGGCTTTATTATACTTATGCAGACGGTCGGTATTGACCTGAGTGCGCTGACCATACTTGCAGGCGCCCTGGGCGTAGGCATAGGCTTCGGCTTGCAGAACATAACAAATAACTTTGTAAGCGGCATTATCATTTTATTTGAGAGACCAATAAAGGTCGGCGACAGAATAGAAGTAGGCGACGTTTTCGGAGACGTCGTAAACATTTCGATGCGTTCTACTACGGTAAAAACAAACGATAACATAGCAATAATAGTTCCCAATTCTGATTTCATTTCCACAAAGGTAATCAACTGGAGCTATAATGATAAAAACGTAAGGTTCAACATACC
>JBJKRP010000193.1:0-6410 GCA_046704565.1 Ignavibacteriaceae bacterium | reverse complement strand
CTTATTTCCAGGTCGCGCATCGAGATATTGAAACCGGCACCCACATCGGTATATTCCTCAATTGCCTGCAGGCGCCGCATCGCCTTCTTGCTTATGCCGTTCAATGACGGAACAATAAAGTAAGCGTAAGCCTGACGGTTGGACCTGCCTACTCTTCCTCTTAGCTGATGGAGCTCTGCAAGTCCGAAACGGTCTGCGCGGTTAATAATAATCGTATTAACGTTCGGTATATCTATTCCCGATTCAATTATTTTTGTTGAAATAAGAACATCGAACTTTTTATTTAAGAACCCGTGGATTACTTCTTCAAGCTGAGCGGGCTTCATCTGTCCGTGCGCAATTGCAATCTTTACATCCGGCAGATTCCTTTGAATGTAACCTGCAAGTTTATCGATTGACTGGACTCTGTCGTGGACGATGTAAACCTGTCCGCTTCTGTTAAGCTCATTCAGTATCCATTCTTTCATTTTAAAAATATCAAATACCGATACCTGGGTATAAATCGGCTGTCTGTTCGGCGGAGGTGTAGCAATTATCGAAAGGTCTCTTGCGCCGAGCAAGGATAAATTGAGAGTCCGCGGAATCGGCGTTGCAGTTAATGTCAGAGTATCGACATTCAATTTTAACGAACGGAGCTTCTCCTTAGCCATCACTCCGAAGCGGTGTTCTTCATCTATAATAAGCAAGCCGAGATCTTTAAACTTTACATCCTTTGAAAGCAGCCTGTGCGTACCGATTATTACATCTACTTTGCCTTCGCTTAAATCTTTAAGTGTTTCGTTCTGCTGTTTCCTGCTTTGAAATCTTGAAATTACAGCTACTTTTACCGGGAACTGAGTAAGCCTGTCGGAAAAAGTATTAAAATGCTGTTCAGCTAAAATTGTTGTAGGGACAAGCACTGCCGTCTGTTTCCCTTCCTGGGCGGCTTTGAATGCGGCTCTTACCGCTATTTCCGTTTTACCGAAGCCGACGTCCCCGCAGACAAGCCTGTCCATCGGGTTCACTGCTTCCATGTCCTGCTTTACTTCGCCGGTTACTTTCTCCTGGTCGGGTGTATCTTCATAAAAGAAGGAAGCTTCAAGTTCTTTCTGCCAGACCGTATCGGGATTAAAGCTGTAGCCCTTTGTTGCCTTACGCTTTGCATAAAGCTCGATCAAATCCCTGGCGGCTTCCTTAATTTTCCTTTTCGTCTTCTGCTTTGTCTTCTGCCATTCGCCTGTGCCGAGGGTTGATAAAGTAGGTACAATCGCGTCACCCGTGCTGTCGCTTGAAGAATACCTTTTTACCAGGACAAGGTAATTCAGATTGACATATACAACTCCGCCTTCATTGTAAATTATCTTCATCGATTCCTGGTTTACATCGCCTATCTTTATTGTTTCCAGCCCGATATATTTACCGATGCCGTAATCTTCATGGACAACATAATCGCCTCTTTTTATCGATGCAATCTTTCCCTGCCGCGTTGACTTCTTGTATTTCTTAGCAGTTGATACCTTGGTCCGGTAAGGCTTGTTAAATATCTGGTAATCGGTAAGAAGAAGAAATTTTTCTTCCTTGTTAAGAAATCCTTTTTTGATCGCAAGTGTTTCAATCTTAACTTTTGAAGATTCAATCAGCTCGCCGAGCCCGCTGTTGAACTCTGATAAAAGATCTCTCAGCCTTACGGACTGAAGCTCGTTTTCGGTTGTAATAATAATCCGAAAATCCTGCTCCGAATAACTCTTAAGAACGTAAAACAGTACTTGATAATTTGAGTTGACTGCCGGCGCTTCAGTCAGCCCGATATCGATTCTATCACCGGAAGAAGCAAGCTCCTCTTCAATCAGCCACCGCACATTCTGTTTTGAAGTATAATCAAACGGCTGTATGCTTCTTTCTTCACCTGCCGATGAAATATTTTTTTCTTCGGGTATATCTTCGCTGTCTTCATTTAATAACCCGTTCACGCTAAGCGGAAATTCTTCCCCGGACTGAATATCATTTCCCGGTTCCTCGAAGTCAAACAAATTAATTCTCTCCGAATTTAAATTGCTCAATTCATATGAAGAAGCAATTACAACGGGATTGTTTAAGTAATCAAATATATCTGCAGTGTCCTTTTTAAAACCGGTATTAAGCTGACCTGCGAGCGTTACAATTTTCGCCGCCTCAATCGAGCGCTGGCTTTCGGGATCAAAATACCTTATAGATTCCAGGAAATCGCCGTCAAACTCAAGGCGCACAGGGCTCTTCTCGCTGTACGACCAGTAATCAATTATGGCGCCGCGCTGTGAAAAATATCCGGGCGCTTCGACAAACTTGTCTTTCTGATAATTCAAAAGGTTTAAATACTCAAGCAGGTCGTTGTAGGTAAGTTCTCCTCCTACCTGGACCTTCGTTGTTTTCTTTTCAATTTGATCTTTAGGAGGCAGTATGCAATTTACAATATCGTAAGTGCAGGAAAGTATAAACTTATCTCTCTTGGAAATCTCGGTTAACTTCTCCTGAATAGATTCCGGCTTCAGCTCAATAATAGGGAGTAAAAGATCCGCTATTCCAAGCACATCAAGCTCAACCTGGAATTCCGAAACACTCTGAGAATCGGGGAAAAGGACAACTACCTGATTTTCAGTATCAACAATTTCTTTTATGAAGATGCTTTTTGATGAGCCGAAAAGAGGCGATGTTTTAGCTACACTTTTATCTTTTACCCTCTGCCTTAGCTGCTTTAGCTTATCAAAACCCGCAACAGAACTTACAATATTCATCTGCCAAAATTAATTCCGGGCGTTACAAAATCAAATAACCCCCAAAAACTCTTTAAAGTTTGATACATAAGATACATGATAAATTAAGCTGCTTTAAGCACGCCCGCAAGTAATTGACGGATAAGTATAGAAATAATGGTTGTTATTCAACCTGCCCGGATGAAATGTTCCAAATTAGGCAAATAATCCCCCCGGGTTGTGGAAGGAGTTGGAAAAGATAATTGAACTGCGATGTTTAAATAAACCGACTACCGGGCAAGAAGCCCGCGGTTTTTAGCCTCATTCTTCTTTTCTCTTTTGGCTGCCTTCTTTTCTTTCATGGTTTTAGCCGGTTCTTTCTTGGATTTTTTTCTTTGGTTTTGACCTTTACTCATTTTATTTCCTATGATATTTACTATTTAGAAGTCGTAAAATCCTTTAGGATTTTTTTTAATTCCGCTGATGAATACGAAAAGCTTGCTACTTCCAGGCGTGTATGCAATGCAAACTTTTCCATAATGTTATGAATATGGCTTTTAACCGTGAAAGTAGAGATGCACAGCTTCTGTGCAATTTCTTTATTGCTGAGACCATTGCCGATTAATTCAATTACCTCACGCTCCCGTTTGGTCATACGGGCTGCACTGATTAATTTTTTCTTGCCGTCTTTAAGTGCATTCTCAACTATCTGTGAAAAGAGAGACTCGTTTAAATTTGGAGGAACCACCTTTGAGCCTCCGGCAACCGTGCGGATTGTAGAGAGAAAATCCTCAAGTGCAGCATCTTTTAAAATAAAACCCGATGCACCTGCATTTATAAACAAGTTTATATCGCTCTGCACCGGTGCAAGGTCCATAACAATAATCTTTGCACCCGGAAAGTCTTTTTTTACGGTCTCAACCATATTAAGACTGCTTCGGCTGCGCAGACCGAGGTCCAGTAAAATTATATCCGGTTTAAGCTGCTTGATTTTGGAAATATTAGTTTCGTTGTCCACAGCCGGGGAAATAATTTTTATATCATCCTGGCTATTGAGTATTGAAATTATTCCATCGTGCAGAAGCCGGTTGTCTTCAATCAATAACAGTCTGATTTTTTTCATAGAAAAAAATATGGATCGGGAAAAGGCAGTTCAATAGAGCAAAAGGATGAAAAACGGATTAAGTCTTTTGATACAAGAAATAACTGCCGGATACTTTCCTAAAGTGAAAGCCGTAAATGGTGAATAAGATTGCCAGCGAAAATAACCTGGGTCTTGTAAACAGCGACCAGAAGAAAAGCTTCCAGTAATAAAGCCTCTCCTTTCCGGCAACACCTAATTTAAAAATTGATTTTACCAGAGCTTCTATATAACTGAAGTTTATATGGAATATTTTCTTTTTTTTCGGCTCAAAGTCCTTTAAGAATCCAATTACACGTTTGTAATAATATTTGGGAGAGTAAATTGTATTTATGATTTTTTTATATCCGTCAAGCAATGTATCCAGATTCATTTTAGGAACAAAATTAATTGAAAAGTCGGTATTGCTGCCCGAAAAATCATTAAGCATCCTGCCTTCTTTCTCCAGTCTTTTCTCAAGCTTGGTTCCCTTAGGAGCGTTTAATAACCCTACCATTGCGGTTACAATTCCGCTCTCCTGTATAAACTCCGTAAGTCTTTCGAATATTGATACCGGGTCATTATCAAAGCCAACAATGAAACCGCCTTGAACTTCCAGACCGAACTTCTGAATCTTCTTTATGCTTGACAATAAATCGCGGTTCCTGTTTTGTTTCTTATTGCATTCAAGCAGGCTCTCTTCGTCAGGCGACTCGATGCCGATAAATACAGCCTCAAAGCCTGCATTAACCATCAGCCGCATCAGTTCTTCGTCATCGGCAAGGTTTATTGAAGCCTCGGTATTAAGGTAAAAAGGATGCTTTCTTTTTTCCATCCATTCTGCAATTGCAGGAAGAATTTCTTTCTTCAGTTTTGATTTGTTCCCGATAAAATTATCATCGACAAAGAATACGGGACCTTTCCAGCCGCTGAAATAGAGCCCGTCAAGCTCGGCAATTACCTGTTCCGCGGTTTTTGTACGAGGTCTTCTTCCATAAAGAACAGTTATATCGCAAAAGTCGCAGTCGAACGGGCATCCCCTTGAGTATTGAAGATTCATTGATGAATACTTCTTTATCGAAATTAAGTCCCACTCGGGTATAGGCGTTGTTGTAATGTCAGCCCAATCATCAGTTGTATAAATATGTTTTAAGTTCACGGTATTTACATCATGAATAAATTGAGGTAACGTTATTTCGGCTTCTTTCAAAATAAGATAATCTACATTGCCATAGTTTTCATAGCTGCTTGTAAAATGCGGACCGCCGGCTGCTATTTTTCTATTTAAGCTTCTGCAGCGGCTTATTACTTCATCGGCAGACTTGCTTTGAACAGACATAGCGCTGATAAACACCAAATCAGACCAGAGTATATCTTTGCCCGTCAGCTTTGTTGTATTCATATCTACCAGCTTTTTATTCCAATCTGCCGGAAGTAACGAAGCGACTGTTAATAGACCTAATGGCGGGAAGCTTGCTTCCTTGGAAACAAATTTAAGCGCATATCTGAAGCTCCAGAATGTATCGGGGTACTCGGGGTAAACTAAAAGAATGTTCATGGTTTAATTTGAAAGCTTAAATTATTTTATCAAACTGCTATTCGTTCCTCTTGAGCATTTAAGTAAGCATTCTGGTCATGGAATAATGCACCATCCGGCAGCCAATGCCACAATGGTCCTATTTCATTTTTAATAATATTCTGATAGAACTGAGGTAGCTCTGTAGTTTCCTGTTCAAAGTAATCGCGGAATTGAGAGTCCGAATTAAGTTTATTTAAGATTGTTTTGTTGAATGCGATTCTTCCGAAGCCTTCTTCTGATACTGCACGCACGACATTCATCCACCTCGGTATGAAGGCATTTGTAGCTATCAATCGCTTAACGATAGCCTTCCATGAAAATGTATATTCACCGAGATTAATTATATGTGAATAGAATTCCTGCCACGAATAATTCTTCGGCTTAATATTCATCGCATGATTATTATCCAGGAAATGGAACGGGAACGGGATAACACGGTTTAACTGTTGGTATTCAAGATTGATCGGCGCTGCTCTGCCAAATGCCGATAATAAAGAATAACCCGGGAATGCACCGGGAGTCATATCGACAAATTTTTTGGTTAGCATAAACGGCTCTTCGCCTTTATCCGAATCGAGTCCTAAAACAAAATTAGTTTGTACATACGGAATGTACCTTAATATCATGTTAATCTGCTCGGCTATATTCTTTACCTTATCCATCCCTGTAAGACTTCCGGTTTTGGATTTGTTTCCGAGGTCGAACCATGATTCTATGCCCGGCAGCAAGGCGCCGAATCCATTCTTTTTAAGCCTTTTTACATGCGGCTCCGATAGTATTGATAAGCTGCTTTCGGCAATAAAGTCTATACTATTTTCGGGGACGACCTCTTCAATTGCATCCATATATTGGTTAAACCGTATTCCGAAATTAGGATCGTGCCAGCCGACAAGCGGTCGCTTGAATTTTGTAAGCAGGAACCGTATATCCTCCTTCATAATTTCAAAGTCCAGCGGCTGTTAGGCAACGGTCGAATCTATGCAGAAGCTGCATGTGTATGTGT
>JBJKRP010000192.1:0-7998 GCA_046704565.1 Ignavibacteriaceae bacterium | reverse complement strand
TCCCATTACTTGCTTCAATAAATCGAAGTCCACCTTATCTGAAGCCGGAAGAACCGCCATAGCCATCTTACCGTTAATTTTGACCAGTACAGTCTTTGCAAGCTGCTTGCCGGGGATATGAGCATGTGCGGCAATCTCTTGCGCAGTATAAGCTGAAGAATGGCTGATGGTAATATACTTTATGTTGTTGCCATCCAGGAAGTCTTTTAATTTCTTAAGCGGCATAAATCCTCCTAAAAAATAAATTAAATGAAGTGGAATTTATAAGTGATATGAATGTTTTCATGGCTTGATCCTGACGAGTATGATAAAATAATTTTTGCCATACATCTTAAGCCGCTGAATTTACCTGATGGTTTAAGGTGTCGTGTTTTTTTTAACTGAAGTAATATACATTTAAGACGGGAATAAGTCAAAGTCGAAACAAATATATTCATTTGGTTTTGAAACCGTCCGTGTAATAATGCCGCCGCTTCTAACTTTTAGCTCCGGTTTTATTTTTGTCTGAATATTTTTGGGCACATCAAAATTAAAGCTGCGGTTCAAAAGACTGCAATAAATTAAATTAAAATTGAGGTGTTATATGAAATCTCTAAAATATTTAATAGTTGTTCTCTCGCTCTTAATTCCGTTATCACTTTATGCTCAGGCGGATCAAGAGGGGGTAGAAACTGTCGTGTCAAGCTTTGTTAAGAGCATCGATACAAATAACTCGGATGCATTATCCAAAATAGTAGTGCCCGGTGGATCGATTATGGTGATCAATGAATTTAAAAAGGATGTTGAACATTACTCAACAGATGAACTTGTAAATATGGTTAAGAATAAAAAGGCAGGCGGCTGGACCAGGAACCTGGATATTTCATCTGTTAGTGTTGACGGGAATACTGCAGTTGCCAAGATTGTTATTACGGATGCCCGCATAAAACAGACCGGATATTTAACACTTATAAAAAATAACGGCTCGTGGAAAATAGCAGGGCAGATTACTACGCTGGGATCGAATAAAAGTTAGAAATTAAAAAGAATAACCTCCTTATAAACCGGTAGGCAGATAGTATAACCTGCATACCGGTTTTTTTATCCACACGAATTGTTAAGCCGGAACCGGTAGTTGAAAATTGAAACCTATTGACCGGGGCATCCTAATTTAGACCAAACTTATTTTCCTTCCCCAAAGACTTAATCCTGTAGTAATAAGTATTTCAGGATACAAAATAAAAAAATCAATTTAGTATATTCATGGCTATCAATTCTAACATGGAGCGAAAAATACTAACTTCACAAAAAAATACCGGAGTTAAATATGAATCATACACCGATCAGCCATATAATATGGATAGCTATCTGGGCAGGGATAATTGGTACGGCAGGGATGGAAATTCTTCTTCAAAGCATAACTAAGTCGGGTATGGCTAATGCCGACATGGCAAGGGCTGTCGGGAGCTTATTTACAAAGAAGCTTGAGAATTCTTACCGTATTGGAATTATGATACAAACATTCTCCGGAATTATTTTCGCTTTCCTGTACGCAATAATTATTGTTTTTTTTAACGTACATGGTTTTTTAAGCTGTGCAGGAGCAGGCACCCTGATAGGCTTTATTCACGGTGCAATAGTAGGCTTTGTTCTGGTGGCTGTGGTTGCAGAAAGCCATCCTTTGCAAGAATTCCGCGAAGCAGGCTTTTCCGTAGCAGTTGCCCATTGGATTGGGCATCTTGTTTATGGCTTGCTTGCAGGTGCTGTTATCGGCTTAATAGGTTACTAAGCACATCGCGCATTAACAACTTTTTGCTGCTAATGCGCGGTTAAAAACTGCCAAACAATTTACCAAACTACCTGCCCTATAACCTTGTCAAGTGCGTAACGGCTTAACACGTTTTTATAAACAATCTGCAAATAGAGAAGACGCGCTTCCGCCAGTGCTGTCTCGGAGTCAATTAGATCAAGGTTTGTAATAACCCCATCCCTGTACTTTACTTCGGCGCGGGATAAAGCTTCCTCGGCTTGCTTAACTTGAATTCTTGTCCTGCTTAGCTTTTCTTTATTTGTATTCCAATCTGAGTATGCGCTTTGAACCTCGGCTTTAATTTTTCTTTCAAGGCTTAAAATTTCTTGCGAGCTTTCTTTTAAACTTACTTCAGCCTCTTCAACTTTTGCATCTGTTCTGTAGCCGTTAAAGATCGGGATGTTTGCCGAGATTGCGGCTACCCAGTTACCGCGCAGAACATCAAGATTTGGGAAGAAACCGTTCTTAAGCCCGTAAGAAGCATCCAGCATAAGTGTAGGTTTGTCGCCGAGAGCAGAAACCTGCTTCGAAATTCTCGCGCTGTTTTGAGCGTCCCTCGCAAGCTTGATTTCAGGTCTCATATTGTAAGCCATTGTAACCAGCGAATCTTCATTTATATCCGATCCGGATGAAGTAAAATCACCGGATAGATTAATTGGCTTGCTTGCTTTATATCCGAGAAGACTCCGCAAATAAATTTCTTCTTTTGCAAGCGCGTTCTGCAAATCTGTTTTATCATTTTCTGCCGAAGCAACCCGCACCTCGGTGGTTAGCACGTCAAAATCTGTGGCGCTTCCGCTTTCAACTTTCTTTTTGGTTATATCAATATGCTGATTTAATGTATTGATCTGATCATTTTTAACCGCTATGCTCCTTTCCAGGAATAATATCGAATAAAAAGTCCGGATAGCGCTGTAAGCGAGATTCGATTTTACAAGATTTATCTTTTCTTCGGCAGAGAGCTTGTAAGATTTTATTAAATCTATTGTAACGTCTCTTCTCCCGAAATCATAAAGAGTGTATCCTGCGCTTACGTGCATATCATAGTTATTCGGCGTGTTAAAATCAAACTTGCCTAACCCGGGGAACCCCAATGATATTACCGGTCCGATCCAGGCGTAGGAAAGACTGCCTTCAACCTGAGGATAGTAGCTGCTGTTCTGCTCTTTTATTCTCGCATTAACGGCATTTACCTGCTCAACAGCCTGGTTAATTAACGGCTGGTTGGTTAGAGTCAGTTTGACTGCTTGCTGAAGCGTTAGCGAATCGCTTGCAGCCTGCTGTTGAGAAAAACCCGAACTAAAAAATAGTACACTTAAAAATAATGTAGCTGATAAAATTCTATATTTCATATTTACTCCGCAAAAATGGAATTACTCCATTGAGTGAACTTTTTCTGATTTTTGTTTTTTATGATACTTAAGAAAGAATAACGGAACGAAAATAAACAGGGTTAATATCGCCCCGGCAAAGAAGTCATCTGTTATACCCTGAACAAATGCCTGCCCGGAAATGTTCATTGAAATTAAGGCTTTGGCTCTCAGCAAGGCATTACCGGCAGTTCCGCCGACTGAATGCTGCGCAAAATGCGTTAAGCCGTAAATAACGTGCTTAAATGTTTCGGAATTTTGGTCAACCGCCTGGCTGTACATGGCTTGGTGGAAAATAACTCTCCTGGTTAAAAATGTACCGAGTATTGCCACGCCAAAGCTTCCGCCGACCTGGCGAATGGTATTGAATAAGCCGGTTGCCTGTGCCATCTTTTCTTTTGATATATCATTAATGGCAATTGTACTTAAAGGTATAAACATAAAGCCTAACCCAAATCCTCTAATTATAAGCGGAATTATTATTGCGTTATATTCCGAGAAAAGTGAAAGATCTTTATATAGGTACATGCTTAAGAATGTAAGTACAATACCGATAAAGATTGGGATTTTTGGATTCAGTCTATCCGACATCCAGCCTGCCACCGGAGATATAGCCGCCTGTATTATACCTACCGGGAAAAACACGAGCCCAGCCTGCAATGCCGTATATCCAAGCGAATTCTGGAGAAAAAGCGGAAGCAGAAAAGAATTGCCGAAGAAGGCAAGTCCAAAGATAAACAGCATTAAGTTTGCCATCCCGAAATTGCGGTTCTTCAAAATTCTTAAATCAATTATAGGATGTTTAACTGTAAACTCCGTGGCGATAAAAATTACAAAGCTTACGAACGAAATAAAGAAGCAGGACAAAATAAAGTTAGAAGTCCACCCGCCAGTATTCCACGCGGCGTTTCCGTCCGAAAGTGCCAGCAGAAGCGCCACCAGGAAAATCGTCATTGTAAGAAAACCGAGAAGATCGAAGGCTCTGCTCTTTTCAGTTTTGTACTCTCTAAGTATAATCAGAGTAGCTATCATTGCAACTATGCCGATAGGTACATTAATATCGAATATTGCATGCCAGCTATATGCATCTATAAGATAGCCGCCGAACATAGGTCCTAATGAAATAGAAGATGCAGCAGCTATTCCCCAAAATCCCAAAGCCATACCTCTTTTTTCGGGAGGAAACTCCCTGGTAACAATTGCCATTCCTACCGGCATAATAAAGCCTGCGCCTGCGCCCTGCAGTACCCTGAAAGCAATCAGCATATTCTCGTTTGAAGAAAGGCTGCACAAAAGGGAGCCGACAGTAAATAAGAGCAAGCCGAGAAAGTATGTCTTTTTATATCCGAAGTGGTCAGCAATCCAGCCGGAAGACGGAAGCACAACGGCAAAAATTAAAAGATACGCAGTCAGCACCCATTCAATCTTATCTACGCTTACTCCAAAGGCAGCCATCATTTTAGTTAAGCCGACATTTACAATGGTAGCATCAAGTACTGCCATAAAAGTTCCAACCATAACCACGGAAAGAACAAACCACCTGTATGAGGGATGCTCATGAAGGGTCGCTATCTTTACCTGTTTATTATTTACAGTCATCTGCTTTTTCCAATTAAATCAAAATATATTCAATCACTTTACTTATCATATTCCATATTGTTCTGTGTGCAGCCTCATTATTTCTTCTTTATATTGATCTGGATTTCTACAGACATTCCGGGCAGAAGCTTAATTGAAGGAGATGGATCTGACTGACCAAAATTATTAACCGGTTCTATCGTCATTTTTATAGGAACTCTTTGGGTTACCTTGGTAAAGTTTCCGGAAGCGTTATCGGGAGGAATTAAAGAAAATTCCGATGCTGTATTTGAACCAATCTGGTAAACTTTTCCCGCAAATTTTTGATCAGGATAGGCGTCTACGGAAATATCCACCTTATCGCCGGGTCGGATTGAGCCTAACTTCGTTTCCTCAAGGTCGGCGGTTACCCAAACACTGTCCAGGTTGAAGATAGTAAAAATCGGTTGACCTGGAGAAACCACGTCTCCCGTCAGTACCCACCGCTTTGCAACAATACCATCCATAGTTGAATAGATAGCAGTATTTTTAAGATTAGCTTTTATAACATTTAATTGAGCTTCAGCGGTACCTATCTTGGTTTTATCAATATTAAGTTCTGCCTTTGCAGCCTCGTATGCTTTCTGCGTATGATCGTATTGTTCTTTCGGGATAATATTATCTTTAAACTGCCGGGATGCCCGGTTAAGGTCGTCCTGTGTTTTTGCCAGATTTACTTGTGCCAGGCTTATGCTTTCTTTTGCCAGTTCCAGAGCGGCTTCAGCCTGCTTTTGCTGAGCAATCATGTCGGTCGGATCCAGCTTAACCAGGAGTTGTCCCTGTTTAACGGTATCACCTTCATCCACAGCCAGCTCTGTTATTCTTCCTAATATTTTAGAACTGACCGAGAGCCTATTACTGTCTACAAAAGCATCATCGGTAGAAACGTATCCCAACTGACCGATGTACCAATAAATAGCTCCTGCCGCGGCAAGTATAATTATTAACAAAGGTATAATTATTCCTTTCCTTTTAAAAAGAGGTACCTCTTCAATACTTTGGTCCCCAGCGCTATTGGTTGCGCCGGGACTTCTTTGATCCTTTATTTCATCGTTTTGTGCCATGAATCTTTTCCTTATATATAAATTTCTTATTAGCCTTGCTTAATACCATTAATGAAAATTTCCGCTGCAATTTTCATTTCAATTTCCAATTCTTTGTAAGTTTCTTCCTCGGATCTTAACTCCGTAAGCTGTTTAATCACTCTGAACCTTAGTCCCTGCAGCATGTGGAGGAATATTTTAATAATATTTTCCGGCAGATCTTTTCGGAACTCTCCTTTACTTTTTCCCTCATCAAATATCTTTTTAAGGAGAATCATTTCATTGGATTCAAAATCTTCGAACAGCTTTTTGAACATCGACTTAATATCAAAAATAGAGTGAGCGCTAAGCATTCCGATATTAACCAGATCCCGGAAATATTTTAGACGCAGATCGACGTATTCAAACAGCTTTTCGGAGGCGGTAGAATGATTTTGAAGAACCACTTCAATATTGTTGACAAATTCGTTTTGCTCTAAAGTTATTACTGCCTTGAACAATTCTTCTTTTGTCGGGAAGTAATAATATAGAGAAGCTTTTCCCATTTCAACATCCCCGGCTATCTCATCCATTGTAACTTTTGAAAAGCCGTAATGGGCAAACCTTTTACGTGCAGCATTCACAATGGACTTTTCCTTTTCCTTCGAAATCTTCTCTGACATTTTATTCTAAATTATTTTTCGACTATTTTACTTGACAAGTCGAAAATTATATAAATTATTTCTATTTAGCAAGTAATTTGACTCACGCCGCGATTTATTAATAATTTCGAATAATTAATATGATGAATATCACTAAAATTGATTCCGTGTGTTTCTAATTAAATGCATGTGTCAACAAATTATACAGTCTCGAACATTTTGTTCGAAGTTTAGACGGGTTAAATCTTCTTATCAATGGTAGTTTTTTGTAAGCTATTTTGTATTAACGCAGAACCGGTTCCAAAAGGCAGAGGCAACTGAAAAGTATTTCCCAGGAGAAATATTTATGGAATTTCATCAATAATTTTTCATTCGAACTTTTCCTGAAATTTCATTTTAAATTCATTCTACCGGAATTCAATACATGCAGCTGCATGCTCATTCCATCTTAATAGAAAATTTAAATCCAAATGTGACAAATTGATATCTAATAAAATATAGATTATCAATATATTAAAGTTGCAAAAATAAAGTAGTTTTGAAAATACAATTATACGTTGAAGAATTTGAAGGCACTGTGAATGGAAAGTAAGCTTCCGCCAACCTCCGATTATAAACAATTCTCTTTAGAAGATACATTTAAACTTTTAGAAGCAAATGAAAACGGACTTAATGAAAAAGAAGTAAAAAGCCGGCTCAATACTTTCGGCTATAATAAGACTGAAGAGAAAAAAAAGAATCCTGTTCTGCAATTTGTCCGCAGATTCTGGGGACCAATGCCCTGGCTGCTGGAACTGGCTATGGCGCTCTCATTTTTTCTGGGGCACGAAGTTGAAGGAATAATAATTTTTGCCCTTCTTGTAGTTAATGCAATAATAGGATTTATGCATTCCCGCGGCTCGGAAAAAGCGGTAGAGCTTTTAAAACAGAGACTGGCTATAAAGGCTAAGTCTTTAAGAAACGGTGAATGGACATTAATAGATTCAAGTGAAGTCGTTCCTGGCGATATTATAGTTGTTAAGCTTGGAGATATTATTCCTGCTGATGCAAAGATTATAAGCGGGGAGCTTTCAATTGATGAATCGGCACTTACGGGTGAATCACTTCCGGTTGAAAGCAAGAGCTCTGATGTAGTTTATTCGGGCTCGGTTGTAAGACAGGGCGAAGCCCGCTGTTTAGTAATTAACACCGGCGCCCATACATATTTCGGAAGGACAGCCGAGCTTGTTAAAATTGCAAAGCCGAAGTCGCACCAGGAAGAGATAATGCTGACAATCGTAAAATACATGATGTATCTCGGCATTGCTGCGTCGATAATTGTTTCCTTATACGCCTTTATAATTCACGACAGCGTTCTGTTAATTCTTACGTTCACAGTAATTTTCCTGATGGGTGCCGTTCCGGTAGCGCTTCCGGCAGTAATGACGATTGTTCAAGCTGTTACCGGCATAAAGCTTGCCGAAGAAGGCGTGCTCGTAACCAGATTAGATTCGATTGAGGATGCCGCTTCAATAAGTATTCTTTGCCTTGATAAAACC
>JBJKRP010000191.1:0-5549 GCA_046704565.1 Ignavibacteriaceae bacterium | reverse complement strand
ATCAAATGCCGGAGATAGTTTAATACCGTTTACAAATAAACAATATTATTATTATTATTTTTATATGTAGTCATTTCCTGGAGACAACAATGAAATCATTATTAAATCTTCCTGCGCATTATGACGGTAAATCCATTGTGCTTGATACTCCGTTCAATTTAAAGCCGGATGATAAATTATTGATTACTATTTTAAGTGCTGAATATTCTTCCGACGAAAGAAAAGACTGGATTGTATCATCTTTATCAAGTTTAAACAATGCGTACGATAAAGATGAGCCGGAGTATTCATCTTCTTTAATTAAGGAACCTAATCCGGAATATAAAAAATGAAAGAAGGCGATGTAGTTCTTGCCTCACTTCCTCAAGCAGACGGGAAAATAAAATTAAGACCGGTTCTACTCCTTCGTCAGCTTCCTTCTCCTTATAATGACTATCTTGTTTGCGGTATAAGTTCTCAAATTCATCAGATGATTAAAAATTTTGATGATTTAATCTCCGCTAAGGATAATGATTTTAAGGATAGCGGAATAATTAAAGAATCAATAATAAGGCTTAATTTTCTTGCCGAAATATCTACAAATATAATTGCCGGCGTTATTGGTAATATTTCAGATGAACGGCATATCAAACTTCTTAAGAGATTGAGCGATTATATAATTAAAAAATTTGATGACAAATAATAAAAAACTTTGTCTTCTTATTCGAGCCTGATCCGCACATGGCGGTTACCGTAATCGGGAATCATATCAATGATACAATAAATTATTTCAAAACATACCGGCAGAAAGAAAACCTAATTTGTATTGACTGCTATATGGTGCAAGATTCCGGCAACTTGCTATCGGGTATACATCCGATGAAATTTATATTTAACGAATTGAGAAAAGATTTGGATTTGAATTGAAGGGAAAAAATTCCGACCATACAACGTATAGATGGTATCATAAATATCTTTTAGCCGATTCGGATTATTTCAGGTATGGAATTATTTCAATATCAATCGGACATGCTAAAGGAAAGGGAACAGTTATAAGAGAAGGCAGTGTCAGTAAATTGATTTATGCATTGAGATTATATATAAAGGAATTTGAAAATGAAAAACAATAAAAACCTTAATTATTATTCAGCTCTGAAATATAAAATTGAACTAAGCTATAACACAGGTGATAATAAGTGGACTGCAGCTCATCCGGAACTCGGAGCCGGAAGCTGCTATGCAATTGGCGATACTCAGGAAGAAGCAATTAAAAAATTAAAGGAAGAAGCCGATAAAGAAGGCGTAAGCCTTAACCAATATGTTGTTTTTGTCCTTGCGGAATCTACAGGAAAAGTACAGCAGGGGTTTAAACATAAAGGGCTTGAAGTGAGCACTGATTTTATTAATGAAGCCAGGGAGAAATATTCAGGTGTTTAAAATGTAAAGAGGGATAAGAAAAAGTGACATACTTCCTGGGAAATATGGATATTTTGAAAAATATGAAGATCGGCTTTTTATGTTCAAGAAAAGTTTCTGCGGAAATAATTCTCAAAACGTATGACTGGGCAATAGAGCAAAGAGATAAAGGCGTATGCATTGTCTCAGGGTTTCATTCAAAAATAGAAAAAGATGTTTCCGATATTTTAATAAAAGGCAGGCAGCCTATAATAATGGTTCTTGCAAGAGGGATGAAAAAAAGATGGGAGCAGGTAATTAAAGATTTATTGGATGGAAATAGGCTTTTAATTATATCTCCGTATTCTGAAAAAGTAAAAAGGATTACTAAAGATACGGCAAATAAAAGGAGTGAAATAATAACCGAAATATCGGATAAAATTTTCATTCCTTTCTATAATAGTGAGGGCAATCTTTCAAAGTTATTTGGAAATATAATTCTGAATGAAGAAAGCGCAATACGGTAATATATTAGCCTTTAGTGACAATATAATAAAGCAAATAATTGAAAAGGAAGACGAAGAAAAAAAACATTACTCGTTATGAAGGATAGGGTAAAAATATCAATAACTAATTGATAATATCTATTTTCAAACAAATAATCTCTGGCATCTAAGTCAAGCTCTTCACAAATAATTCCGCGAATTGGGTGGACAAAGAAATTCGCATGTATCAAAAATATTTATAAATGTTTCAGAAATAACTCCCTCACATGTTGAACTACTCCGTAGTTCATTGCAGACACGGTTTTCTTTATCCATGTATTACATGCATGTTTATTCACGTATCATTACTTCGTAATGCTGATGAATAAATGAAACACATTGATTTGCTTATATCCACGAATCGGATGAATTTGCATAGCCATCGGTGAAACCCGTAGAAATAAAAGAGCGAATGAGAAAAATAGAACCGCGAAGCGGTTCAATAAAGATTTGTGTATTTGACAAATGATGCTGTCAAAAATTTAAAATGTAATCCGGGCATATGTTGAACTACTCCGTAGTTCATTGCAGACATGGTTTTCTTTATCCATGCATTACATGCATGGATATTCAGGTATCATTACTTCGTAATGCTGATGAAAAAAGGAAAGACACTGATTTGATTTTTACCGCAAAGCGGATGAATGTGCATAACTGCGGATGCAATCCGCAGAAGCGAAAGGGGGAAAAATACTGATATCCGCGAAGCGGATGAACGTAAATAGCAATGGATGAAATCCGTGGAAAAAAAAGAGGAAGAGGCGACACACGGAACCGCGAAGCGGTTCAACGAGTTATTATATCTATTCTCTTGTTGAGTTAATTAGATAAGAATGGTAATTTAAATCGAAATATTTTTTAATAATTCAAAAAGGGCAAAATATTATGAGCACCTATACCCAGCTATTATATCAAATTGTATTCTCTACAAAGAACAGGAAGGAAACTATGATCGAACCCGGACAGGAAAGACTTTACAGCTATATAACCGGCATACTTAAAAATAAGGATTGTCATCTATACCGTATCAACGGGGTTCGAGATCATATTCATATTGTCACACATATACATCCGTCAGTAGCATTATCAAATCTAATTAAAGACATTAAAATTGCTTCAGATGATTTTATAAAGGCAGATAAAATATTTCCATCATTTACAGGCTGGCAAATAGGCTATGGTGCATTTACATACGCAATAACGGCAAAAGACAATTTGATAGAATATGTAAAAAATCAAAAAGAACATCATAAAAAGAAGACCTTTGCAGAATAATATAAAAATCTTTTAAAAGAACATAATATAGAATTTAACGAACGTTATCTTTTTTAACCAAAACATGCCCTTTAGTTGAACTACTCCGTAGTTCATTGCAGACACGGTTTTCTTTATCCATGCATTATATGCATGTTTATTCACGTATCATTACTTCGTAATACTGATGAAAAAAGGAAATACGAAAGTATATATGGATCCGCAAAACGGATTAACTTGCATAGCTGGTAATAGCAATATTAAAATCCCCTATGTGAATGAACATGGATTGACACCTGTGAAACCTGCAGAAAAAAATGAAAACGGAATCGTGGAGCCACAAAACGATTCAACACAAATGCATGTATGAGAAAAATGATGTCATTTAAAATTTAATATGTAATCCGGGCACATGTTGAACTACTCCGTAGTTCATTGCAGACACGGTTTTTTTATCCATGCATTACATGCATGGATATTCACGTATCATTACTTCGTAATGCTGATGAAAAAAGGGAATACATTGATTTGCTTATATCCGCGAAGAGGTTCAACATTATATTTGGTGTTATGAGCAGAACATCCGGTGTGTAAATACAATTCCGTGCCCGCAATTCTTTTGGAAGATAAATAGTTAAACGGTATCTAATAGACTTGATAAAAGCTGTAAGTAAGCATAGATTTGAGCATTACAAAATAAATTCATCGTTTGAAAGCACGACTTTACTTATTCCCGGTTGCTGTCATATGTCTGGTACAGATTTCATCTTTTGCCCAGCAAAAATATTATACGACCATTGTCTCGGATACTTTACATGTTAATTTTGAAAATAATTATTTTCTATCAAACCCGGCAATAATTCCGTTCACCGAAACCGTAACGCTGAACCACAATCTGCTAACTAAAAAGGATTATCAGTTCTCATATCCAACTGCCTCGTTCCGGCTGTCGGATTCCCTTCATTACTCCGTATTTGATACAATTATCGTTACTTACCAGGCTGTTAGATTATCTATCAAGAAAGAATATGAAAAGCGGCAAATGGTTTACAGGTTTGAGCAAAAACTCGGCGATACGGTGCGTGTAATGAAGAATGAGACAAATCCTTTTTCACCGGAGGCAATCTTCGGCAGCGGTATGGAAAAGAGCGGAACTATAGTACGCGGTTTTACCGTCGGTACAACGAAGGACTTTACTTTGAACAGCGGCTTGCGTTTGCAGCTTTCGGGAAAGATTTATAAGGATATTGAAGTAGTGGCTGCACTGACGGACGAGAATTCTCCCATCCAGCCGGAAGGTAACACGGCAACTCTTCAGGAATTGGATAAGGTATTTATCCAGGTGAAGCATCCGAATGCCGTTGGAACCTTTGGCGACTATGAACTGCAGGAAAGAACAGGAGAGTTCGGATTTATAGACAGGAAGCTTCAAGGACTGCTCGGCGAATTTAATTATGACGGACAAAAGGCATATATTGCTGTCGCTAATTCAAAAGGTAAGTTCACCACAAATCAGTTTAACGGCATGGATGGAGTGCAGGGTCCGTACAACCTGCACGGCGCCAATAATGAGCCGGATATCATTATTATAGCAGGCACTGAGAAGGTATATATAGACGGTGTTGAGGTAAAGCGAGGCGAGCGCAACGATTATACTATCGATTACGCAAACGCCCAGATAACCTTTACCCCTAATAGAGTGATAACATCAGCCAGCAGGATAACAGTTGATTTCCAGTATTCCGATCAGAAGTATTCAAGAACTTTTCTCGGAGCCGGCGTTCAAACAAAATTCTTTAAGAACAAGCTAAGCGTTAACTTCCAGTATATGCAGGAAGGAGACGACCAGAATGCGCCTATAAATATTTCACTTTCCGATTCCGACAAAGCAATTTTAGCCGCTGCCGGCAACAATAGACTAAAAGCCGTAAAGAGCGGAGTTACAATCGCACTGCCTGATTCACAAGGAGTAATCAGAGGCACTTACCAGAAGATTGATACTTTGATTAACGGACAGGCTTATTCTTATTATTTATATAATCCGGGTAATGTAAATGCGATTTACAATATTACATTCAACTTTGTAGGAACCGGGCAGGGAGACTATACACGGCAGAGCATCGGAAACTTTCAGTTCGTCGGTATAAAGCAGGGAGATTATGCGCCGGTTATCCTTCTTCCTTTGCCGGAACAAAAGCAGCTTGGCGACCTTTCGGTTAATTATTCTCCTGTGGACGGGTTGAGCTTAAGCCTGGAACTTGCAGGAAGCTATTGGGATCAAAATAGATTTTCTTCGCTTGATAAAAGCCGGAGCGGCGGTTATGCAAGAAATATTCTTTTGAAGTTGGAACCGAGGAAGGTTAATGTCGGCAAAAT
>JBJKRP010000190.1:0-2762 GCA_046704565.1 Ignavibacteriaceae bacterium | reverse complement strand
GAAAAGATGCTTTATGATCAGGCATTATTGATTACCGCTTATACGGAAGCTTATCAGGCGACTAAAAATAATTTCTATAAAGATACCGCTGAAGAGATAATCGAATATGTCCTTCGCGACATGACTTCACCCGGAGGCGGGTTTTATTCTGCAGAGGATGCGGACAGCGATGGCGAAGAAGGGAAGTTTTATCTCTGGAAGAAAAGTGAGATTGAATCTGTTCTCGGAGATAATGCAAAGCTGTTTACCGATATATTTAATGTTAAGGATGAAGGGAACTGGAATGATCAGTCTGCAGGAGGATTAAACGGTACAAACATTCTTTATCTGAAAAAGAATTTTGATGAGATTGCTTCTGATTTTAATCTCCGGGAAGATTATTTAATTGACATAATTAGTAAAGCGAAGAAGAAACTTTTTGAAGCCAGGGGAAAGAGAGTTCATCCTTTTAAAGATGATAAAATACTTACAGACTGGAACAGCTTAATGATCTCAGCACTTGCAAAATCATCAGGCGTATTTAAAAGGAGAGATTTTCTGGAAGCTGCGGAGAAATCAATGAGGTTTATCCTTTTAAGCTTAGTTGATAAAGAAGGAAGGCTTCTCCATCGCTTCCGGCAGGGTGAAGCCTCCATTTCTGCTAACCTGGATGATTATGCTTTTATAGTATCAGCGCTTATCGATCTTTATGAAGCCTCTTTCGAAACAGAATATCTAAAGAAAGCGCTGCAGTTCAATTCGGAAATGATAAAGCACTTTTGTGATGAAGTGAACGGAGGTTTCTTTTTCTCAAGCGATGATTCGGAAAATTTAATAGTTCGCAGAAAAGAATTTTATGACGGCGCAATCCCTTCCGGGCATTCTGCTGCTATGCTGAACTTAATCCGTCTGGCAAGAATTACCTCTGACCCTGAACTCGAAGGCAAGGCAACGGCTGTTATACAGGCATCCGGAAGGCAGTTATACGCTTCGCCTTCCGCATTTACTTATGCACTCTGTGCGCTTGGCTTTGTCTTCGGACCGTCAAATGAAATTGTTATTTCCGGTGAAAAGGACTCGGAAGAAACAAAACATTTTATCACCATCCTGAACAATTACTACATCCCGGATAAAGTGGTAGTCCTGAATTCTAAGGATGACTTGATAAAAAAGCTGGCTCCTTTTACAGCAGCTCAAAACCAGGTCGGGGACAAAGTTACCGCTTATGTCTGCCGCAATTATGTCTGCAATCTGCCGGTAACGTCGCCCGATGATTTTGCAGATCTTCTTGAAAATATTTGTAGATAGTTTGCAAAGTAAAATGTAAATTTGTCCCGATGAATATCGACTATTCGAAATACCGTTACAATGACTTGATATTAGCGAGGGACTTCTGCCGCAGGATAATAAATTAATACGGTCGCTTATACAGAACGTTAAAGCAGGCAACAATTCTTCATTCGAGCAGCTTTACCAGATGAATGCAGGGCGTGTTTATGCGCTTTGCCTGAGGCTGCTTGCCGACAAGGATCTTGCAGATCAAATTACAAAATCCGTCTTCTTATATGCATGGAGAAATATTTCTACACTTAGAGTTGATATTTCTTTCGCTTCATGGCTGTGCAGTATAGCCGTTTACTCTTCGCTTGAAATTCTAAGGCAGAATAATTCTTCTGCGGGAAAGATAAATGAGAAGAAATTTAAAGGTGTCAATATCAGCGCCTTTGAAACAGAGATATTCTCATTGCCCGTAACGGAACGCCTGATGTTTGTGCTTCACGATTTGGAAAGGTACACCGAAGAGGAAGCCGCGGAGATGCTTCTGATAAAGACCGAGGACGCAAAAAAGAGTTTAACCGAGGCATATTCCCTCTTAAAAGCGGCTAACAGCTCGCTTAGCCAGGTTACTCCTCTTTCCGAAAGGATAAAGTCTTTAACAAGCCAGATATTGCCAGGGAACGAGATATGGAAACAGATTTCTTCCGAAATACAGGCCATAAAGTCCCGCAGCACAGTAAAGGATGAAAACGTTCAGGAACAGTCCGGGGAGCCGGAAAATCATAAACAGGAGAAGAAGTTTAACATATTCGGCTGGAAGAGGAAATAATACTTCCTATAATAAGGCATGGACGCATGGGCATATGTTCACGGGTTTCAACTCATGCTATTATGAAATGACTAGCGTTTAGGGCGGTACAGGTGCGTGCTTTGCCCGAAGAAAACTTCCGCCGCTTCCATCACTGTTTCAGATAATGTCGGATGGGGATGAATGCTAAGCTTTAAGTCCGTTGTGTTTGCGCCCATTTCAATTGCAAGTACGCCTTCTGCAATAAGCTCACCGGCTCCGGGACCGCAGATACCTACGCCTAAAATTCTCTGAGTTTCCGGATCGATAATAAGCTTTGTAACTCCGTCGCTTCTGTCGAGCGTTGTAGCTCTACCCGATGCAGCCCAGGGAAATTTGGCGACTTCAAATTTTATGTTCTGCTCTTTTGCTTTTGTCTCGGTTAACCCTGCCCAGGCAATCTCAGGATCGGTGAAGACGACGGCAGGAATTGCAAGCGGCTCGAATGCTGCTTTGTGTCCCGCGATTACTTCCACGGCAACGCGACCTTCATGCGAAGCCTTGTGTGCAAGCATCGGCTCGCCTGCAATATCGCCAATCGCATAAATGTTCGGATCGGCAGTCTGCATCTGTCTGTTGACTTCAATCCAGCCTTTAGCGTTTGTTTTAACTTTCGTATTCTCTAATCCCAAGCCTCGCGCATCCGGCTTTCTGCCGA
>JBJKRP010000189.1:0-3403 GCA_046704565.1 Ignavibacteriaceae bacterium | reverse complement strand
AGGAAAAACCGGGATCAGCAATCCGTCTTCTGAAAAAGAAAGTTTGTTTGAATAAACTTTTATCCCGTTTATATTTTCTTTTTTAAGGATCCTATCGATGTAGTAATCAAAGCCGTCGCTAAGGACAAAAAGCTCAAAATGATTCTTCTCGCAATACTGCACTAACTCATGAAAGGTATTATCTATTTCCATTGAATCTATGAAAGCATTGAATTTCTGCAAATCAATTTTACCGGCAGCCTTACATTTCGCAATCCAGGTTTGCTTTGCGGAGATTTCATCATTTAACAGCCTGGAAATACTTTCCTCAATCTGTTGTCTGTCTCCAAATTCTCTAAAAAGGGAGTCACCGACATCAAGCTTTGTAATAGTGCCGTCAAAGTCTACAAATATTTTAAAAATCTTATCCATCAATTTGTAACAATCATCTTTTTAACACCGACAAAATCTCCGGCTTTAAGCCTATAAAAATAGACGCCGGGTTTTAAACCCTTAGCGTAAAAGGTAATTTTATTCTCGCCAGCCGGGCATGATTTGTCTATTTCGCTAATCCTGATTATATGCTCATCAAAAAATTCTATCGAAACATCAGCCGGGTCAGGTAAATAAAAGCTTATGGTAGTCGAGTCGGAAAAGGGATTTGGGAAGTTCTGGGCAATTACAACGTTAGAAGCGGCACCGTAATAATTTATACTGCTAACTTCCGAATTTTGTATATCTCCGTTTGCATCGGTCTGGACTACGCGGTAATAAAGCGTTCCGCTGGTATCCGGTGTATCGTAAAATTCATAATGAACTTCCCTGCCTCTGCCAAGAGAATGAACAGCACCGACATTTTGCCAACTGATATCGCTGTTATCGCTTTCAACCGCTCTCTCAATATTGTAATCCGTAGTGCCTGTTTCATTTGCTGCCATCCATGATATTTTTACGGAATCACCCGTAAGAGCAGTGTTAAAGCTTACTATCTGCGATGAGTAGGTACCGCTGCTGAAAATTTTCTGACCGCAGATTTCACTAATTACTTTTGAAGAGTTTTTAAAAATAGCTATTATACCGTCGTTTCCATCAGGTACAACGGAAAGATAACTTTTTAATGTATTTCTGCCGGCAGCAGCAATTACACCCAGAGGGTTCCATAATTCCCTGCCTTCACTGTTTAATCTTTGCGCGTAGATGTTTGCAAGCAAAGTATCAACCCGGCGATCGATCCATGCGACTATAACCCCGCCTTTCCCGTCGGCAGCCATTCGCTGCCCGAATTGATCGCCATGAACTCTAATTACCGGCACACCGGCTTTATTCCATTGCGGTCTCCCTTTCTCGTCATATCGCTGGATGTAAATATCCTTATTGTTCCTATACTCGTTTGTCCACGAAAGAATTATTGAAGAATCGCTGCAGACAGTCCTGGGATCAAGCTGGCTGCCTCTTAACGAAGTTGCTAATTTCCCTCCGCGTTCCCATTGCACTCTACCCCCATAATTAATCAGTTGATGATAAATATCCTTACTTCTCGTTTGAGTCTGCCAGGCGACATAAATTGAATTACCGAATGCTTTTCTTACGACATACGAAATTACATTATGTGTCTGGCTCGAAATATCGAGAGGTCTCCCGCGCAGCGCGATGCTTTCGGATCCCCAAAGCTTTTTACCGGATTTATTAATGTGCTGCCCGAAGATCATGCTTCTTCCATTCATCATTTCAATCCAGAGGACAAAGGCTCCGCCGCTGTCATCAGGCACAATGCTGGTCATCATTTTTCTGTCATGAGATTTAAAAACCAATTCCTCATTTTTATTGAAAAATAAATTACCGTTGCTTGATACCTTTTGGACTTCAACTTTATAATCACCGTTAAGCTTCGGCTCTTTTGCGATAAAGGAAATATAAGAATAACCGGAGTCGTCCACCGCAACAGAGTATTCGCTTATCGCATCGTCGGAGCTTGTAATTTGCAGTCCTTTATCACCCCAAGCTTCATCTCCGTTGCTTAAAACTTTTTGAGCGAATAAATAACCGCTGTTAGAAAATGAAAAGTCATTCCAAATTACCACGGCAGAATTTTGAGAAGCTGTTGCACAAACAGGATAGTCTTCGGGACCGTTTAACGAGGATACCCTTTTCCCGTCCGCTCTAAAGCTTATTCTGCCGTCGTTATCAACATGAATAAAATATACTTCGCTTTGAAAGCCGTATTTGTTGTCCTGCCAAAAGACGAACGAGCCGCCGTTCAAATCACTGACTGCGGATAAATCGATCGGGTTGTGTGTATCGGCAACTAACTTAGTATTAACCGAAGGATCACTAACCCACTGTGAAAAGCTGCTGTTGAAAAAGAGTAAGACCATGCCGGCAATCAAAACCATCTGCATCA
Organism: Ignavibacteriaceae bacterium; assembly: GCA_046704565.1. Lineage (GTDB taxonomy): Bacteria > Bacteroidota > Ignavibacteria > Ignavibacteriales > Ignavibacteriaceae > FEN-1297. The sequence goes on along the minus strand of JBJKRP010000189.1, from coordinate 1,023 downwards.
GCAAACTTATGTTTAGATTATTTCCGCTTAACAGAAATTCAATATCGGCAAAATCACGATACAAGTTTAAAGTCCTCATTAAATCTAACGCTTACCAGCTTGGATATTCCTTCTTCCTGCATAGTAACGCCATAGAGAGTATCGGCAGCTTCCATAGTTCTCTTATTGTGCGTAACAACTATAAACTGGGTGTCCGTACTGAAGTCGCGGATAATCTTGGTATACCTGTCAACGTTCGCATCGTCCAGCGGCGCATCCACTTCATCAAGGATACAAAACGGGCTCGGCTTTACAAGATAAATTGAAAACAAAAGCGCAATAGCGGTTAAGGTTTTTTCTCCTCCCGAAAGCAGTTCGATTGAAGTGGGTCGCTTGCCTTTCGGCTTGGCAATAATTTCAATCTTACCTTCAAGTGGGTCAACGTTTTCCTCAAGCTTCAAGTCGGCTTCATCGCCGGGATTAAACAAACCGCGGAAAATATTTGTAAAGTTGTTGCGTATCTTTTCAAACGTTTCCATAAACTGCGTTTGCGCAGTCGTATTTATTTCTTCGATGGTCTTTATTACATCTTTTTCGGATTCCAAAAGGTCGTTCCTCTGCCTGGTCAGGAATTCAAAACGCTGTTTCTCTTCTTCGAACTCCGAATATGCAAGCAGGTTAATGGGACCGAGATTTTTTATCTGCTGTTTAAGTGAATGAACTTCATCGGTCCGCTGGGCGAAATCAAATGTATCCAAATCCTCAAAAGATTTAGGCTCAACAGTAATTGAATAATTCTCGCGTATATTTTCCAGGAGGTTGGCGGTCTTCATATTTATTTCGCTCAATTTCATATCGCTTCCATGAATCTCGTCGGAAATATCTTCGCGCTGTTTGCGGAGCGAGTCCTGATTTTCTTCTTTATCCGAGCTCTGTTTTCTTACCTCACGGTAACGGGTATCAATCTCTTTTTCTTGCTCAAGCAGTTTCTCCTTGCCCGCAGTAAGCTCTTCAAGCTCATTTTTATTCTCGTCAATTATATTT
>JBJKRP010000188.1:0-33788 GCA_046704565.1 Ignavibacteriaceae bacterium | reverse complement strand
CATTTGTAAAGGTTGATTCGGTTGTCATTTGTGTGGTTGTTTCACCCGTTCCGCCCGCGCTGGTAGATTGACCGGATGTTGTTTTATCCCAAAATGAATTAGATGTAGTTGCACTACCTGCTGCTATACCAATAAGTCCTCCTTCATTTGATCCCCCAGTTACTGAGCCTGTAGAATAACAATTAGTAATAATCGATTGATTAGCACACGCACCAACAAGCCCGCCTAAATTCACAGGTGACGTATTGATTCCTGTTACAGAACACATCGAATAGCAGTTAGTTATATTGCCTCCATTATCTCCAACTAATCCTCCTACAGTGCTATTCCCGGATACTGCGCCTGTTGAGTAACAATTGCTAACGCTACTATTAAGACCATTCTGCCCTGCCAAGGCACCTACTGGCAGGTGACCGGAAATATTTACACTAACTAATCCCAAATTCTTGATGACCGAACCGCCTGTGCTGCCGAATAGACCTTCATAATTAACAGAATTATTTATATAAATTCCGCTAATGGTGTGCCCGTTTCCATCATATGCCCCGCTAAACGCAGTTGAACCGTTCCCAATAGGAGTGAAGCCCTTACCGCTGTTCCAGGTTGAACTGGAAGAGGCATCTATGTTTGCTGTTTGTATAAAATTATCTCCCCAAACGCTTGATGTTTGCGAAAGCCAGTATAAATTGTCTAAGGTTGCAATCTGGTACGGATTACCTGCGCTTCCGTCACCGGCTGACGGCGCTGTTGAAGTCTGCGCATATAATATAAATGGAATTAAAATTGTAGCTGTAAAAAGTAAATGTCTTATCATAGAAATAGCTCCTTTATACTACTTTTGTTCTAACATATTGTTCATAATGCAAATGTACATTCATAGCCCAAGAGGCTTCGCTGTTTAGCTGTCTAAATTGAGTTATCCGCAATGAGGAAATAATTTTGATACTAAAGCTTGCTTTTTGAAACCGGCATAATCCCGGCAAGCGGCAAACCATCTATATCAAATACAAATTAAATTCAATTGAGGACATTGCCAAACTGAAATTGTGTTACAAGACATTTTCTTTAATTTGAAAGACACCCAAAATTAAATCTGTATGCGATGTAGTTATTACTATTAATATTGATTTGAAGATGATCTTTATATCCAATAAGAAATATTTTGGGATTTCATATTTCTCGTCAAGCTCAATCAGTTCATCGACTCCTTTAGATCTGTCCCATGGACCTGCCTGGAGCCGGTGATACAGTTAGAATTGTCTAAGCCGATCAATAATCGAGCGTCCCTATCATATACTTTTTTTTGAGAAGCCTTCTCTCTTATTTAAGCAGTATCAGCTTCTTTACTCCATCGAAGCTGCCTGCTCTGAGCCTGTAGAAATATACTCCGCTTGCTAACTTCGAAGCGTTAAAGGTAACATTATACTGTCCCGCTTCCTTGTTACCATTTATCAAAGTGGTTACTTCTCTCCCTATTTCATCATATATCTTTAATGTAACATGTGCTGTTTTTGGTATCGTATATCGAATTGTCGTAGTCGGGTTAAAAGGATTCGGATAATTCTGCCATAGCTCAAAGTTTGTGGGAAGAAAAGTAACTGTTACTATCTGTGAGTACTTGAAATTTCCATTATTATCTATCTGCTCCAATCTATATTCAATTTCTCCACTTGGTGGATTATCATCAATGAAAGAATAATTCTTTGGCGAATTGCTGTTACCGCTTCCCTTAACAAATCCAATCTCAGTAAATGACGAATGTCTATTGACTAATGACAAATTATTCCCTACTCCATACTCCTTACTCACTACTTTTCTTTCTATTTCGAATCCGTAATTATTCACTTCCGTAGCCGTATTCCATTGCAGCTCTATTGTTGGTGAACCGGTTGCCGAGCCTGTCGAGGCAGCAGCAAAGGTTGTTAACTCTACGGGTAATGCAGAGCTTGCTGCAAATTGCAATACTCTCTGATTATCTTGATCAACAGCCAAAAGCTTGTTATTCACCGTGTCGACTGTAATTCCTTCAACATTATGAAGAGGTGAGCTATCATTGTAGAAGTGGTACTGTCCACCGTTTGTATCTGTCAAGGTCGTAAAATTAAATTGACCAATTACATAATCCGCCGTACCGTTATTTGCTTTAGCCGAAGCATTGTTAAAGATCAATATTCTCGCATCACCTTCATCAGATACATATAATCTGCCTGCAGCGTCAATATCTATATCCGTAGGATAATTAAAATTATTATCGGCAACAGAAGCTCCGGTTACTGCGGAATTAAAATCAGCCTGACCGAGGACAGCAGAGGCGGCTTGTCCGTCTACTGCCGGATTATCAAATCTCAATACTCTGTTGTTATTGTAATCGTCAACCCAAACATTTGTACCGTAAACAGCCACAGCTTGCGGATTATTAAATGTAGTCGACGAGGTACCGGATGTAGAAGAAATAAAGTCTGATTGTCCAAATACTAAACTTGCCTTGGCTCCGTTTGTTAAGGTGTCTGCACCTATAAACTCTAATACCCTGTTATTAGCATAGTCAGCTACCCACAAGTTATCGTTTGCATCAATGTAGATACCCGCCGGGAAACTGAATGTTGACTGAGTAGTGCTGCTGCCGGAATTCGTATAATTTGACTGACCCAGAACGAGATCTGCATTTGGCGAATTGCTGGAAACAGAATATGCGCTGCTGAATTTTAAAATTCTATTGTTTGATTGATCGCTTACCCAGAGCGCACCGTTGTGAACAGCTATTCCGTAAGGCTGACTAAATTGATTCTGGGATGCCGCCGGAGAACCGCTTACTCCAAAAGTTACCTCAACAGATGGATTATCTGAGCTTACCGGGTATGCAAAACGATAAACAGCATCATTGACTATATCGGTGACATACATTTTGTTATGGAGATAATCAATCGCTACATTTTGCGGAGCTGTAAAAGTCCCCGAATTATAGGTTGAGAAGTTCGGTTGACCGATTACATGTTCGGCAATCTTACCGTTAGACCATTGTGCAAATAATAATTGACTAAATAATGAAAACAGAATTATTAGAGTATTTTTCATTTCCTTCTTCTTTGCTTCTTACTAAATAAATGCTATTAATACCCGCCTTAATTTTCATTATCGCTTATTATCTCGGATTCTTTAGCTTTTTTAAGCTAAGAATAGTTAATTATACAATGATTTATTACTAATTAAATGATACAACTTTCTTTTGAAAAATAATTTTTACGCAAGCTCTGATTGCCTTCTTCTTCCTATCTTATTCCTATTTACTTTCGATTACCTTTGCAGCTATTTATAAGATTAGAAGCAAAACCAAAGCTTGTCTGCGTGCAAATAAGTTGCATAACTTAGAAGAGTTTATTTACGGGAATATTTTAGCCGCAAAGATGTTCAATGATCCTCTGATAGAAAAGCTTGCTGTTTCCCTGAATGAAATCGGGATACGGTTTGTTCCGGGCACTTATGAAGTTGAAACTGTGCTGCGTGGAATTTTGGCGCAAAGCAGCATGCTTATTACGGACAAATTAAAATTGCCGTACCCCGGAGAAATATTACACGAAGCCGATTATTTGGCGGTGAAGTCTCTTCGGAAATAAATAAATTGGACAGGATGAAAGAGGCGCCAGAATACTATTCTAAAGGTCCCTAATTAAGTTTGCGTATACGCCAAATCCTGAAACCGACCTGTTTCAAAGCATCCATTAGAGCTAATCAAAAAATATATTAGCCCTGTTTATAATGAAGTCAAAGCTTTTCGAAATGCTTATTATTTAATAGCCTTCTTTACGAAGCTCATCGATGCTTTCAAAGTTGTATGTACAGCTTACGTATTGAATATTGAATTGTAGTTGCAGGGTTAAACGTGTTTGGATACTTCTGCCATAACTCGAACTTTGCAGGAAGTGAATTAACCGTTACTATCTGGAGTACTTAGAAATGTTATTTATGTAATGATAGCATCAGAGTGCGACGCTGTCCTGATAATGAAAATAGATTTTAGAATAATCTTTATATCCAATAAGAATGATTTTTGAGCTTCATATTTTTAGTCAAACCTAACCAGTTCACCGACTCCTTTATATCTGTCTCAACAGACCTGCCAGAAGCCGGTGATACCGTTAGAATTGTCTAAGCCAATCAATAATCGAGCGTTCTTATCTATACTGTGTTTGATAATAGCGCGCTCTCATTTAAGCAGAAGCAGCTTTTTTACTGCACTATAGCTTCCCGCCTGAATCCGGTAGAAATATATTCCGCTTGAAAGGTTAGAGCCATTGAAATTCACTCTGTATTGTCCTGCCTCTTTGTTCTCATTTACCAACGTTGCTACTTCTCTTCCCAATTCATCATATACCTGTAATGTTATATGCCCTGCCTTCGGGATTGCATACTGTATAACCGTTGTAGGATTAAACGGATCAGGATAATTCTGATACAAAAAATAGCCGGAAGGAATTCCGGTATTATCCGAGACTACTCCGGTAATGGTGGCGCTGTCGAGCGCAGTAACTGCAACAGGCCAGATACCCGGCGAAGGAAAGCTCACTCCCCTGGTATTGCTGCGCTGCATGCTATCCGGACCGAATTCATATAAGGGCCAGCCTTTGTAGGTAAGCTGCTTTCTGCCATAGACATCAATCATACTAAAGAGTTTACTATTTATCGAAGGCGGTACGGCTTGAAGGCTGTCTTCGTAGATGGACCATAATCCGTTGTTACTGAAATCGGGTTTTGTAAAATGATTTTCATTATACGTATCATGAGTAAATACATAAAGCGTCCTGCCGTACGCATCGACAAAATATTGTACGGTTCCAGCCCCCGGCTGGTACATACTATTATATGCAACACTATCTAAACCGACAAGCTGATTATTCATCAGCATTATTGTATAATCAGGTTTAGCAAGAAACCAGATTCCCAGTACATCTTCGCCGTTAACGTCGCCAGGCTTGCTGTCGCCGGAATAATAATAAAGCGGCCAACCTTTGTAAGCCGTCTGATGCGAGCCGTCCGGGCGCGTTATTGTTGTAAAGTCGCTGTCTGCAAGCCCGGCACCTATTGTTAACGAATCAGCATAAAAGATAGGCCAAATAACGGCGCATTGACCGGTACACGATGAAGAAAGAGTATCTTTAGAAAAAAAATACAATGAATACCCGGCGCCGTCGGTGAGTATTTTCCCATATGTTGCATCGTTGCTCAACATTACGGTATTCCTTGAATTAACCTTTGACGGAGAGTTGAGCTTTGCTCCATCGTGTAAATTCAGGTTTAAGTATTTTCCGCTTGCTGCAGATAAGTAAAGAAAAGGAAGTAAGACGATAATCAGGAATCTTAGTTTCATGTTTGCATCCTCCAAATCATATAATATTAGTAATTAACAACAAAGAGCTAAGCGCGCCATCTGAATCGGCAATTGTGTAAAATTAAAGGATTAAATTTTACAAGAATGAAAATTGTTTTGGGAATAATAAGTAATTAGTCACTCACCAAAGTTGATTTGGGAGATACAAGCATGATAACTGCTGTAAATTGAATGGCTGCTTGATTGCTATCACTTAAGATAGCTGATCCGGACATAGATACGGGAAAAAGAGTAGACCGTTAATATATATTTTCGCAGATCTTGAACCTTTGCGCTAATCGCCATGCTCTATATTCTTTGTAAATTTATGTCTGGCGAATTCAATTATTCCCGGTAATATGGAAATAAAAATTATAACCAGTATTACCAGGGAGAAATTATTCTTTACAGCCTCAATGTTTCCGAAAAAGAATCCCCCGTAAAGGAACATGGCAACCCACGCCATACCTCCGATAACATTATAAATTATGAAGCGGGAGTAAGTCATACTTCCGATCCCTGCGACAAAAGGAGCGAACGTACGTATAATCGGGATGAAGCGCGCAATAATAATTGTCTTGCCGCCATACTTTTCATAAAACCGGTGTGTCCGTTCTAAATATTCTTTTTTAAAGAACCTGACATTTTCCCGGTAAAATATTTTTGGACCGATAAAATGCCCTATCCAATAGTTGGCGGTATCTCCAAGAATTGCTGCACCTGCAAGAATGAAGAATAAATAGTTTTCATTTAATGAGCCTTTAACTGCAAAAGCACCGGCAGCAAACAACAAAGAATCCCCCGGAAGGAACGGTGTAAACACCAGACCTGTCTCGGCAAAAATTACAAAAAACAGGATTATGTATGTTAACGTTCCGTAATGAACTATTATATCATTTAAATGAACATCAAGATGTAAGAACAGATCCACAAGGTATTTTATAAATTCCATTTATCGGCGAAAAGTTTGTTAAAATATTGCCGATAAATATAGACATAAAAATCCTGCCAACGAAAAATTCTTCATCAGCCTGACGATTTCATTTCATAGTGAATTGTATTATTCACCACAGACCGCTACGAAGCCTGCAACAATAAATTTATTCTTGTACTATTCTAAAACAACTCCGGATTAAATATCTTCCACATAGTCAAGTTCTACCCCGTAAGTCTCTTTCAAATTATATAGAGAAATAAATGCAATGATAACGGTAATTACACCGACAATAAGCGCGGAATAAACCATCCCTAAAGGCTTTCTTAAAAACTCGAAGAATATTGTTATTGGAATAACTGAGCCTCGGATAAAATTCGGGACAGTTGTAGCTACAGTTGATCTCAAGTTGGTGCCGAACTGTTCCGCCGCAGTTGTAACAAACACAGCCCAGTACCCGATTGATATTCCGAGAATAAGACAGAGCAAGTAAAATTCAAACGAGCTAAGTGAACGGGTAAAGAGATATACGAGTACAAAAATTCCAGTAAGTAAAACAAAAATTGATACTGCTTTCTTACGGCTTTTTAAGAACTGGCTTAAGTAACCGCTTATGAAATCTCCGAAAATCAGCCCGATATAAGTATACATTATCGACTTGCCGGCAATGATTGGTTCGGTCACTCCCAAAAGCTTTCCAAACTCCGGTGAAAATGTTATCAATACACCGACAACATACCATATAGGTAGCCCGATAAGGATACAATTCAAATACTTGAAGAACCTCTCCTTTGACGTAAAAAGACTTAAGAACTTTCCTTTAGCAACGTCCCGGCTAAGCAGAGATTTATACATACCCGATTCAAACAGGCTGATTCGCGTAATCAAAAGTATTACTCCAAGAATACCTCCAATAATATATGCCATCTGCCAGCTAAACTCTTCGCCAACTATCGCCGCAAGTATTGCACCCATTACCCCGATTGTTGCTACCATTGCAGTTCCATATCCGCGAGTTTCTTTCGTCATCGTTTCGCTTACTAAAGTTACAGCCGCACCAAGCTCGCCTGCAAGACCGATTCCGGCAATAAATCTTAAGAAAGCATACATGTTTACAGATGACACAAAGGCATTGGCAAAATTTGCTGCCGAGTATAATAAGATTGAGCTGAACAATACAGCAAGTCTGCCCTTCTTATCTCCCCAAATTCCGAAGATCAATCCGCCGATAAGCATTCCACCCATCTGCATATTAAGAATATAAACACCTGCGTCGATTAAATGGCTGCCGTGAACGCCAAGGTAAGTTAAGCTCGGGATGCGGACTATGCCAAATAGTATTAAGTCATAAATATCCACAAAGTAACCAAGCGACGATACCAGTACGGTGATATTAAAAATATTTTTATAAAGATCGGCTTTTTGTTGGTTCATTTTAACCTCAAAAAATTTAGAAAATAGATTTCAGCATATAAAGATTGGAAAAGCAGTGAAAGCTACTATCTATTTTTAAAAAGGGATGTGATGATGACCGGATCAAATTATACACTTAAAAAAGATTTGATGCCTGGCTTCAGGCTAAAATATTGAAGTGCTGCCGGCTGCGGCAATTATTACTTCTTATGTCTTCTTGCCCAGGAAAGGCTGATAATCTTCTTCAAAGCTTTTTCATATGGATAACCGGCAGCCTCAGCAGAGCGCATAAAACCGGCACCTTCGGTTAAGTCAGGGTTGGGATTTACCTCGAGGACAAACAGTTCATTATTCTTGCTTAGTCTCATGTCTACTCTTGCATAGTCCCGGCAGCCCATAGTGCGAAAAGCTTTCAGCGCGGTATCTTTTACTTTCTGCTCAATCTTTTTTGGAAGTTTAGCCGGGCAGCTCGGAATTGTTTTATGATAAGCCTCATGCAGAGGGTCCCACTTTGCCTGATAACTTACAATATTATATAAATGATCAGGCATACGGGTAAAATCAATTTCGCTTATAGGAAGGGCAACAGGGTCTTTGTCTCCTAAAATCGCTACGTTCAATTCCCTTCCATCTATAAATTCTTCAACAAGAACAGGCTGCTGAAAATAAGTCAATATATAATTGATTCTTTCTTTGAGTTTTTTTGTATTTTCAACTATAGAATCGTTCTCTATTCCGACGCTTGCATCTTCAAAGGCGGGCTTAACTATTAACGGAAAAGTAAGCTCGAGCTTATAGCTCTTCATTTCTTTCTTAATAACCTTTGCTTTGGGCGTTCTAATCCCTACGGCATTCAGCATCGCCTTTGCAAGCACTTTATTCTGGCAATTGGCAAGCGCCATTGGCGGTGCGCCTGTGTACGGTATTCCCAGTAATTCAAGAAGTCCGACCACATTCATTTCAAGACGCGAATTGTCTTTATATATCTCGACAAAATTGAAAATAATATCCGGTTTATTTCTCTTTATTTCAGATATTAACAATTCAATATCGTCCTTAATATTTAACGGGTAAGCCTTATGCCCCGATTCCGAAAGTCTCCTGGCAAGCATCTCATATTCTTCTATTGGGGTAAGATCCTCAACCTCAAAATAAGGGGTAAAAGGAAGATCTTTGCTTAAATGCTCATCCGTCTTAACATAAAGCTCGGGATTTGCCTCGTTAAAAATTACCGCTACTTTTAATGCACGCTTCATATTTTAAAGATAAAAAAAATCTTTAAGGCTGCAAAATTTACCTGATGATTTATTCATAAACATTAGTTAAATTCGAACCTATAAAAATGACAGGTCTATGAGCTTTTATCCTCAACCTTATAAATATCAGTGCGGACCATTTGCATTGAAGTATGCCCTGATTATGCTCGGCAGATTCGAGAACGAGCGTGAAATAGGCAAAAGAGCAGGCAGCACCTGGTGGTACGGTACGGACGAAATTGGTCTGGCAAAAGCGGCAAAGAGTTTTGACTGCAAAATGAAATACTTCAGACGGGAAACGCCCGAAGAAGCTATTAAAATTCTCAGCGATCATCTCAAGCAGGGGCTTCCCTGCATACTTAGCGTTGACAACTGGGAACATTGGTTCACGGTAATAAATGAGCAGCAAAACAAATTTATTGTCGTCGACAGCGGACTTGACAAAGTTATTATTACTTTAACCGAAACTCAGCTCGTTAAGAGATGGAAGTATATAGATGACGAAACCGGTTATATAAGCTATGACGGCTACGCGCTTACCCCGAACTTAAAACCAACCACTAAGGCAAAGTTCTCGCTTCAAAAGGCAAGATTCGTTATGCAGGACCGGAATAAAGAGCTCGCCGAAAAATGGGATACTTATTTTAACGATCTGATTAATATTTGCAGACCGCGTACGCCGGTTTCAAAAAGGACTATCTCATTTACCGAGTTCCTGCGAAGACATGAAAACTTACTTGTTAAAGAAGTTGCCAACTGGCACGGCACTCCTACTTACCAGGAATTGAAAAAGATATTAAAGAATATGCAGTTCGTCGCCGAAGTTTATGATCTGGTAATATACGCAGAAGACCAGAAGAAAGCATTGGTGGATCTAACCTCGCTCCTGATGATGTACGCCTGCGGTAAATACGGGATGGACCCGATCTATTAGATATTGAAAGGAAAAATATGGAAACGCCTGTTGAAAGAAATAAAATAATCCTGTCGAGAGAAAAATCGGCTTTATTATTAATAGATATCCAGGAAAAGATTTTAGCTGTTATGAGTAATCCGGACCAGGTAGTAGCAAATTCTTTAAAATTGATAAAAGGATTTAAGGCACTTAACATCCCGATCTTTTATACCGAGCAGTATCCGAAGGGCTTGGGATCAACTTCTGAGACTTTACTCAAAGAGCTTGAAGGATTAAGCCCGATCCAAAAGATGAGCTTCAGTTGTTCCGGCGCAGGTAATTTTTTTACGCGGCTTGTAGATAATAATGTCTCGCAGGTAATAATTGCCGGAATCGAATGTCACGTTTGTGTTCAACAGACTGCATTCGATTTAATTGCCAGCGGCTTTCAGGTTGATATAGCAGCGGACGCTGTCTCTTCAAGAAAGGAAATTGATTACCGCGTTGCAATTGATAGAATGCGCGCGCATAAAATTGAAATTACAACTTCTGAAGCTATCCTGTTTGAATTATTGAACGTTTGCGGTACCGAGGAATTCAAGGAAATATCAAAAATTATCAAATAGCTAACCATCTTAAACTCAATCTGCTATTTATATTCAGCTTGGAAAAAATCCAAAGTCTTTTAGTTTTCTAAATTTGTCCCCTGCCAAACTTTTCGCCAAAGCTGTCATTTCTCTATAATTACACTGTTAATTCAGCCCTTCAATGAGGAAAATATTACCATAAAACTCCGGTAAAAATTTCCGAACTGCGTGATGTGATATGCATCTATGACAAAAAAACTGCCTTTTTTTATGGCATAAGGGTTGTGGCTTTAGTACACAATTTAGTTTATAACGAAAAGCGCTAAATATTCAATAAAATTCTACAAGGGTAACAAAATGAAAAAACTGTTGATACTGGCTGCAACTATATCAGGAATGTTCTTATTCGGATGTTCCAATCTTGTAACTAATAATACAAGTCAACCTGTTTCATCGAGCAAACAAATTGTTAAGCTGCCCGCAAAGGCAAGCTTAAACAAAGCTTCCTCGTTGTCGGAAAGCAAAGAAATTAACGGCGACCACGGCGGCGTAATGTTTCTGCACGGAAGCTATGAAGATGTTAACGGGAACAATATTAGAACATTTGCAGAGTTATTTATACCGAGAGACGCTTTTGACGGCACTGTTAATATTACTATGGCAACAGACAACAACTATGCCGGTCTGGATTTTTCTCCACACATGACGTTTGACAAGTCGTTGACCCTCAATCTTTCTTTCAGCGGATTAGACTTGCAGCAACTGGGAATTACAGAAGACAACGTAGGTTTCTATTATGTTGACGATAGCGGTAATTTGACCGAAGTCAAAAATAACGGCATAAGGCTGAACTTCCATAACGGCACTATTACTGTTATCGGTGCAAAGATAGATCACTTTTCACGTTACGCCTTTGCTAAATAGCGCGTGCAATTATCTCTTATAATTTCAATATCGCGTAACGAGTAAAGAATTGAAAACAGCAGGCACAAACGGGAAAGCCTCAAAAGATGAGAGCAGCAGTTGGCTGGCAAATACCCTTAAGAATTTTTTTGATCAAAAGACTCTGGCAGAGCTTTCGGAATTAATCAATGACGGAGGCTCTGCAAAGCCTCACCAGATCGATTCAAAAACAAAAAAGCAAATTGAATTTGACTCCGCTATATTCTTTAAGAATAAATGGCAAATTGATCTCTTAGTTACCTTCGCAGATTTAAAACTCGATAAGTATAAGTTCATTGAATTCCTCCTCAACATAGGACAGTACACTATAACTTCGGGCGATACTGACGCAGCCGTCTATATCCATGAAAAAGTACTGAAAGAAATTAAGGATGAAAAAACACTTCAAAATATTGCAGCTTCTGCCGAGTTTGCTTTAGGAGAAATTTACAGCCGCCAGGCAAATTGGGAAGAAAGCTTTAAGCACATTAAGTCTGCAAATAATATCTTTAAGAAAATAAACGACGCAAAAGGCTGTGCAAATTGCGAGAATTTAATGGGCACCATTTACGGTGATCTCGGAAATCTTAAAAAGGCTAAGGAACATTTTGCGAACAGCCTCGAAATTCTTGAAGGCTTGAGAGATAATTCTTTAACGGGCAAAGTAGAGGTTAATATAGGGATTATCTGCAATATACTGGGCGATTTTGAAAATGCTCTTTCTTACTACAGGCGTGCATTATTAAATTTTGAAAAGACAAAAGACCTAAAGCGAATTGCCGAAATAAGGCATAACCTCGGGATGCTGTTTACAAAGAAGAACCAGTATAAAAATGCGGCACAGGAATTCGACCGCTGTATTTCAATTTCTATGCAGACGGGCAACCTGCCCTCAATAGGTCTCGCGTATTTAAGTAAAGCCTTTATTTATACAAACCAGAACGATCTTTACCTCGCCGACGCATTTGCAAACAAGGCGCTTGAAATCTGCCATAACACAAACGATAAGCTATCGGTCGCCGACATCTATAAGACCAAAGGCATAATTCAGCGCAAGCTTGGCAAATACAAGCTGGCGGAGAGTTTCCTTCTTACCAGCCTTAGGCTAAACAAAGAACTTAAAAACGAACTTAACGAGGCAGAAACTTCGGTGGAACTTGGAACTCTTTACGGCGAGATGAAGAATTTTGAAGAAAGCAAAACTCAATTCAAAACCGCATTGAAGTACTTCAAGAAAATCAAAGCAAGCAGCGAAGTAAGCTCGATCCAGCATTCTATTCAGAATATTTCCTAACATCCATAACGCTCTTTTTCCGGCAAGCTAATCTTCCCTTCACATTCAGTTTAAGAGTAGTAATCCAATACTCTGTTACCCGATCTATTTTACTATTATTTTGCATGTCGTCAGGCAGCTTTATTAAGACATATTTATTAACTGATAAATCCGGTTTTTGCTTTTATTTTAGAATTTAATTAATTATAGAAGTGTAAAAATTTAAATAAGTATGTTTCGGACACTTTTTACGACTCTAAGATCAAAAATTTTAGCAGGATACATTGTAGTCATCCTGATAATGATTTGCGTTATGATCTGGAGTCTTTACAATTTCAACCGCCTGAACGAATCATTCCGCGCCATTATCGTTCAGAATTACTCGAGCATAGTTGCAACAGACAACATGGTCCGCTCGCTTGATAGTCAGATTAACGGTCTGTTCTTAATATTTAACGGGAAGAACCCTGAACAGGGATATAAGGATTTCCAAGACGCAAAACAAAACTTCTTTTATTGGTTCGGGCTGGCAAATGACGCTGCTTCAACCCCGACGGAGATTGCAATTTTAGACAGCTTGAATGATCAGTATCATTTGTTTGATACCGAAATAAGTTATTTAATTTCTTACCCGATGAATTATCCGAGCAAGCTGCAGAACCAGGATGCATACACAAAGTCGATCAATCTTGCCAATACGATAAAAGCTAAGTTATACCAGTTGTTCGCAACTAACCATAATTTTATCCAGCGTGCCGAAGATAGTCTCCAATCGATTACGAGGATAGCTGCTTTCACCATGCTCTTTCTTGCCATACTGGGAACGGTTTTGAGCTTAATCTTTAGCGCCAAATTCTCCGGGTTTATAGTGAAGCCCGTAAAGGAACTTACCCGCACGGTAAAACACATTTCAGCGGGGAACTTCGACCAGGTAATCCGGACAGACGACCCGGATGAAATCGGCATCCTGGCTGATGAATTTAACAGCATGGTCGGAAGATTAAAGCGCTACGATAAGCTAAACATTAATAAAATTCTTTATGAGAAAAGAAAATCCGAAATTATAATCGACAGCATTAATGATCCGGTGCTAATGGTAGATAGTGACCTTCGCATCTTACTTGCAAACAAAGCATTCACTACCGAATTCGGCAAGACGCCGGACGAACAATCGCTGCTGACGAGCTTCATAAGAGATGGGAAAGTATGTGAAAACGTGAGAGCTTATATTTTCGGAAATTCGCAGGACCATCATGAAGATATCTTCCAGACAATTGATACATCCGGCGACATAAGATACTTTAAGTTAAGGTATTCATTGATTAACCTCCCTGCTAACGACCTGCATGAAGAAACTCTTTCAGATAATGCTGCCTTGATTGTATTCAGCGATATAACAAAATACGAAGAGCTTGACAGGCTTAAATCCGAATTCGTAGCAAAGGTTTCGCACGAATTAAAGACGCCTCTTACTTCAATGGGCATGGCTGTGGGCATACTCGGTGACGGGGTTGTAGGCGATTTATCCGATAGACAGCAAGAATTAATTTCCTCTATGAAAATAGACTACGACAGACTGAACAGGCTTGTAAAAGAAATTCTTGAGCTCTCCAAAATTGAGTCCGGCGGAATCAAATTGGAATTTAAACCGGTAAGTGTTAGCTCACTTCTGAAGGAATGCATTAGCTCATATGTCCTTCAGTGTAAAGAAAGAAATATTAAGCTTACTTATCTTGGAAACGGCGATCTACCGCTAATCTCGGCAGATTACGATTATCTTTTAAGAGCAATAGGAAACTTTATCGGGAATTCAATTAAGTTTACGGATAAGGGCGGAGAAATTTCCGTCTCTGCAGAAGCTAAGAACTCTGCCGTTTTAATTTCTATCTCCGACACCGGCAAAGGAATAAGCCCTGAGTATCTTGACAAGATATTCGATAAGTTTGTACAGGTAAGCGGCAGTAAGCCCGGCAGCGTTGGTTTAGGATTAACAATAGCAAAAGAAATAATTGAAATGCACGACGGCTCAATAAATGTATGGAGTAAACAGGGGCAAGGCAGTAAATTTGAAATTACCATTCCGGTCAGGCAAAGATGAATAAAGGTCGCATATTAGTTATAGACGATGAAGTAAACATCCTGAAGATGATCGAACTGTCTTTAAGCTCGCAGAATTTTCTGCCGGAGGTTTTCAATAATCCGGTAGAAGCCTTAAGGCGAGCGCAGGAAATTTACTTCGACATTGCATTTATCGATTTGAAGATGGAACCGATGGACGGGCTCCAGACTTTAGCCGAGCTTAAAAAAGTTTCACCCGATACTACTTCCGTTTTAATGACGGCGCATGGAACCATTGAAACCGCCGTTGAAGCTATTAGGGGCGGTGCATATGACTACATAACAAAGCCGTTTACACACAAAGAATTTATTCACCTTGCCGACAGGGTTTTTGAGCATCACATTCTTCTAAAAGAATTAAAAGGACTAAGAGCTGAAATAGAGGACAAAAACAGCAACGGAGAGATTATTTCAAACAACTTCCAGATGCGTGAAATACTAAAGCTCTGCAGAGATATTGCCGATAGTGATCTTCCGGTTTTAATTGAGGGAGAAAGCGGTACAGGTAAAGAAATACTGGCGCGGTTTATCCATTTGAACAGCAAGAGGAAAGCCAATCCTTTTGTTCCTGTAAATTGTGCCGCAATTACAGAGAGTCTCTTCGAGAGCGAAATTTTCGGGCACATGAAGGGTTCTTTTACCGGTGCATCAAAAGACAGAATAGGCAGATTTGAGATGGGAGACCAGGGTACCGTCTTCCTTGACGAAGCCGGAGAAATATCAAAGCCGATGCAGGTTAAGCTGCTGCGCTTTCTGCAAAGCATGGAGTTTGAACGCGTCGGCGAAAGCATTACCAGGAAAATAAATGTCAGGATAATTAGTGCAACCAACAGGAACATTGACGACGATATAAAATCAGGTGATTTGCGCGAAGACTTTTATTACAGGCTTAGCGGAGTAAGAATAAAGCTCCCACCACTAAGGGATCGTAAAGAGGATATCCCCTATTTATCAGAGCATTTCATCTCTAAGTATTCTCCGGAAAGTAAAATAACTTTATCGCCTGAAGCATTGAAACTGTTAAACGAATATACCTGGCCCGGGAATATCCGCGAGCTTGAAAATGTTATTAATCGCTCTATCGTGCTGGCGAAAGACAAAATAATTAAACCTGAATATTTTCCCCCCGAAATTTATCAAGGTGCCGAGGTACCTTCCGGCAATTACATACCTTCACTAAACGAAGTAGAAAAAAATTATATAAAGGAAATATTAAAGACTCATCCCAATCCAAAAGATGCGGCACAGATTCTCGGCATATCGGTTACCACGCTGTGGCGGAAGAGAAAAGAACTGACAATCTAATTGTTTTATTGCCAAACTGTTAAATTGCAAAGACAATTTAGCAATTGAAATACATTTCAAATCGAAAAGAATCTTTCCAGGGCGATTTCATTTTGAAATCGGGTTATTCGTTAAAAATTAGAGATTTAGACAGGGCAATTTCATTTTGAAACCGTTGGGCTTAATGGAGCAGAAAACACGTTTAAAAAAAAATCTTTTTTAAAAATAATTATTAAAAACTCTTTTAATTAACACAAAAAATAAATAATATTGCGGCACGCTGTTTGAGTCATTTCCAGCGTAAATCAAAAATTAACTAATTAATAGTTTTTTAATTTAAAATTAAAAGATGGAGATATACAACCCATGAAACAATCTGTGTTTATAACTGTCCTTACGATAGTTGCATTTGGAATAGCTTTGGCTATATACACACAAGTATTTGGAAACCCTGCTAACTTTTCAGATGGTGTAGTTCGCGAGGTACCGCTGAACGGAAATTTACTTGGGACAATCTATACCGGTGGTCCGCTTGTTGTTTTGTTAATCATGCTTTCGATTATGGACGTAGCAATAATTTTCGAGAGAATTTTTTCACTTAAAAAGGCAGGCGGTAAAAGAACAGTTGCAGCTTTCTTCAAGGATGTTATTGTCGCATTAGATAACAGCGACTATGACGGCGCTATTGAGCTTTGCGACAAGCAGAGAGGTTCCGTAGCAAACGTAATTAAAGCTTCCCTTTCACGCTATAAGGAGCTAAGAGAAAAGAGTAAATCTGTTGAAGCTGAAAAGCAGCTTACAGAAGTTCAAAGAGCAGTAGAAGAGGCTATGATGCTCGAAACACCTATGTTGGAAAAGAACCTTATCGTTCTCTCTACGATTGCCTCTATTGCAACAATGGTTGGACTTCTCGGAACGGTTATCGGTATGATCAGAGCCTTTTCTGCTATGGCAAGAGCAGGTGCGCCTGATGCCATCCAGCTTGCTATCGGTATCTCAGAGGCTCTTATCAATACAGCCGGCGGACTGATTACAGCTATTATGGGTATCGTTGCTTATAATTTCTTTGTTAATAAAGTAGATGCGTTTACATATTCGGTTGATGAAGCCAGCTATAACGTAATCCAAATTCTTAAATCGAAATAATGTGAGGCTAAGATATGCCAAGAATTAAAAAGAGAAGATTAAATGTCAGATTAGATATGACCCCGATGGTCGACGTCGCCTTTTTGCTTCTCACATTTTTCATGTTGACTACGCAGTTTCAACCGCCGGAAGTAGTAAAGATTCAAGTCCCGTCTTCTCATTCCGCTTTTAAACTGCCAAGCTCTAATATAATGACGATCTATATTAATAAAGACGGTAACATTTATATGGGAGTAGACCAGCAGGATCTAATGGCGCGCCTTTTCGGGCAGCCGGCTAAACTAAAAAAAGAAGTACAGGTTACTACTCAGAGTCTTCCTGACCTCCTGATGCAAGCCCGTATTGCCAATCCTGATTTAAGGACGGTAGTTAAGGGCGATAGAGATGCCGACTATGGAACTGTTGAGGATGTTATGAATATTCTGCAAAAGACTATGATAACAAGATTTTCAATGATTACTAATCTGATAACAGATAATACTAAGAAATAGAGAGGAATTTAAACAATGGCTGGAGTAGACCTCGGCGGTGGCGGAGGAGGAAGAGGAAGGCATAAAAAGAAACATGCAAAACGCAGAATGGGCGTTAGGCTTGATATGACGCCTATGGTAGACGTTGCGTTTCTGCTTCTTACTTTCTTTATGCTCACTACCGTAATGAGAAAACAACAGACTATGGAAATCAACTTGCCTCCGAATAATGAAACAAAAGTTGATATTGCCGAGTCAAACTTAATGACAGTGTATGTTGATGAAAACGATAAGATCTATTATGCTGTGGGTACCGAAAAGACGCCTCACGAGATAGCCGAATCGGATTTGGAAAGCTTTTTCAAAAAGAAAGGGCAGCAGAATACCAAGCTGGTTATCTTGCTGAAGTTCGACCGTAAGAGCAAATACCATATGATGGTAAATGTTATCGATAAGTTGAACCTTGCATCGCTAAATCGTTTCTCAATTGCACCTTTAACAGATAACGATAAGAAGTTCTTATCAAAAGCAACATCTTGAAAGGAGGAATTAAGATGAGCG
The DNA here is from genome assembly GCA_046704565.1 of Ignavibacteriaceae bacterium. Taxonomy (GTDB): domain Bacteria; phylum Bacteroidota; class Ignavibacteria; order Ignavibacteriales; family Ignavibacteriaceae; genus FEN-1297. Next base: position 15,544 of record JBJKRP010000188.1, on the reverse strand, counting down.
AAAACACAATTGCAGTTAATTTGCCGTCGGAAGGACAAGAACAGCAATACGGAGCCTTTGAGCTTAAAAAGCTATATCAAAAATATTATGGCATCGGATTAACAATTGCTGTACTTATCCATTTACTCCTTATCGGAGTATATATCTTTATCCAGGCTATCAATAAGAATGATGAAGATAATATCTCGACAGTAAGAATATTAAAGTACAGTGAACTTGGTCCGCCGCCTTCATTAGATAAGAGCGTTGCACAACAGCTCGCTGTACAAGCACCTACCATCAAGCCGAATGTTGGTATACCTACACCGGTTCCTGATGCGGAAGCCCCGAAGGAACAGACCTTTGCATCACAGCAAGAAATGAATAAAATTGCTGCTCCTATTGGCGAAGGCACAGGAGGAGGTGTGCAAATTAAGCAGGATTTAAAGGTAGAAGCGCCTAAAGATGAAACTCCCGGAATAAATGAATTTGTTCCGGTAGAGAAGATGCCTCAGGTAGTTCAAAATGTTGTCCCAACTTATCCGGAACTTGCAAAAAGAGCCGGTGTAGAAGGCACCGTTTATGTAAAGATACTTGTAAGCAAGGAAGGAAAACCTTTAAAGGCTGTCGTAATAAAAAGCGACTCCGAGGTATTCAACCAGCCCGCAATAGATGCGGCTATGAAGTTCATATTCACGCCTGCTATTCAGCATAAGGCACCTGTTATGGTTTGGGTTGTAGTACCTTTCAAGTTCAAACTCAATAGTCAGTAATTTTTAGATATTACATTTGGACTAACGGGCTATCATCCTTTTATTACTGCCGTGCTCGCTTTTCAAGCTGCGCGGCAGCAATATCTTCGTAACGGGTCATCGGATAAAAGAATGCTGTGCCTGTATAGACCGGTTAATGTTCACCAAATACATTCTCAGGGTTTAGTCTGTTAAATCCGGGGAAACATCCCGGGGTAAGTAGATATATGAATATAATGAAATACTTTGCCTTTGCCATTTCAATCTTGTTCGTGCTTTTGGGAATTGCAATTTTATCAGGCTTCCTTATGAACCAGGGTTTGCCTAAACAATTTAAAATTATGGTAGGAATTGTTCTGGTTCTGTACGGAATATTTAGATTCTTAATGACCTTATTCAAGAAGAACCAAACAAGGGAAATTTAATAGATATGTACAAATTTATCGGCGCTCTTATTGCCTGTTTACTAATCTTTGCCGGATGCCAGCAAAGTAATGTTACGCCTACAAAAGGCGCCGTAACAGTTGATGTAGACCGCGCCATATTCCCTGTTATTCAAAAAGAAAAAAAAACATTTGATTCGCTTTACGTTCAGGCTAAGGTTGCGCTGGATGAAGTTGATCCGACGCAGGCAATCGTCGACTTACTGAATAATAAAATCAAGATGGCAGTCTGCACAAGGTACTTTAACAAGAAGGAATCCCAATTTATAGACAGTCTTAATCTCGACATAAAAAGATTTAAGTTTTGCTACAATGCAATCGCGATTATCGGCTCTAAAAATAATTTGACCGGCAACATCAGAGTAGACGAGATAAAGGATGTATTGTTAGGGAAAAACAGGAATTTTGATTTTATAATTCCAGACAACACTACCAGCACTTATCTTTATCTAAAAGATGATCTGCTTGACGGCAAGGACCCCAGGAATGTGCAAATTGTTAAGAATGATTCGGAAGTGGTAAGTAAGGTTGAGAGATATAATGACGTTCTTGGCATTGTAAGCTTTAACCAGGTACAGGATTCATCCAGGATCCATTTTGTCAAGGTCGGTCAATTAAAAAATGAAACTAATCAAGTTTCAAATAGCGGGTTAAAGGTAAATTATTTTACTCCTCACCCCGGATTTGTTCTAAAAGAATATTACCCTTTGAAGCAGACAGTTTATATATACCTGCATGAAGCAGGAATGAGCCCTGCTTCCGGGTTTACGACCTATTTAACAAGCTACGAAGGTCAAAAAATAGCTCTCGGTCAAAACTTGGCGCCGGCTGCTGTTCCAGTTAAAATAAATGAATTTCAATAAACGGATTAATAAAGATGAAAGCAAAATTATCACTTATACTCATTGTTTTTCTTACAGGATTATGTTTTGCTCAAAGTAGTTACGATGCTGCTTCGGAGGCAATTAAGAACGGAGACTTTAAGACTGCGCTAAATATCGCGGACAGGGTCCTGGCGCAGGATTCAGTAGACACTGCGGTAAAAATTCTGGTGGATTTAACCACACACGATACCACAAATAAAGCAGCCTTCGAAAGCCTTGGCAATGCTTATGCCAAGATGAATGTCCCCGAACTGGCATTAAACAATTACAAACGCGCCGAGGAGATTGATTCTACTGATGTAAAAATTAAGTTTAAGATCGGAGAGACGCTGTATAAGGAACAAAGCTATACTGACGCAGCAAATAAATTTTTACAGGCTATCGCTATCGATTCAAATTACGCGCCGGCTTATCTGAAGGTCGGAGAAATTCTTTATTACGCAAAGCAGTATTCTAATGCGGCATATTACTTAAGTAAATATTTGAAATTTGATCCTAAGAACTCCGAGGCAATATCGTATGCCGCCAACTCATTCTTCCTTATGAATAACTTTGAAAATGCAATTAACGTTGCACAGCAGGGATTACAGGATAAGCCGAATGATATGAGCCTAAAAAAGATACTGGCTTTATCGCTTACCTTCGGCAACAAGCTGAATGATGCTGCCGGCTATCTGAGCCAGATACCCGATTCATTAATTACTGCAAGACAGTTCGCCCAGGTTGGAATTCAATTCCAGCAGGGGAAAATGGACTCACTCGCAATTATCTACGAGAAAAAAGCTATACAGAAAGACACTGCATATATTTCTTCTCTTGCAGAGTATGTTGCCAACATGTATTTCAGCGGCGGCAGCTACGATTCGGCTATCGTTTATTATAACAAAAAGCTTTCTGTAGACTCAACCTCGATCAGCACCTATGTGAATAAAGCGCTTTGCATGATTCAGATAAAAGACTATGACGGAGCCCGCTTAACCTTGCTGCGGGCAGAGCAGATAAAGCCCGACTATATTACCACACTTCAGTGGCTCGGCAAGACCTATCAGTATATGGATTCCTCGGAGGCAGCCTCCCAGACCTATGACAGGCTTATCTCAGTAGCATCCAGTGATCCGGTTAATAACAAAACGGTGCTCAGCGATGCCTACGGATCAAAGGCTCTCATACTATTGATTAAGAAAAAATATTCGCCGGCTATCGATCCCTTAAAAGAAGCGATTAAGTATGACCCCGACAATTCTCAGTATCATTTGTGGCTGGCTCAAGCATATGCATTAACAAACCACAAGGAAGATGCTATACGGGAATACCGCAAGACACTGCAGCTTGATCCTAAGAATGCTGATGCTAAAAAAGGCTTAAGGATATTAGGTGAATAACAACAGGAATTATCTTATCCATAAGAATTTTAATCTGCGGAATCTTTTTTCGATTCCGTGGATTAAATTTCTATTATGGACGGTAATAATAATTTTAGGTATTATTCTTATCGCGGTAATTTCAAACGTACTGGCAAGACTGATGTTCCACTTTTAACTTTTTGATGATTAATTGAATTAGAGATGATGAGAAATATGCAGACAAGCCCATGGCACTCGGTAAATATCGGCGAGGACGTTCCCTCTGTTGTAAACGCTATAATAGAAATTCCAAAAGGCTCCAAAGCCAAATATGAATTAGACAAACCGAGCGGATTGTTAAGGCTCGACAGAGTATTATTTTCCGCCGTTCATTACCCCGCGAACTACGGGTTTATCCCGCAGACTTTCTGCGACGACGGAGACCCGCTCGATATTCTGGTTATATGCTCTATTCATGTTGAGCCTTTGTGCATTGTCGAAGCAAAGGTTATTGGCGTTATGCGGATGCTTGATGAAGAAGAATATGACGATAAGATAATTGCAGTAGCTAAAAATGATATGTCGGTAAATTATATTAATAATATTGAAGAACTGCCGCCGCATACAGTGGTTGAGCTTCCCAGGTTCTTTGAAGATTATAAAAAGCTTGAGAATAAAAAAGTAATCGTCGACGGCTTTCTTGGAAAGGACCAGGCTTTTAAAATAATTGAGGAAAGTATTGAACTGTATGCTAAAACAGAATTCACATATTAGAGCGGACTAAATAGCCGGCGCCGGCGTTTCTATAAGCTTCTTTTTATTTCCTCCATCTTCTTTGTAAACTCCTCCATTTTATCCATAGGAACGTCCCGTACAATCTTTAAAATGTTATAATCGATATTGCCGCCTAATAATTTTTTCAGAGGCATATCATCTTCTAATCTTACATTCTTGTCGGGAATCCATTCAAGCAAATCATTCGGCGTACATTTTAAAGCAAGGCAGAGCGTTTCCGTCTGCTCCAACGATAACTGTCTAAACTTACCGCTTAGTATATTATAAGTTACCCGCTTTGAAAAACCGTTCTTAATAAATAATTCTGCTTTGTTTGTTATTCCCCTCATAGAGAAAAGCTTCGAAAGATTATATCTGAGCATAATGATACCCTCTTATATTGTTATTATCTTTATTTTTAAGCTCAAATTGGAGTAAAATACGCAAGAGCAATCTTCGTCTTTACATATACAGGCAATTAATTGACAATTTAGGACAATAAATATACTTTTAAAAGGATTATTTATTCCTATCAAATCAAAATTTTTACTTTACCAGGTATTCTATTTACATATTAGATCAATTAATACACAATTTATGACATTATATATACGTCTGATGTCATTTTTTTTACTATTATAAGTTTAATAGATACCTTTTAAGTCAATATTATTTGAATTCAAAAATAATTTAAATAAATGAAAAGCTTATTTTTTCATTTTAAGATTCTGTCTTAATGAATCCGTTTCTGCCTTTTCAACTGAATACCCCATTCCTTTCCAATCCTTTGCAAATGAATCGGGCAGGTAAAGCACCTTAACATTTGTATATCCAAGTTCTTTTAATTCTTTATATGCAGGACGAATGTTTGGGCAATGGCTCCAAGGACAGCATCCGCAGTATATAACGATATTTTGATCTTTGCTCAAAGGCTTAACTGCTTTCTTCAAAGAGTTCATTCCAAAATCCCTTGAAGCCGGTCCGGCAAATATAGCGTCCGGGATATGCCCCTGCGTATAAAGGAAATCAAATCCAACCTGCAAAATTACGGGTTTCTTGTTTTTCGATCCGTTTAATTCATTTGCAAGCTCGCCTGTTGTAATTACATGATCGATATTCCAGGGATCGCCGGCTTTGGTGCTGGTCTGAAGCAGATTGAGGTTTCTTATTTCGTCTTTCAACTGCTTTACCGAGCTTACTTGTGCTAATGAAAACGACTGAAGAGAAATAAGAAGCACAGACATCATCAGCAAAGCAAATGCTTTTCCCGCAGATTTAGCTAAAAGGTTATTCATTAACATTTCCAAAATTTTGAAACTCACATATTCCAAAATAAAATAAACGTGGCTTAACATCAATGTTAAAATACTTGTTCGATTCCTTCCGGTAAGAATTAAACAATTCTTTGTAAATAAATTTTTAAAGACTTAATTCTTGCCGCTAATGCCGCTTGAGACGCTTAAGTCCTCAAACCTTCTTGCGCCCATGTACCGTCTTGAATAATATTCATCATCAAGAGATGAGACCGTAACGCCGTTCCGGGAGCTCGCGTGAGCAAAGAGGTCGTCGCCGATGTAAATTCCTACATGCCCCGGTTTAACCCATCTCCTTGTATTAAAGAAAACAAGGTCGCCGAACTGCAGTTCATTTCTATTCGGAACAACTTCGCCTTCGTGGTACTGGTCCCTTGCGCTCCTGTCAATATCTATCGAAAGAGCCTTATTATAAACATCTTTTGTAAAGGCTGAGCAGTCTATCCCCTTCTTAGAATTACCGCCGTATTTATACGGCGTGTTAAGGTACTTTATAATTTCCATCAGGATTTTTTCGCGGGTGTTTAACTGGTCGGCTGTTAACTGACTTTTAGCACCGCCGCTTTCGTACTTCTTTAGAAGAGCCGAGATGTCAATACTCTTTTCATTTGCAGGAATTTCATCAGGATCGGAGGCATCATCTGAGATGGACGAGGTATCTTTAAGCTCATCACCGGAAATAACCGGACTTTGTGTCGTATCTTTTAATGCAAACCTTACAACAGAATTTTCCATTTTTGGTTTTTCACTTTTTTCGCCATAACGAACAGAAGATGAAGTTGATGCACATCCGTAATATAAAATCAAGACTGAGGAAAATAAAAAAAGGCAGAGTAATTCTTTCAATCTAATCATTTATCTCAGCCCAGGTAAGCTTTTAAATTTCTGCTTCTCGAAGCATGCCTAAGCCGTCGAATTGCTTTCTCTTTAATCTGACGTACTCTTTCTCTCGTCAAATTAAATCTTTCTCCTATCTCTTCCAGTGTTAACGAATGATCCTTATTCAGACCAAAGTACAGTTTAATAACTTCAGCTTCCCTTTCGGAAAGCGACCTGAGCGCTCTTTCAATTTCAGTCTTCAAGGATTCTTTCATCAGTATATGATCTGGGTAAGGTAGTTCCTCGTTTTCTATAACATCAAGCAGCCTGTTCTCTTCTCCCTGCTTAAAAGGAGCGTCCATGGATACATGACGTCCCGATATCCTCAATGCATCAGCGATCTCTTCCTCATCCATCTCAAGTTCCTGCGCCAGTTCAGTTGCGCTTGGTTCGCGCTCAAACTCCTGCTCAAGGTTGCTGTAAGCCTTACCAATCTTGTTTAATGCGCCTACCCGGTTTAACGGAAGTCTGACTATTCTTGATTGTTCTGCGAGTGCCTGCAGAATCGATTGACGTATCCACCAAACGGCATATGAAATAAACTTAAATCCTCTTGTCTCATCAAAGCGCTTTGCAGCTTTAATTAAGCCGAGATTCCCTTCATTTATCATATCGCCTAAAGAAAGCCCCTGGTTCTGATACTGTTTTGCCACACTAACAACAAACCTAAGGTTTGCCTTTGTCAAAGTTTCCAAAGCCTCGTGGCTGCCCTGCCTTATCTTTACCGCCAGGTCTATTTCATTCTCAAATGTCAGCAGCGGCACTTTCCCTATCTCCTGCAAATATTTATCCAGGGAAAGGTTCTCGCGATTTGTAAATTGCTTGGTAATCTTCATCTTCTCACCTTGCTATTTATTTTCCACGTTAATTGAATCTACAATTCCAACAATCGAAGCATCTACCGGCGCCATATCTACCGGCAGCGGTATAACAGCTTCCGATGCAGTTATGTAATAAATTATTTCACCGGGTCCGGAACCGACAGTATCAACCGCCGCAATGGGCTCGCCGGCGTTTTCAAGCTCTGCATTAACCGGCTGAACAAACATAAGCTTAAAGCCGTTCAGCGCAGGATACTTTTTAGTAGCCCATACGTTTCCTATTACCTTGCCGAGAAACAATTAGTGTGCCTTGTTTATGTTTTGTTTTATCTCAATTACAAAAAGTTATTTAAGAATTTTTTACGCAACGTGAAATAAATTCACATTAATAACCGGACGCAGATGCATTTAGTTTGCAGTTTGCTATTCTTCGTGCTCTACAAGATATTCTTTAATAGGAATATCGAGCTTATCTACAATAGCCATAATAACTGCATCTACAGGCTTATTCTTAGTAAATTCGGTTTGACGCGATGAGCTTCCGGTTGCAACAAGAACTACTTCGCCTTCACCGGCGCCAACAGTGTCTATCGCAACTACAAAGCTTTCTTTTTCATTAAGATTTAAATCGAGCTGCTTTACAATTAAGAATTTGGCGCCGACAAGATTTTCATCTTTCTTCGTCGACCAAACTGTTCCTATAACTCTACCTAAAAACAAAAAAGTCCTCAGATTTTTTACGGATGAATTATTACAATCCGTGCGAATATAATTTACATTCCTTAAAGATACAATCGGCAGTCAAGTTTTGGGGGCTCCCTTTCAAATTCCAGCAAGAGTAATATTTATTTTTGATGAAATTTGAAAGAATTCATTTTCCAAAATTTTTATTACTGCCGCAGTTAATATAAGAAACTGGTTCCTTTTAAGCTATTATTTATTATAAAAAAATCCGCTGCTGTTTTAGCTGCGTCGGAAAATGTTTTCCTAATTCCAAGGTTTCTTGATGCGGCTCCTTTTCTATAGAACAAGAGCGGCACGTATTCCCGGCTGTGGTCGGTACTCGGAGTAGTCGGGTCATTGCCGTGGTCGGCTGTTATTAACAACGCATCGGATGCGTCAAGCCTTTCAAGAAATGCCGGGAGGAAATCATCAAACTGTATAAGTGCTTTCGCAAATCCGTACGGGTCGTTGCGATGTCCGAAATAAACATCAAAGTCAACAAGGTTAGCCATAATAAAACTGTTCCGTGCTTTAGAAGAATATTCTATCAGCCTTTCACAGCCTTCGGTGTTTGATTTTGTCTTTTCTCTAATCTTGATTCCGCGGTAATTGAAGAGGTCGTTTATTTTCCCAATTGCAACGGTATCTATATTATTCTTCAATAGTATGTCAAGAATCGTATCAGACGGCGGGTCGAGAGAAAAATCTTTTCTGTTTGTTGTACGTGTATAGTTTCCGGGAGTTCCGACGAAAGGTCTGGCAATTACTCTTCCGATTATAATTGGAGAAACCAGCACTTGTTCTCGCGTGACTGTGCAAATTTCATAAAGTTTTTCAAGCGGAACTATTTCTTCATGTGCGGCAATTTGAAAAACCGAATCAGCCGAAGTATAAACAATCGGGTAGCCGGTCCTAACATGTTCATCGCCGAGTTCCTTAATAATCTCCGTACCCGATGCAGCTTTATTTCCAAGAAACCCTTTAGAGCCGGTTAAAGCCAAAAATCTTTTCATCAACTCTTCGGGGAAGCCGTTCGGGAAATATGAAAAGTCAGTATCGACGTAAAGTCCGCCAAGTTCCCAATGCCCTGTAGTCGAGTCCTTTCCGTTTGAAACCTCCTGCATCTTACCGAAAGAAGCTAAAGGGTTATCAACTTCCTCAACACCGATAATCTCACCTATATTTCCTAGCCCGGTTTTTCCCAAATTAGGAAGGTTTAATCCACCGACAACTTTAGACATATTGTAAAGCGTATTGCTGCCTTCGTCTCCATATTTAACAGCATCCGGTAGCTCGCCGACGCCGACGCCGTCGAGAACAATGAAGAAAAAGTTATTCATATTAATCTAATTGATATTGCGAACTGTATTTCCGCCGCGCTCAAGCGCTTTCTGCAGAGCTAAATCGGCATTGTAAATTACTTCGTCGGGGTTTGTTTTGTTATTTGCGGAAGCAACACCGATGGAAACAGTATAAGTTGTCTGTTTAGAAACAACAGCAATCGGCTTGCGGGCAATCTTAACGCGGAGCTTTTCAGCCCAGAGGAAAACATCTTTTGTAGATGCATTGAAGAAATACACACCAAAGACTTTTTCAGAAAGCCTGCCGAAAATGTTTAATGGTGTCATCTCCTGCGTAATTGCCTCTGTAACAGAAGATAATACTTTTGGGAAAGGATTACCGTCAAACAAAGATTCCTGTTCAAGGAAATCATCAATTCTGATCAAGGCGATTGCACCCGGAACTTTGAATTGGGCAGCTTTATATAAATCAGATGCAAGCCTTTCCTTAAATGTATCTGAGTTTAAAGTTTTTGTTTCAAGGTCGAGTGCAAGATAGCTCTTAAGCAAAAGCTGAGTGGAAAAAGAATAAATCATAAAGGAGAAGATATTTACGGCATTCTTTAAGAACTGGACATCCTGGTTTGAATAAGCATTTTTCTTTAGGCTTTCAAAACAAAGCACGCCGTAGTTCTGATTGTCATAAACAACCGGAATTGCAACAAACGACCCGTCGAAGCTCACGCTTTCGACTTTGGAAAATCTTTTATATTCCGCTGCTGAAGTATCATCAATTTTAACCGGCATGCCAGTCACTATCGATTTGCCGGCGAGTGTACCGGTTAATTCTATATCGAGGTTTTCACCAACATACTTCAAACTGGTGTTGTTGATTATTCTTTTTGTTTTAAAACACTTTTGAAGCGGATGGAAATACACAAATGCAAACGCATCCCAGTACAACAAGGATCCGGCACAGCTCTGGATAGCCGCAATCATGTCCTCCTCATTTTCGAAATGCTTATCCGGCTGGATTAAAGCCAGCAGTCCTTTCAATCTTTGCTGCGAAATTGTATCCGAGTGCTTTTCCTCGAAGATCGTTACGAGCATGGTAATAACCCTGACAAACCTGCCGAGAGAATAAATAGTTTCGATGCCGAACACGTCGTTCATCTTCGAATCGACGGCAATAATTGCAATGAGAGACTTTTCATAAAAAAGCGGAACACCAACAAAGCTTCTTATTGACTGCGGCGTATTATAATAGCGGATGACATCTGCTTCAGCCGCAGGAGAAATATCGCTTAGCAGTTCAGGTTCGCCTTTCTGAACAATCTTGCTTAGAATATCATCCTCAATATCGAACTTGCGGTTTGCAACCTCGTTTGAGTTGCTGAGATACTTTTCAATCGAAAGCTTTTCTTTCTTTTTATTGTACCAGAAAAAAATAGCCGTGTGGGCTGCGAAAGCCTCTTTTATAACAGCAAGCATTTTTTCAAGGACAAAGGCAAACTGCCCATCCTGCCCTATTCCCTGCGGCAAAGATTCGTTCGCAATCTCTTCGAAGCGTTCCTTTAGATCGGGCGGCTTAAGTGTCGTCTTGGGAATTCTAAATTCCGGCGAGTAGTTCTCTGCCGTAATAATTTCGAGATTCTTGTTCTTTGAAACTATCTCAAAGGATTCCTCAGCGTCATGAAAAGTATCGTCATCCCCGGGTATTTTTTCCGGCTCTTCATCACTTAATGCCTGGGAGATATAAGGACCTGAAAACTTGATCGAATCGCGGAGGAAGATTATGAAGGCAACATAAATTACAATCAGGGCGATTGTAATTATCTTAATTGTCATGTCTTCTGTAAATAAAAGTACCGCAGCTAAAAGCGGAATAAATAGAAAAATCAGAATTCTCTTTTTCTGCTTGCGATCCATGTATATTTTTACTTACAGATATTAAAAATTGATTGTTAATATAATTTTACAATTTTATAATAGCAAACGTTCTGCCTTCAAGAATAAAATAAGCCGGAAAGCCTGGCAAGTACTTCTTTCTTTCCAAGATTCTTTATTGATGAATAGAAAATCGGGGACGAAGTTTCTTCGTTTTTTCCAAAGCTTTCTTCGATATTTATTCTTGCCTTTTTGAACTCCGACTGCTTCAGTTTATCCGATTTGTTTAGAATAATGATGAAAGGGATTTTCTCGCTAATCAGAAAAGAGTTCAGTTGCAAATCGAGCTCAGTCGGCTTATGTCTGCAGTCCAAAAGATGGAAGGCAAGGGAAATATTTTTGGAAGTGGAGATAAAGTCTCCGATTAATCTTCCCCAATGTTCTCTTTCCTCCTTACTGGTCTTTGCATAACCGTAGCCGGGCAAATCTACAATATAAAACCTATCGTCAATCATGTAAAAATTTATTGAACGCGTTTTCCCGGGAGTAGAGCTCGTCTTCGCGAGATTCTTCCTATTGAACAATGAATTTATGAAAGACGACTTGCCGACATTCGATCTTCCGCAAAGAATTATCTGCGGCAGGTTGTCTGCAGGCAGTTCCTTCAGACTATAAACCGGTTTTATAAATTCTTGCTTTTCAAACATAAAAAAAATCCCGGTTTAGCCGGGATTTAAAATTATAGATATTTTTATAATTACTCTTTGCCGGACTTTTCTTCAACGACCTTTGCTTCTTCAACCTCGGCTTCGGCAGCTTTGTCTTTTTTAGCCTTTGCCTTAGCCTCTTTCTTTTCTTTATGCTCTTCAGCCTTTGCGTTGATCACGTCGTTGTAGTCCACAAGCTCGATGATTGCCATATCCGCAGAATCACCGTGTCTTGAGCCGAGCTTAATAATCCTGGTGTAACCGCCGGGTCTGTTTCCGATTTTTTCAATAATCTCACCGAATAATTCCTTGACGACTTCTTTGTCTTTAATCTCATCGATGACAAGCTTCTTTGCATTCAGGTCGTTCTTACGCGCCTTGGTAATTAACGACTCAACAAACGGACGCGCTTCCTTTGCCTTTGCTACCGTTGTAGTTATCCTTTTATGCTTCAAAAGCGAAGTAGCAAGCGACCTTAACAAAGCCTGTTTGTGGCTTGCGGTGCGTTTTAACTTTCTTCCTTTAACTCTGTGTCTCATACAAAACCTAATTGCTTTCTGTTTCTTCTTTTAAATATTTCTCCACGTCCATACCGAATTCAAGACCGAGAGTCTCAACAATCTCCATTAGCTCAGCAAGAGATTTTCTTCCAAAGTTCCTGAACTTCAGCATCTCGGATTCGTCTTTCCTTACAAGCTCCGCAAGGTTCTTAATGTTTGCAGCCTTAAGACAATTGTGGGACCTAACACTTAACTCAAGATCGTCAACGTTTGTAAGCAGGATTTTCCTGATCCTGTCCCTCTCGCTGTCCTTTGCGCTGGAAGCTTGTTCTTCTTCCTGCTCGATGTCAAAGTTTATGAATAGCTGGATATGCTCTTTCAGAATCTTTGCAGCCTGCGTCAGCGCATCATCCGGTGTTATAGAACCATCGGTCGTAATTTCAAGAGTCAATTTCTCAAAATCATTTTTATCGCCGATACGCACGTTCTCAATATCATATTTAACGTTCTTAATCGGAGTAAAGATTGAATCGATTGGAATTACACCGATTGTCTGATCCGGCGCAACGTTCTCTGCTGCCGGTACGTAACCCTTGCCTCGACCGACTCTGATCTCGATATCGAACTTAGCGCTCTTGTTCAAAGTTGCTATGTGGAGTTCCGGGTTGAGCACTTCTATATCTGTGCTGTGCTTTTGAATATCGGCGGCGGTAAATTCGCCCTCGCCGCTGAATGAAATATCGATTTTGTTCGGCTTCTTGTTCAGGAGCTTTAGTCTAACCTGTTTGAGATTAAGGATAATTTCCGAAACGTCTTCAACAACGCCTTCGATAGTGGTGAACTCGTGCAGCACTCCCGAAAACTTTACGGAAGTAATAGCGGCACCGCTAAGCGAAGAAAGCAATACTCTCCTAAGCGAATTACCCATCGTAACTCCGTAGCCTCTTTCCAAAGGCTGAAGGAAGAACCTGCCGAAATTATTTGAATAACTCGTCTCATCAAGAACTACTGCTTCAGGCATCTTTAAGTTTGATACACTCATTTATTAATCCTCTAAAAATTAATTCAAAAAATTTTATTACTTAGAATAAAGCTCAACAACCAATTGTTCGTTGGCATTTAGAGGAACGTCTGCTCTCTCCGGAACTTGAATAAATGTTCCCGATAGTGAGGCTTTATCTACCGATAACCAGGTATACGTACTATCTTTTGCTTTTTTAAGTGAGCCGTGGATTGCATCCAGCTTTTTGCTTTTCTCTTTTATCTTGATCAAATCACCGGCTGAAAGACTAAATGACGGTACGTCGACAAGTCTTTCGTTAACTATAATATGTCTGTGCTTAATCAACTGTCTCGCCTGCTTTCTTGAAGAAGCAAATCCTAATCTGTAAACAACATTATCAAGGCGGCTTTCCAGAATTTTCACGAGGTTGTCGCCGGTGATACCTTTCTGCTTGTTGGCTTTTTCAAAATAATTTCTGAACTGGGTCTCAAGTAAACCGTATGTCCTTTTAATCTTCTGCTTTTCGCGGAGCTGGATACCGAACTCGGAAACCTTGGCTCTTCTCGAGTTACCGTGCTGCCCCGGAGGATAGCTTCTTATCTCCATAGGGCACTTTTCCGTAAAGCATTTCTGACCTTTTAAAAATAATTTCTGTCTTTCTCTTCTGCACAACTTGCATACTGAGTCTGTATATCTTGCCATTTAATAACTCTCTGTTATAAAATTAAACTCTTCTTTTCTTCGGCGGTCTGCAGCCGTTATGCGGTATCGGAGTAACGTCTTTAATAGAGCTTACCTCAAGACCGGCAGTATTAAGCGCTCTTATAGCGGCTTCGCGACCCGAACCCGGACCTTTCACCAAAACGTCTACTCTTCTCAATCCCAAATCAAATGCTTCTTTCGCGGCTGCTTCGGCAGAGGTCTGTGCAGCGTACGGAGTATTCTTCCGCGAGCCCTTAAATCCGTTTTTCCCAGCCGACGACCATGAAATCACATTGCCGTAAATATCCGTTATCGTAACAATCACGTTGTTGAACGTAGCTTTAACATGCGCTATTCCGTTTGAATCTACATGCGTTCTCTTCTTTGCCTTTTTTACAACTTTAGCCAAGTGCTTTTACCTCCAGGTTATCTAAACTTTATTTCTTAGTTGGTGTTTTCTTCTTGCCCGCAACTGTTTTTCTTTTTCCTTTACGGGTTCTTGAATTAGTCCGCGTTCTCTGACCTCTTACCGGAAGACTTCTTCTGTGCCTTACTCCCCGGTAACTCCCGATATCCATCAGTCTTTTAATATTTTGCTGAACTTCGGAACGAAGAGCGCCTTCAACTTTGTAGTCGGCGGTAATTACCGCTCTCAGCTCGGCAACTTCTTCGTCAGTTAACTCGGAGATCTTTTTATCCGGATTGACTTTTGCCTTGATAATAATATCCGAGGCAATGTTTGGTCCGATTCCAAAGATGTACTGGAGACCGAACAATACTTTTTTATTTTTTGGTAAATCTACACCAGCTATACGAGCCAATTAAATACTCCTTAAAAAATTTTGATTAACCTTGACGCTGTTTATGTTTCGGGTTTTTGCAAATAACCTTCACAACGCCCTTGCGCTTAATTATCTTGCAATTGTCGCATATCTTTTTTACTGAAGCTCTTACTTTCATTTCTTCTCCTCCGATTCTAACCGGAATTATTTATATCTATAGGTAATTCTACCTTTTGTCAAATCATAAGGAGAAAGCTCAATCGAGACTTTATCTCCAACAAGTATTTTTATAAAATGCATTCTCATCTTACCGGAAATATGAGCAAGGATTTCATGACCGTTATCCAGCTTCACTTTAAAATGAGCATTCGGCAACGTCTCTGTAATAACTCCATCGACTTTAATCGGTCCCTGCTTTGCCATCAGCAGACCGACAAGATTTCCGGTTTACCGTCATTTATTAAAACGGTGTGCTCAAAATGAGCAGAGGGCATACCGTCGGCTGTTACAACAGTCCAGCCGTCGAATAAAGTTTTTACAACATATTTGCCCATATTTACCATCGGTTCGATAGCTATTGTCATTCCGTTTTTTAATTTGTGCCCTGTTCCTTTCTTTCCGTAGTTAGGAACTGAAGGCTCCTCGTGCAAATGTTTTCCTACGCCGTGCCCGCAAAGATCGCGGACGACAGAGAATCCGTTTGCTTCAACATAATCTTGAACCGCAAATGAAATATCGTGGACTCTATTCTTCTCAATTGCCTGTTCTATAC
>JBJKRP010000187.1:0-3091 GCA_046704565.1 Ignavibacteriaceae bacterium | reverse complement strand
CTGCGGCACCTTCCGTTTCATGGCTTGATACCTACTGGGTGCTTGCGTTCCTTTGTCTAATTTCATTTTTACTTTTGCTTACAACTCATGTAGATGAGACCGGCGCTAAATCGGAAAACTTCAAAATCTTCCACGAGTTTTATGAGATGTTTGCTCTTATCCGGTTTCCGCTTGTGCTGGTATTTATTTTAAGCGCATTCTTTTATGTACTTATTGAACAGAGCATTCAGACATGGCTGCCTACATTTAACAAAAGCGTACTGCAGATCCCGTCTTCAATCAGCGTTCAGATAGTAAGCATTCTTGCAGCAACCATCGCACTCGGAAGGCTGCTTGGAGGATATATAATAAAAAAGCTGAACTGGCTTATAGTGCTTACATCATCACTTGTCTGCGCTATGCTTCTTGTAATACTGGTAATACCGATTACAAGAGGCATTGTTGTCGGCTCTGTAAAAGGCTGGTACGACCTGCCTGTTGCGGCGTTTCTATTACCTTTAATCGGGCTTTTCCTCGGACCGATTTATCCGACACTAAACTCTTCAATATTAAGTGTGCTTCCTAAAAACAGGCAAAGTGCAATGACCGGTTTGATTGTAATCTTTTCAGCACTCGGCGGTACAACCGGTTCCTTAATTACCGGGTTTATCTTCGGGCATTTCGAAGGTCAAACGGCATTTTATTTTTCACTGCTCCCGATGTCCCTTTTGCTTCTTATTCTTTTTGTTTATAATAGAATCAGAGTAAGGTTTAAATTCAAGGAGGCTTAAATGTTTTTCGAGAAGAAAAGTTACATCCAGGTTTCCGGCGAGCTTTTCCGGGAAGTTCAGTCAAAACGAATTTTCGGCGATTCAAAAACCTTTGTTGATTCGGTCCCTAAAGAAAATCCGAGCGGTATAATGGAAGAATTCTTGTCGGTAAGATTAAAGCCGGGTTTTGATCTGAAGAAATTTATTGGACAAAAGTTTTTAATTCCTGAAGAAGAAAAAGTTAAATTGAACCTCCCGAGTAACAGAAGTATGGAAGAGCATATTAATCTGCTTTGGGATTATTTAATTAGAAAGCCGCAGGCAAATCAGAACTATTCAACTCTAATTCCATTGGTTGATGAATATATAGTTCCGGGCGGAAGGTTCCGCGAGGTTTACTACTGGGACAGCTATTTTACAATGCTTGGTCTTTACGCCTGCCGCCGTTTCGAGCTGATAAAGAAAATGGTTAACAATTTCTGCTATCTTTTAGATAACTTCGGCTTCATTCCAAACGGCAACCGGGTTTATTATCTTACAAGGTCGCAGCCGCCTTTCTTTTCAATGATGCTCAGCCTTATTATGAAAAATAAATCCGAAATAAATATTAATCTTCCGTTTATTTCACTGCTCGAAAAGGAATATAACTACTGGATGAAATCCGATGAAGAAGAATTGCAAAGAAATAAGGCTCACTTACATACAGTTAAAGTTGAAGGGGCATTGCTAAACAGATACTTTGATACCGAAAAGATACCAAGGGAAGAATCCTATTATGAAGATACGGCGGTATTTTCCGGTGCAGGAGAGAAATATAAAGGAGATTTTTATAGTAACCTTCGTGCCGGCGGGGAATCAGGCTGGGATTTTTCGAGCCGCTGGTTTGATAATGAAAAGAATTTAACTACCGTAATCGCAACTGAAATTCTTCCGGTAGATTTAAATTGTCTTCTTGCATATTCCGAAAAGCTTCTGGCAGAATTGTATCATGAAGCCGATAATAAGTTCAAGAGCGAGCTATTTAAAGAAAGATTTGAAGCCAGGCTGAAGCAAATCCAAAGCCTTTTCTGGAATGAAAGTGAAGGCTTTTTCTTTGATTATCAATTCAGAGCCGCCAAACTGAAAAAGACTTATTCATTAGCCGGCATGTATCCTCTTTTCTTCGGCTTTGCCGGTAAGCATCAAGCGGAAAAAGCCGCAAAAAAACTTGAGGAAATATTTCTCAAAGACGGCGGCATGCTTACATCTCCAAACCATACATCGCAGCAATGGGATGCGCCAAACGGCTGGGCTCCTCTGCAATGGATTTCAATTGTCGGTTTAAGAAATTACGGCTTTAATTCCACCGCCGATAAAGTTAAAAATGGATGGCTGCGCTTGAATGAAACTGTTTTTAAGCAGACAGGAAAGATGTTTGAAAAGTACAATGTTGAGGATACTACATTGCGCGGCGGCGGCGGCGAGTACCCGCTGCAGGACGGTTTCGGTTGGACAAACGGCGTTGCGGCTGCTCTAATTAAGAATCTTGATTTTGAATTTTTAGCTACAATAAGTTGAAAAATCATCCAAATTCAAATCTTTTTAATGGTCGGCTCAAATAAGCGAATGGTATATTTGCTGTAAATTTTTTATTTCCTAAAGATTTTTCTTTCCTTTATTAATAAATATTTTTATATTAGTTTCAGATTTAGAGCGACATCCGAATTTAGAGTAAATAGAAACAAATTTTTCATTCTTACTATTAGAAAGTATAGAGGAAGAGTAGCCTCTTTCCTAAGCTATGGTCAAAAATCTTAAGCGAATTAAAAAAATATTAGTTGCAATAGCCGGTTTTACAATTCTGCTTGTTGGTATTATTCTAATTGTAACTCCCGGTCCCGCCACTTTAGTAATTCCAGCCGGACTTGCAGTTCTTGCAACAGAATTTGCATGGGCAGAAAATCTGCTTAAAAAATTCAAATCGAAGTTTAAGAAATCTAAAAGTCTAAAAATAAAATAGCTGTAAATCAACTGCATATTTAGGAATACCAGTTCTTTTTATCTTCCGGGAAGATAATGAGGCGGTAAAAACTAAATACTATTTTGAAAATTTGAATCTCATGGAAATCTCACCTTTTTGTCAGCTAAGGATTGCTAAAAACGTATTGGTAACTTCCTTTAGAGTTACGAAGCCAATAACAATATTTTCACTGTCAACAATAAACGCCGCACCAATCTTCGACTGGAAGAAAATGTCATAAACCTGGTGGATGCTTGTATCTTCATTAAAATACATCGGCTCATGAAGTCCTTCCGTTAAATCAATTTTCGTTTCCGACAATGCGCCTGCAAGTAAATCTTTA
>JBJKRP010000186.1:0-4317 GCA_046704565.1 Ignavibacteriaceae bacterium | reverse complement strand
TTCTTGACCTCTTTTTTAATTATCGTTTTCTTTTTCGTAAAGAAAACGATGAGCAATATTAAACCGGCGGCGGCGCATGCATCCGGAAATAAGCCCGAATGATTCATATAAAATGTTTGTGCGGAAGAAAGTCTGATTTTTTCCGTTGAAGTCAGCGGTTGCCACCAGGGAATTTTTCCGTAAACTTCACCGTAAGGATTTGTGAAAAAGGTATAGCCCGTATTTCCGCATTTCGCTATCGATCTTCTTGTCTCAATACTTCTTAACCGGGTAAAATTTTCTATCTCGTACGCCGTAATTGATTTTCCGAACCAGCCTTCGTTGGAGATAAACGCTAAAAATCCGTTGTTTTCTTTTGCCGATTCAACTATAATTTTCGGGTAAAGTATATCCCAGCATATTACCGGAGAAACTTCGACCCTGTTACCGTTTTTATCGGCAAACAATAAAGTCTTTGGACCAACACCCGGGCTCCAGTTAGTCCCGCCTCCGAAATCCAGACAAAGGTTTGAAAGCACCGGGAATTCATTTTCATAGGGAAAGTACTCCGTAACCGGCATAAGGTTATTCTTCTTGTATGTCTTAACATGAAGAGAACCGAAGCCGGGCTCGTTTCTTAAAGACGCAAGCTGCGGCGTTATCATCATCGCCGCATTAAATAATTCATATCTTCTATGAAGATATTTTACAAGCGGCGGTATTTCTGTTGAGTCATAATAGTACTTCATGTCGACCGTGCCCGTAAGCAAAGCGGTATTCCATTTAGCAACAGAACCGAATACGGTATCGCGAATATCCTTTTCGTGCATTATTACGTATGGTACGGCAACTTCGGGCCAGATAACCAGGTCAGTCTTTGTCACTTTTAAAAGCGAATCGGTCAAATCGATAGTCTTGTAAACCGCTTCGGTCATGGTTGAATTATGCCATTTGTCTTGAGGACTTATATTAGGCTGGATTAGACTTACAGTTACCTTTCTTCCATTTGAATATTCTTTTGAATTAAAAACGGTGAACGAATATGACAAAGGAATCAAGAACATCAGCATAATCAAAGTAAATCTTTTTATTAGAAAGCCGCGAGCGCTTTTATAATTATGATCCCGCCAATCAAAAATTAAAATTGCAAGCAGCACATTTAGCATGGCAATCCAAAATGTTATAGCGCCGCATCCCAATATGTCGACATATTGAACCAGCCATAAATAAGGAGCTTGCGATACGCTTGTTGAAAGTAAAGCAAGCGAAAATTTTGATTGAATAAAAACATACTCGTAAACCGTCCATATAAAGGGAAGCAATAAAAGAGAATATTTCCAGCCGGTTTTCTTCTTTAATAAGTATAATATTAATATTGGAACAGAAAATTGGATAGAACCTAATATCAAAATCATCAACCCGCCTGCAAAGAAGGCAAAGAAGAACGAATAGATTGCTATTAAAAAAAATACAAGGAATGTTAAGTATGTATAAAGGAAATACTGCTTGAAGCTTGAGACTTCCTTTAACGCTATGAATAACGGGACAAAGCCGAACCATTCCAGGAAGGCTAAATGAGAGCCGGGTATTACTCCTGTTGAAAGACCGAGTAATATACCGCTAAAGACAGCAAGTACTATTTTTTTGAATCTCAATAAATTGAGTTCCTGCGAAGAAAAAGTTTTAAGTATAAAAATAAAGGTGAAAGCCTCTTCAAGAATAACTAAAACGTTATTGTCTACCTATGGCAGATAGCACATACAAATATTGTTAGTAGCCATATTGCCTGCTTGTAGGACAGACGGGCTTACAAAACAGAATACAAAACTAAATTTAATTTACAGGCTTCTTAAACTGCCATTACAACTCTACCTTCTCAGCGAATGACTAATGACGATTGACCGGTCATTAATTCCCAAACCACAAACTATAAACCGGCTGACACTGACAACGTCCAACCAACAATCGCCAATATGGTCTGGCACCTACGTAAGTCAAAAGTCCGCAGGAATAATAATTATCATTGTAACGGATAATAATAAACATTAGCTTCGTGAAAGGGCGAAGAAAGCCGGCGCTGATGAAATCATGTTTAAAGAAGAATTAGTTGAACTAAAAAAAATGTTATAAGACAAAGAAAAATTAAACTAATCCTATTTTCAAGCTTGTAAGAGGCAGATAGATAATGATTGGTGCTTTAAGTACTGACAAATAGTAACAGTGAGTTCACTTCCAATAAAGTTTGAATGATATCAGAACTATCCGAATCCGTTTAACCCGGCAACAACAATTCAATATTCAATACCTAAATCGGAGTACGTAACGTTAAAAGTGTACGACGTGTTGGGTAGAGAAATAAAAACTCTTGTAAATGATTTCAAGCAAGCGGGGGATTATTCAGTGACCCTTGACGAAAATGATCTGGCGAGCGGTATATATTTTTATTCACTTCATAGCGGAAAATTCAGTCAAGTAAAAAAGCTGCTATTACAAAAATAAATTAACTCAGAGTCTCGCTTAACATAAAGCGGAAGGCGCTGTATTATATTAATCAATAACATGAGAGCCAAATGACAAAATGTTTACGTTTCTCTTCCTCGGTATATATTATCTTTATGTTTTTTTTAGGAGGAAACTTTATCTCTGCGAATGCTCAAACAAAAGCCGTTAATAACTTTGACAGACTTACTAAAGAAGAAGAGCAGGCAAAGCAGCACCAGGAATTCTTAATGCTGCGTGATCCTAAGACCAATGCAATACCTGCACATATCAGGCAGCTTGAGCTTGAATATGCAAAGACACTGCCGAAGCATCAAGATTATATCATGATGAAAGGCAGAAATGTAAAGAACGTTCAGTCTTTAACGTGGACTGAAAGAGGACCAAACAATATAGGCGGAAGAACCCTTGCTATAGGAATTGACGTAAAGGATACTTCTATCGTTTTAGCCGGGGCTGCATCGGGCGGTATTTGGCGATCAACTAACAGCGGCGCATCGTGGACTCTTGTTTCCTCGCCCTCTACAACTCTTGCGGTTACTTCTCTTGTACAGGACACCAGGTCGGGACATGAGACCACCTGGTATGCCGGTACCGGCGAATTTTCCGGGACGGAATTTGACGATAAGGGACAGACTAATAATTACTTAGGAACAGGAATATATAAATCTACGGACGACGGTCAATCATGGTCGCTGCTTAGCAATACGGCGGTTACCCAGCCCCAGGACCAAACTCAATCAGGTTTTAGCTTTGTAAACGCTCTCGCCTTTGATACCACCAATGACATAATTTATGCCGCCGACTATAATGGAATTGATGAAAGCACTGATAACGGCACTACCTGGACCCATTCACTTTCAGGTACCGACTTCTTTAATTATTCCCAGGTTGCAGTTACATCTACGGGTATAGTTTATGCCACATTAGGTGATAATACTTTGCCGTCAGCAGGCATCTATAAATCTACCGATAAAGGAGCAACATGGAAGCTTACAACACCTTCCGGTCTTACAAGCTACAAGCGTCTTGTTATAGGCATTTCCCCTTCGAGTGAAAATATAGTTTACTTTTTCGGGCAGACTCCGGGGCAGGGCAGATTGGGACAGGATAACGAGCACCTGAGTTTGTGGCAGTATGATACCTCAGGCGCATCGGCAACGTGGACGGATTTAAGTAATAGTCTTCCGGGTCCAAATGGCTCAGTTGCAGGACTTAGCTCGCAGGGTTCTTATAATCTTTTTATAACGGTTGCGCCGAACACTTCCAATACCGTAATAATAGGTGCTACCAATATGTACAGATCTACAAACGGTTTTGCAGATTCATCAACCAATGCATGGATAGGCGGATATTCGCCCGCGAATGATGTTACTCTTTACCAAAACAGCCATTCCGACTTTCATGCATTTGTATTTCAGCCCGGTAGCAATGTAGCTGCCTATTCCGGTCATGACGGAGGCATAAGCGAGACTTATGATGTAACCGCCAACAACGCGGGTACATTTCCGGTATCATGGAATGAACTTGACAATACCTACGATGTTACACAATTTTATTCCGTTTCTATTGCGCCGGATAACGGAAGCACTATAATTGCAGGCGGAGCGCAGGATAACGGCAACAGCTATACAACAAGCTCAGGCTTATCGGGTTGGATTCCAATGCCTTTCGGTGGTGATGGGCAGTATGATGTTGTTGCGCCCTTAGCCGACAACAAGATATACGGCGAATATCAGAACGGCGGAATTTTCGCTATTGATTTATTTAATAATCCGATTGGCGAATTCGCTCCGCCATCAGGTACGTCTAACAAAGTTAATCAACTTTTTACAAATC
>JBJKRP010000185.1:0-3239 GCA_046704565.1 Ignavibacteriaceae bacterium | reverse complement strand
TTTAATATAAGCGGAATAAGCGTAGGGAAGGTTTTTAAAGCATAACAATTTTATATAATCGTAGCACAGATTATTAACTTGCCAGAGGCAGGCAGGTCTGTGCTACGTTTGCCCGGTTTTGAGATGGGACTAACCGGCGAAGGTGTTGGAGTAGCCCGCGGCTTTACCTTCTGCATCCAGTGTTATAAGAGCACCGAAGCACTTATGACTCCCGTATTTTGCGATGAGCTGGGAGTCTTTGGTTGATAAAGGAATTATAAAGCTGAGGGGTGAGTCGAGGACAAGCGTTTGAGGCTCGGATACCAGTGAGATAATAGAGCTCTTATCAACCGTGTCGTCTTCGGGACCGGAAAGATAGAACACCGAAACAGCGCTGATAGTCTTCTCTACATTCAGATCGATACCCGACCCTGCACCGAGAGCATCTACATGAAGAGAGACATCGTTGCCGTTTAATGTTACCACGGGATTTGAAGGATTGAAGCCTATCCCGGGTACCAGGACTAACGTACCGGACAAGTCTTCCGAACCGATCGATTGATAGTTCTTTTTCATTATCTCGTTATAGGCGGAAGCGCCGGAAGCTGAGACGGCAGCCCAGATGCCTTTAAGCAGGGGGCTGGAGTTTACTGCGCTTGCAGCCTTAATGGATAATGAGAACCTGCCCCTCCTTGCAAGAGAGGCTGCATCGCTGCCGGGTATAAAGGACACCGGGCGGATGCCGACGAAGCTTTTGCCGTTCATCTGGCGGAAGGTAACGTCGCCTACTGCGCCGCTTATCTTGCCGAGTACGGACTTGGATACTGTTGCCATAGTTGGCTCCTGTTTTAAGTTTATAGAATACCGGCTGATCTGTAAGCCGGAGTGATTATGTTGTACTGACCGCATGCATACGGAAATTCTTAAATCAATTTGTTGACCCGATATGGGCCAGATAAATCAGGGCGAGGTAAAACCCTGACATAACAAATTGCGCGTTTGGAATAGAACCCCGATAACTATCGGGGTGAGATAACCAAGGACCTTATTATTTTATCCCGAAAGCTATCGGGGTAAATATTTTATTTTTGTTTTTTAACCTTGGGTGTTACCCAAGGCTAAAATATTTTTCCCCTTTCGGGGAAATAAGAAAGTTTCTAAACTTGTGCATGTTAAGTTGACACCTATAAGAATTGCCGGGATTGACGCAATTCTTTTAATGCGCGAAAGCAATTGACGAAAAATTAAATGGAATTTATTTGATGTCATTTGTAACAAAAGAAACTAAGTAAAGAAGAAAGAAAGAAAGAAGAGAGAAATCAGAGCGGCAGAAAATGCAGCGGCAGTTTAAGAATACATTGCCCTATAGGCGCGGCTGATCTCTCATAATCTTTTTCCTTTGCTCTCACTATACTATACTCATAAAAAACGGATTTTGGACATGATTAAAGCTTAGCGCCGCGCGGCAAAAAGATTATTGCAGTGAGTATTAATTAATAGAGACTTTAATTAATGCATCTGTAATAATTAAGAGGCGGCAAAATGAAATCCGGGTCGAACATTATTTCAGAGAAGATGCATCCGCCGGAAGTGCATCTCAGGTTTTTAAAGCGGCACCAGTCTGACGCGGCGAAATCTTTTCTTGAGCTGATATACAAATCGAAAAAAGGCAGGCTGGAGGGATGGATTGCTAAAGCGGAGATGCTTTTGAAATATGAATTAGGAAAAGGCGAGAGCGCATATACCGGTGAGGATATAATATCCGAGATAGCGGCAGAGCTTATGGAAGGCAGGAGGACGTGGGACATGGAGAAGTTTCCCGATTTAAAAAGTATAATGCCCATGCTGATAAAAAGCCAGGTAAGCAACATTGTCCGCAGAGAGCAGAGACAGGTGCACTTAAGCGACGGGACGGAAGAAGAAGACGGCTGCCTGTCTATTGAATATATAAGCTGCTTTACAAAAAAAGAGATTGAAAGAGATTGCGACGTGAAAGAGAGTATCGTGCTGTGCAGAAAGGCGCTTGTAAAGGAGCCGGAGCTGTTAGACGCTTTTGACAGGATGAGAAAGGGCAGTACACCGAAACAGATAGCGTCGGCGCTCGGAATAACAACAACCATGGTTTACGGCATAAGAAAGAAAATATTCAGAAGATTAAGAAGGGCGGTAAATTACTGCTGTATGCTTATGACTCTATTTTATAATCTTGATTTTATATTGGACATAGCCGGATGTTGGTAGTGTGCGGTAATAAGATTGACATCCGCTGAGGGCATAGAGCAGTCCGAAAGGTCGTTAGATCGTTAGATTCCGTAGAATCTAACGGACTCTTCGAGACTCCTAGGGAGAGGGCATAGCGCGCAAATATGGAATGGTCATTGGTCATTTGCTAACACGTCATTAGACATTGTTCATTTGTGGGTAGTTTGTCCTCCTACGCCAAGGCTACGGAGGATAAATTGGATGGAGTCAAAAGACGACAAACAGAAGCCGGAAACCGGAGATCAGTGGTAAAGCGTTAGTAGAAAATCCGAATTGATTGCCGAAGGACGATTAATGGAATAATGTGGAGTGATGAAATGAAGATTAAATTTATTATGCACCCAGCCATAAGTTGAAAATAATAAGAAAATATAATATTATTGTACAATTGTACAAGAGATATAATGAATTATGAGCCTCGTAGTTGATACTTCGGTAATTATAGCGGTTTTGACCAATGAAAAAACTAAAAACAAATTAGTAAAAGTTACCGAGGGGGAAGAACTGCTGGCTCCTTCATCGCTACACTGGGAAATAGGCAATGCGTTTTCGGCAATGTTTAAAAGAAAGAAAATTTCATTCGATCAGGCAATCAAAGCAATGGATTATTATTCTTTAATACCCCTAAGATTTCTTGAAGTAGATATAGCAGGGGCGCTGAAAATTTCATATAATTATTCTGTTTATGCTTATGATGCATATTTCCTTGAATGTTCAAGAAAAAATAATTCACCTTTGATAACCTTAGACGATAGTTTGAAAGCTACAGCTAAGGCAATTGGAATTAATGTAATAGAGGTATAATATGAATACATATACATATAGCGAGGCAAGACAAAAATTTGCTGCATTATTAGACAAAGCTAAAAATGGGAGCAGAGTTTTTATTAAGCGAAAAGACGGCACTATCTTTGAGTTAAAAGCATTGACAGAGAAAAGCTCGCCATTAGATGTAAAAGGTATTGACATTAAAATTAACCGCGACGAGTTAGTTAACA
>JBJKRP010000184.1:0-2693 GCA_046704565.1 Ignavibacteriaceae bacterium | reverse complement strand
ATGTATAGCCACTGCTTTGCCGCAAAATGTCAGCATGCGGAAATGAATTGAAGAAGGATTCTTCAAATGGAAAATTAATTACAATGTAGCTATTAAACTTAAATCGTCTTTAGCTCCTGTAATATCTCATATAACGACTTAATTATCTTATACAAATCTTCCTTTGTATACGCCGTTGAAACAAACGCCGCCTCAAACTGCGCAGGAGCTAAATAGATTCCATGTTTCAGCATTCAACGACAAACCGAAAAGACTTAGGGCTGAAAAAAATCAAAAAATTTATTAAATTATAAAGTACATTATGGGCATATTATCATATTTTGACGGCATGTATATCTTTTATTACTCGGATGACCACGATCCGCCGCATTTACACGTAATGTATGCCGGACAAGAAAGTATTATTGAGCTAAGCGGCGCTCTGAGGAAAAACAATCTTCCGCCCGGCAAATTGAAAATATTAAGGCAGTGGATGAATAAACATAAGGATGAATTATTTTTGAATTGGGAAAGACGAAATGCCGGAAAAAGAATTTTAAAAATTAAGCCCTGGAGTAAAGATGACAAATAATATAAGTACACCAATAAATGCAATCTATATTGGAGACTGTAAAATATTAATTGAGTTTGAGAATAAAGAAATTCGAATTGCCGATTTAAGTTATTTACGCAAAAAAAACTTGCCCGATTTTCCTGAGATGAAGGATGAGGAGTACATTCAAAAATTCGAGCTTGATATGTTAGGCGGCTTGTGCTGGCCCAACGAATACGATATAGCCCCCGACTTTTTATATGATATAAGTAAACCTGCCATAATAAGCGCGGTCTCATAACTTTTGTTATCTTTCAATGTTGATTTCATTTAACAGCTTTATTTACAGCCTCTATTGTCTTGTCCAGGTCTTCCTTTGTATGTGCCGTTGAAACAAACGCCGCCTCAAACTGCGCAGGAGCTAAATAAATTCCACTCTTCAGCATCTCGCTAAAGTATTTTCCATACATTACAGTATCGGATTTAACTGCGGATTTAAAGTTGTTTACTTCGCCTTCCGTGAAGAATAAAGTCATCATCGAACCTATACGGTTCAAAACATAGTTCTTCTTTACCTTAGATAAAGCTTCGTTAATTCCTTTTTCCAGGTAGGATGATTTTTCTTCAAGAACATCATAGACCTCGGGATGATCTTTAATATGATTTAGTGCAGCAAAGCCCGCTGCCATTGCCGGCGGATTGCCGCTTAACGTTCCCGCTTGATATACAGGTCCGCTTGGAGCAATCATTTCCATAATTTCTTTCTTTCCGCCAAATGCGCCGACAGGAAGTCCGCCGCCGATGATCTTACCGAATGTTGAAAGGTCGGGTTTTATCTTATACAGTTCTTGAGCTCCTCCTTTGGCAATCCGGAAGCCTGTCATTACCTCATCAAAGATTAAAACAATTTTTTCTTCGCTGCAGATATTTCTGACTTCTTCAAGGAATTTTTTATCCGCCGGAACAACTCCCATGTTGCCGGCAACCGGCTCAATTATAATTGCCGCAACTTGACTTTTATTTTGCTGAATAATTTTCTTGACCGAATCAATATCGTTGTAATCAGCAAGCAAAGTATCGGCGGCATTGCCTTTGGTAACTCCGGGACTCGTCGGCACGCCGAGCGTTAAAGCGCCGGAGCCTGCCTTTATCAAAAAGCAATCCGCATGACCGTGGTAACAGCCTTCAAACTTTATAAATTTTTCTCTGCCTGTAAAGCCGCGTGCCGCCCGTACAGCGCTCATTGTTGCTTCCGTTCCGCTGTTTACCATTCTAACCAACTCAACCGAAGGAACAAGTTCTGTAATAAGCTTTGCCATTTTCACTTCAAGCTCCGTCGGTGCGCCGAAGCTTGTTCCGTCTTCCACCGCTTTTAATAAGGCTTCTTTTATGAACGGCGGATTGTGCCCGAACAAATGCGGTCCCCAGCTTCCAATGTAATCAATGTACTCGTTTCCGTCAACGTCATAAAGCTTTGAGCCTTCGCCGCGTCGAATAAAAAGCGGGCTGCCGCCGACTGCCTTAAAAGCTCTAACCGGCGAGTTTACTCCGCCGGGAATATATTTTTGCGCTTCGTTAAATAATTTTTCACTGTTTGAGGTATTCATTATAATTTCCCAAAAAAATATCAAGACAAATTTACGAATAAATTTTTTCAGGAATAATTAGGAGCAGGCTTTATTGCATCAAGTTGATAAAAAACTCAGATAAAAAATCACTCTAAAACGCCCGATCTGTTAAATAAGTATTGCCCGTACGATATTTAATAATTTGTCTGCCTGGTAAATATGTTTGATTTTCAAATAAAATTTGAGTAGCATTGAGGTGTAAACTACTGAGGATAATATCATGATTCTGAAAATCGAAGAGAAAGAGTTGGAACAACTGCCGATTAAAGTTGATCCTGATATTTTAAGCGGGGTTCCCGTTTTTATAGGGACACGTGTCCCTATAGATGCGCTGCTTAATAACATTGAAGATGGCTTATCCCTTGATGAATTTCTCGATAATTTTCCTACGGTAACACGTCAGCAGGCATTGCAGGTTCTAGAGTTTTCAAAATTCACTCTGCTAAGAATTGGAAAATCTAATTGAAGATTCTACTTGATGAATGTACACCGCGTTTAATCAAAAAACAGCTTGCCGGCTATAACATTAGTAC
>JBJKRP010000183.1:0-3154 GCA_046704565.1 Ignavibacteriaceae bacterium | reverse complement strand
AAGCAGATCCGGAGCCGTTAGCTTTAGCGCTTCCGCAGCCTGCTCTTTGTAATCCCAGCTTCGCCATAAAATGCTCGAGCACGATTCGGGACTTATTACGGAGTACCAGCAGTTCTCCAGCATTAAAATTCTGTCGCCTACACCTATACCCAGAGCGCCGCCGCTTGCACCTTCGCCGATAATTGTAACTATAATCGGAACTTTAAGCTTGCTCATCTCAAAAAGATTTTTTGCAATTGCTTCTGCCTGCCCGCGCTCTTCCGCTTCCAAACCGGGATAAGCGCCGGGAGTATCAATCATTGTAATAACCGGCTTGTTAAACTTTTCGGCAAGCTTCATCAAGCGAAGCGCCTTCCTGTATCCTTCGGGATTGGGCATTCCGAAATTCCTAAACACATTTGTCTTTGTGTCTCTTCCTTTTTGATGACCGATTATCATCACCTTGAACTCATCAAGCTGGGCAAAGCCGCCGACAATCGCTTTATCATCCTTGTAGCCGCGGTCGCCGTGAAGCTCGATGAAGTTGCTCGTTAGCAAATAAATATAATCAAGAGTGTAAGGTCTGTCGGGGTGGCGCGCAAGCTGCACACGCTGCCATCTGGTTAGGTCTTTATATATCCCTTCCTTTAGCTCTTTAACCTTCTCTTCGATTTTTGTAATTTCACCTTCGATGTTCATCTTGTCCGAAAGCCTTTTCATTTCTTCAAGCTTCGCCTCAAGCTCAACGATAGGCTTTTCAAAATCTAAAACTGTTTTTGCCATTTATTACTAACTAACCCACATCTTAATTAATGTTTTTCCGAGAATTTCCAGGTCAAGCCAAATGCTCTGGTTCTTTGCATAAAAAATATCAAGCTTCTCGTAATTCGCGCTCTCCCTGCTTTCAATGTACCACAAGCCGGTAAGTCCTTTCCTCCCCAAATACAAGTTGTTTACCTCCGGATTATTCTGCGGACCGACGAAGCTTATTTTACCTGAAAAAATTCCCGGCGTGTTCAATATGAATTTTTTGAAGTCGCTTTGTTTTTTACTTAGCTTTCCGGTCAAATATATGAAAGGATAGATAAAAAACAAAACTAAGACTGCAAGGACGTAATCAAACACTGCCTTAAAGAAGCGGTGCTGCGGGTTAGAAATGTTATAGTTAATCTCTATCAAGGGAATGTCGTCTAAAATTGAAACCGAAGTCTTTCCCACGACAAAATCAAGGTTGTTGCCTGCAAGCTTAAACTCTATATTTTCCCGCTGGCAAGATGACACTACTCCCATCATCTGGTTATAGGATAAATCTTCCGAAGAAAAAATTACCTCCTGGATTTTCCTTTCCCGGATAATTTTCCGTATGTTATCGATCGTCCCGATAACTTCAAACCCGTTTATGTTTTTTCCGACATCCTTGTTCGATAAGCCAATGAAGCCTTCTATAAAATGAAGGTCGGTCTGCTTGGTCTTCAGTTTCTCGGCAAGCTGTGTTGAATGAGAATTCATACCCACAATCAAGGTGCGCTTGTTCGATAGCTCGTCTTCACTCAGTCCAATCTTGAAAATGATTTTCAGCAGCACCCGCCAGAAAATCAGAATAAAGAAAAGGATAAAGTATGTAATCAACACTGCCGCCCTGCTGTATGCATACTGCTTAAAGAAGAAAGTTGACGCCGAAAGCAGCATGAAGCTTACAAAATATGCAATAAGGTTTTTTAAAATCGGAAGGGAATCCTTTTTATAAACTCCGGCAAAGGAAGCCACAAGAATATAAAGCAGCGCCGGGATTGTAAAAATAACCGGGTAGCTGAATGCAGGAAATCCCTGCCAGTGACCGAGGTGAGCATAAACTTTATTTGCTATTATTAGCGACAAGTCGAAAGAAATAAAATCCAGAAGTATTGATATTAAGATGAGTCGTCTTCTTCCAAGGAATGCAAAGAACTTTCTAAATGTTATTGCCGAACGGAGAATTATTTCAACAATAAACGAGCCGGAAAGTTGCTTCTTTACGAACAAGTTCATGGCATCGTAAAATACTTTTGTCTCGTCAAAGCTGCTCCGCTTAGTGCTTTCGCCCTTGTAATGTATTATCTGAGTGTTGTGGACATAGAACACCTTGTAGCCAGCCTGCTGGACACGGTAGCATAAATCCAGGTCCTCCCCGTACATGAAGAACTGCTCATCGAGCCCGCCTATTTTTTCGTAGACTTCTTTCCTCAGCATCATAAATGATCCGGAGATCGCATCAACTTCATAAGTTTGATTCTCGTCGAGGTACGTAAGATTGTAGCGCGCAAAAATTTTGCTTTTAGGAAAGATTGAGCTTAAGCCGGTTACTTTGCAGAATGAAGTCCATGGTCCGGGAAAGCTCCTTCTGCACGCCAATTGAATTGTTCCGTCGGGGTTCAGAATTTTACATCCTGCCATCCCCGCCTTCGGATTGGCTTCAAAGAATTCAATCATTTTCCGGAGAGTATCTTCGCGCAGCAGGGTATCCGGGTTTAAGAGGAGAACGTATTTTCCTTTTGCTTCTGCAAGACCTTGATTGTTTGCCTTACTGAAACCGAGATTTTTTTTGTTTGAGATAAGTTTGACATCAGGAAACTTCTCCTTCAACAGCTCTACGCTGCCGTCGTCCGAGGCGTTATCAACGACAATTACTTCATGGCTTAAGTCCGCCGCCGACCTGGTAATCGAGTGCAGCAGGTTCTGAAGAAACTCTTTAACGTTGTAATTAACTATGATGATGGACAGATTCATTTGAATCTCATCATTTATTAACCTTATGCAGATTTTTTTTTATTTCTAAAGTGCGGTGCTCTTGTGCTTCCTTTAGATTCTTGAATTTAAATACACCGGGCGTAACCGGAAGTCTACTTAATCTGGAAAACATTTTGTACAAACCGGATACTTTTTTATAATAATCGGCATCCGGATTAAATACCCAAAGCGCTTTTGAGGCATCCTCGAAACTTTTGA
The DNA here is from genome assembly GCA_046704565.1 of Ignavibacteriaceae bacterium. Lineage (GTDB taxonomy): Bacteria > Bacteroidota > Ignavibacteria > Ignavibacteriales > Ignavibacteriaceae > FEN-1297. The sequence goes on along the minus strand of JBJKRP010000183.1, from coordinate 190 downwards.
ATTTCTGTACCGGCAACTATTTCTTACCTTTCTTAATTAATTCTTTCAAGAAAATTAAATCGTTTTTGTCTGCGGCTCTATGGGTTTTTTCTTTCAGTTTATAAAGAGTATCTGCTGTGGCAATTTTGATTTTGTGTCCTTCAATGCTTATTTCATCAAACTTCAAATCCTCATATTTAAAAGCTGTACC
>JBJKRP010000182.1:0-24843 GCA_046704565.1 Ignavibacteriaceae bacterium | reverse complement strand
CCCGGAAGAAACGATGAACGGATGAGCAGTGTTATGATGAACTTCGAAATAAGCCTCGCCCTGCAGGTATACCTCTCTGTTCTTGCCGTTAAACCGATCCGGGTATTTTAGTTTGCTTTCCGCATTCAGAATAACCCTGGAGCCGTCGGGCAGAGTAATAGTAGACTTTTCTCCTGGGGCTGTAACTTTAACATACCAGGCTGCAGGGCTTGACTTTTGTGTGAATACGCCGGATTCATATAAAATTCCCGAAGCCAGCAAGATAAGAAGTATAATTGAGGCAGCTCTCTTAAGTAGAGCAGGAGAAAAGAATATCTCCTTTGCCGCATGCCTATGCTTTTTACCGATATTCTTTATTATTTCGGAATATATTTTTTCATCTACTGCTCTTAGGTTTCCCATTTCATTTTCGAGCCATTCCTCATGACTTTTCTGAAATGATTCCAGGTAGCTTTCCAGCAGTTCTTTCTCCTGCGGCGAGCATTCACCCTTTCTATACTTCTCAATTAAACTTAGAAATTTGCTTTTTTGCACGTTTTTGCCTCAATAATATTTACTTCCACCCTTAAGTAACACGAACAATGAAAAAGTACTATGCGTTTAGAAATATTTTTTAGATTTATCTAAGAAAGCGAGATAGATTTGCAGGTGCGGATGGTTTAATAAGAGGGGAGAATAATAACTTAGAAAAATAAGATATAAAGGTTCTTCAAGGACTTGCGGATAAACTTTAATGATTCGCTTATCTGGTTTTTAACGGTTTGCAATGAAATGTTTAGGTCCTCCGAAATCTCTTTGTTAGATAAACCGTCTTGCCTGCTCATTTGAAAAATTAACCGCCGCTGCTCCGGTAATCCGGATACTATTTTGTTTATATTAGCTTTCAGTTCTTTCTTTTCGTATAATTCATCCAGATTATATAGACGGATTATCGCATCAAACCTTTCTATCAATTGCTTTTTGTATTTGCTTCTGCGAAAGTTATTGAATATCTGGAACCTGACAGATCGATAAAGGTACGAGCCTAGAGAATTTATCTCGATGTCATGTCTTCTTGTCCATAGGTCGACAAAGATTTCCTGCACAATGTCTTCGCATATTTCTCTCTCCCGCAGTACATTAAATGCATAGACATAAAGTTCCTGCCAGTAACGCTTATATATCTGTTCAAATGAGGATTTATCATCAAGCCGGATTGACTCAAGTAATTCATTATCGGTTTTCTCACCTGCCCTATTTTGCAGCTTAACGGTAAACAATGCAACTCTACTATTTAATAATGATGAGCCAAAATAATATTTTTCCCGGAATATAGCTAACATGATTTCAGTTTAAGCCCTATGATTACGGCGCATTTAAATATCGGCAGCCGTTTTATTCAGCCTTTAATTATTTCATTCACTCTATATGCTGCAGTGAAAATAATTTTAAGAAAGCTGCTGTATATCAATCAGACTGTGGGAGCGGTTCCACTTTCAATTGCTTCGATTATTATCTTTCTAATTCTTTCAACTTCAGATTTTATTGATTCTTTCCCGGCGAGCACCCTTCCGTGTCCCGGAACTATATACTGCGGATTTAACGAGAGTATAAGAGACAAAGAATTTAACCATTCTTTCCAATCATGTCTGTCTCCTGATTCAAGATTGGGTATATAATCGGTTACAATACAGTCTCCGCAGAAAAGTACGCCTGTACCGGGCTCATATACCGATAAGTTCGATTTTGTATGCCCAGGCGTTAAGATTACGCTTGCTTTAACATCGCCAAGATCAATCGTGCAGTCTTTGTCAATTGTAATATCCGGGTTTGTTATTACGGTATTCTGAAATACAATAGCTCCTTCATTGTTATTTCTTCTTGCCTCGTTTAAGACGGCTGTATTTATTTCTATGATACTTTCTTCAAGTTCCTGCTGCGACCTGTTTATATTCTTATGCCCGTAAATCAGTATCCCCCTTTCATGGAAGTAACAGTTTCCGCCGATATGATCCAGATGCTGTTCTGTATTTATCAATATTAGTTCGTTGTCTGTCTTGACGCTTGAGGTGTAGCCGTATATAGTCTGGGCTGAATGATAAGTTCCTCCTGAATCAACTATCAGCGTCTTTGAGCTTCCGGCTATAAAGCCGGAGTTTACCGACCACGGAGGAAGATAATAGAGTCCGGGTATTGCATAACAGCTTGATGTTAATTTCATTGGTGATATCCCTGGATAAATAAATTTTACATAAGCCCTTTTTGAACGCTCAAAATATACGGGTAATAATTATAAGTATGAAAGGTAAAATTAAACTAATGCCAAACGATACGAACTTCGTTACGGATATTCTTCTGCCTTATGTCCCCTACTTTGATTTCATGTCTGAGATTATCAGTATTGCCGATAAAGAAAAAATAAACGGGCATAGCCAGAACTGACGATACGTCATCCGAACTTCTGTCTGTGCAGTACCAAATAGCCTGAGTTTATACTTGAGTTTCATAGATACAACATAAATTGCCCGCTGTTTTATTTAGATTTTAGCAACTAAAAAATATTCTCCGCTTGCAGGTACAAGATTGTCGGTTCTGTTTTTGAAATACATCTCAGTCATATCCTTTGTAGATATAGTTTGTATATCTTTCAAGCCGACTTCTTCAGCAAGCTTTTCAACCTCCTTATAAGTAAAAAAACTGATAAATGGAGTCCCCGATTTTTCTGCTCCTTTGCCAGCCATTTCCTGCATCGGACGGTCCTCTTCGTTAAGCAGCTCAATCGGCAAATAAAATGCTATTGCAATTGTAGAACCCGAAGCAAGCAAAGTCATTTCTTTCAGCGTTTGGATAATAGCTTCCTTGGTAAGATAGAGTGTTACACCCGTACAAGAAATTAAGGATTTTTGTTGAACGTCAAAGCCTTTCTTCAACAGCTCTTTCCACCAGGATGAAGTTTCAAAATCAACAGGAACAAAATGTAGATACTTTGGGACCCCATATCCGTTTTCAATTAATTTGTTTTCTTTCCAGTTCAAAGTATCCGGCTGGTCAATCTCATAAATATTAATACTGGAAATTATTTCTGCATTTCTCTGTGCAAAGGTATCAAGCCCTGAACCGAGAAGTACGTATTGCTGTATCCCGTTATCAATTTCCTCTTTGGCTAAATCTTCTATAAAACGTGCCCGGGCAACTATTGAAGCCCTAAGCCGTTTGGTATATTTCATATCTGGGCGTTCCTGCCAGTCTTTGTCTGGCTTTATTAACTCCAATCCTACTTCATCTTCAATAATATAAGGCTCTTCATCTGCCAGAAGGTGTAAAGCTCTCCATAGAGCTGTCCGTAAAGCTGTATTATCTGGTTCAGCTACCTTTTTGTTCTTTCCCATTAATTTAAAATGCTTTCATAGACTATTTATCTTTCCAGTTCCACCACTTAAGCTTTTCGGGGCTGCGCCCTCCTCCGGCAAAATATACCGCGCATCTAAAAGCGTACAGCAGGCATCTGTCCTGAACACAGCCGGCAAATTTATTCGACTTAACATAAAGCCTTTCAGGATTCTTACCTCTTAAATCGGCAACGCGGTTTATACCTATGTTAACCAAATCGTTTGCTATTGACTTTCCGATTCCCGGAATGACGGTCAATTCTTTAATCGCATTTAAATTTGTTTTTATAATTTCAGATCATCCTTCTTGTTAAATTATGTTAGACTTTTGCCTTATTATTTTTCATCTTCTTAAATTCGTCTATCTCTTTCCGGAGTTTATCTGAAACGGGATAGCACTGGCAATGTTTATTATGTTCAATATGCCATTCCATCCTTTGCTCGTGAGTAGGATTTTTTGGCATTTTGTTAGCCGTGTGCCATTCTTTATTTATTTTCGTCATACACTTTTACCCTCTTTATCAAATGATAGTTGTGAATTCTCTTTAAACGGCGGCTTTGCGCCCATGATTAACAGCCACAGCATAAATACCACCTCTCCGATCAGCGCCGGCTGGCTGTAATTAAATACCGGGTTCGCATATTGCGGCAGCAGCAGACTCGTAAAGCTCAGCACCACATAGGCAAAGCCATTGACCGCCAACCAAACACCTATGAAGCGGGGGAGAAAGCGTGACTTGTAAATAAGAATTGCAAGCGGAAAGAGCCACAGTCCCCAAAATAGCTGCTCTGTTATATTACCTAAGCCGCCAACTTGAAAAAATAACATTGCCAGATCTTGCCTCTGACTAAGCGCAAATTCTTTTAATAATTCACCCTTAAATAGCATCAGGGATCCAAGCTGGAGGGCTTCAAGCGAGAAGACAGGTGGAATCTGCACAATAACTAGTACTAACATGACTTTAGCCTGAAGTCTATCTACAGACTTGAACAAACGATACAGCACAAGTACCAGGAACAGCCAAACCGTGTTGGTAAGAATATGCGCCGCGAAGCTTGTCCGCAATAAGAGCTCGTTGGTAAGGACGCTGTGGGCAACTAATGCAGGGGCGCCTTCAGTAGTTATTTGCGACGGGATATAAAAATCTATATACAGACCTAATATTATAAAGATAAGATACAGAACACCGGCAAGCCTGGCGGTACTCTTGATAGACCCCGGATTTATTTCCATACGGTTTATTCCTTAAGCTTGTTATTATATCGTATAATACAATACCCTTGCGGTTTCTTATCTAAGCCGGAAAGCAGCATCATCTTTTATAATTCCGTAGGCACCGGTAGATAGGTGCCGTCTCATGATCCTTGTTACAAATATACATTTCTTTATGATATGCTGCTAAGGTCGTCAATCATAACCTAAATGAAATATTTGCAATAAAGAATTTCCTGCATAGGTAAATACATTGCTATGCCTTAAACTCATTAGTTGATTTATTGTAATACAAATGTTATAATTGTAAGAAATAAGGAACAAAAGTTATGCTTAAAACATCCGTGCGTAGAGTGGGCAACAGCTTGGGAATTACACTCCCTAAAACGGTAATTGACAATTACCATCTGAACGAAGGAGATGAATTGCACCTCGTCGAAATAGATGAAGGGGTTGTGCTTACCCCCTTTAATCCTAAGTTTGCCGAATGGGCAAAAGCCTATGAGCGGACAAATCGCAAGTTCAGGAACACGCTGAAAGCGCTTGCCAAATAATATCTCAGAAGGAATTGTCTTGTGACTATACGTTTCATACCTAACGAGATCGCCTTGACAATCCACGCCGATTTGTTACAGCGGTATGGAGGCAAAGCCGGAGTCCGGGATGCCGGCTTGCTCGATTCTGCACTTGCCCAGCCGAAGATAACTGTAGGCGGCAAGTTTGCTCATAAGACGCTGTTTGATAAAGCTGCAGCATATGGATTCCATGTTTGTAAGAACCATCCGTTCGTTGATGGAAATAAACGGGTTGCCTTTGTTTTAATGGATATCTTTCTTCAGAAGAACGGCTGGGAAATTGCTGCCGGCGAAGAAGCGGCTTACTCGATGATGATTGATCTCGCATCAGGGAAAATAAGCAAGGCAAAGCTTGCCTCCTGGCTTAAAGAGCATTCCTCAAAATTATCGCAGCGTTAAGCTGCCTCTACATTAATAAAGCCTTAATTGCAGGTTTGCAGACAATTAGCCAACCTTATTATGTTATTTTTTGTTGCTGTTATCCTATCGGAAGAACATTCCACGACAGAATTATTTGCGTTTATAATGGCATGGTTTGAATCATAACTTTCCGTCTGCGTTGAAACATTCTGGGTCGTTTCTTTATCCGGGAAGACGCAGCATAATTTGATTGTTGTTCTTAAAATAATTATAATAGGAACATAAAACGATGATGTACAAAGGAATATTTATATGAATGATCGGATTGAGGTGAACCCGGAGATTTGCCATGGGAAACCGGTTATCCGCGGTACGCGAATTATGGTACGAAATATTTTAGGCTCCTTAGCTGGTGGTAAATCTTTTCAAGACATTATCAAGAACTATCCCGAGTTAACTGCCGCAGACATTGAATCAGCCATTTTCTATGCAATTGAATTAGTTGACGATACTCAATTGAGCATGAAAGCATTATGAAGCATGATCAAAATATTGCTCGATCAGAATATTCCGGCTCCCATACTTGAATGACTTCAACAGAATGTTGGCGACAGGCTGAAGTCATCTCTACGCGATTGCTTCGTATGCAGAGGATGAGCGACGAAGCAATTTTTCATTTTTGCCAGAACCAAAAGATGGTTATTATTACCTTTGATGAAGATTTTCAAAATCCGCTTGTAATTCCAAATATTCCCGGATATGGGGTGATACGCTTGAATGTTTATCCTACCGGATTAGTCCAGACAAAAGAGGCGCTCCAGCGGTTGCTTAAGAACTATCCTGTCGAGATGTGGGAGAAAGCCTCCATTGTTATCGATAAGAATAAGATTCGATACCAAAAGAAATAAGAAAACATAACTACGGCTCTTCTCGGATTAGCCAACCTTAGTACATTATTTTTTTGTCGCTTCGGGCTTCGTGTCGTTTTGAATCATGATTGCCTGGAAATGCTTTTCTTAATCTTGCTCATAATCTTAATCTTATTAGGTCTATTGTCGGATAAAAGAATTGTGTCTACCTTGCTGCCCCGGTCACCTGATATTGCATAGTATTTGTTCCCAACCCTGTATATGTTTTTATTAACAGCGTAATAATAGCAAAAAAAATTTTTATGCAAAAGAAGATTTGTCTAAACTGGGAAGCAGAGATGAAGCTGAACTGAACGTAGGGGGTGACCAAAAAGTAAATTATCGCGGTGGCTGAGCTTGTCGAAGCCAATGATTTGCTTCCAAAAGCGCATCTCGACAGGCTCGATGACCGGCTTAACTAACTTTTTGGTCACCCCCTACGCGGTTAAATTTATTTTAAGAATTTTTGTATGTTGATTAACTTTCCCTGAATAGCTAAAGACGCCCGGTGTTTAAAATTGCCGGACGCCCTTAACTGCTCTCCTTACTCTGTCCTCACTATTGTACACTGCTTACCGGCTCGCTCCACGCTCCGGCGCCGGCAGAGTTGGTGGCTCTTACCCTGTAGAAGTATCTTACGCCTTTTATTACGTCGTCATCAACAAAGTATGACTTCTTTGTTGCTTTGAAAAATCTTAACTCCGGTATAATATCCGTCTTCAACGGGTCTGCCGCCGGTCCCTTCTGCCATTCGTACATGGATGCATCCGGATCGACGTTGGTTGAAACAACAAATCCTTCTCCGTCAACGTCGTCCTTTAGGGTAACTAAGTGCCCTACGGTGGGGACAGGCTTCGGCGAAAATGACTTCTTTACGTTTATTCCGTAATCGTTGCTAAGCTTTTCAGGGCTGCCTTTCTCCAGTCCGATTGCAAGGTTTGAAATGCTGTCGGCTTCAAGCTCTGCTGCGGCAGTTAGGCTTCTCGCTTCCGAGTGCTTCGAGATTGCCAGGTTCTGTGCATCATCGGCTTCCTTGTCGACTTTATTTAACCCGTCAACTATAGTCTGTATTGCTGCCGGTGTAGTTGACTGTCCGCTCCATCTGTCGGGATTCTTTTCTATGCCTGCTTTAAGTCTTAGCAGTCTTCCGACAGCATCAGAAATGTATTTCAACATTTTTCCATCCTTTCGGTTTATTTATAAATAATTATTTCTTAGAAAACGACCTATGAACCGTTCTGCCTTATTTTTGCTTTAAAATGCACTTTTTGATGTAAAAATACCCCTCTCTTCACAAGATATACCCCTCTTTCTGAAAGATATACCCCTATCTCTGCAAGATATACCCCTGTTTCCAAAGGTTATACCCCTATATTCTACGGAAATACCCCTCCTCCGATTCGATATACCCCTCCTGCCGTAAGTTATACCCCTGTCTCCGCAAGATATAGCCCTGCAGCCGAAAGTTATACCCCTGTTTTTGCCGGGTATACCCTTATGTCCGTCAAAGACAGTCCTGCTTCCATCTGCTGCATGCCTACTTGCGCAGGGAACAAGCATGTTTCCGGATAACATAAGCCTGATGCTTAGCAGAGTAGCTATGCGCCTACCCGCGACAGCCCTGCTTCTTAGCGAAGCAAGGCTGTTTCTACCGGGGACATGTCGGCACATGCAAGAGTTAAGTGTCCGGTAGAAGTAGGCATTATTATATTCTGCAGGTGAATATCCGTATTTAAGTGAAAGGCTGCTGCTTGATGCAGTGTGTTGGGTTCGGGTATTGAACAAAGATATATTTTTAATTGATGTGGTTACGGCAAAAAAAGTATTTCCGCTTATGTTTATCGCTGCAATATCATAGTCAATTGGGAACGTTTTATTACCCCGGAGAATTTTTCATTTTACTTCCGTGATAAACTTATCCCTTTAAAGAATTTCCGTCAATAAGCGTTTTACTTATTATTTTTGAAATGAATGCTTATGAGGTTAAGGCTATCAGACTCTAATCCAGCAGATCATATATATTAAGTAACAGTGGAATAACCGCAGGAATAAGATTTCTTGCCGCACGGATAATTAAATCGCTTATATGCTTTAAGTTCAATTTTACCTTTGCGGAATATAAGTTCGTCTCCACGGTTCTTACGCTTACGTGAATAAGCTCTGCTATCTCCCTGTTGGTCTTCCCGTCTAACCTTAGCGAGATGATCTGTCTTTCCCTGTAGTTTAATTCCGGGAAGCAGTGAGAATATTTCCCTTCCGAATTACATATCGATTGAATAAACCTGCTGGTGTATTTTGTATTATTAGAGACCTGTATGATGCATTCTTCTATTGTTTCGAGGCTGTCCCTCTTGCTTATTACGCCGTCGACGCCGTTGTTAATAAAATATTCTATTTGATCTTTATTTAGAAGAGAGGTAAAAAGTATCTTTTTTATGCCGGCAATGTTTGAAGTCAATATCTTTTTGATCAATTCCGCTTCGGAATCATAGACCGCGTCGCCGTCAATTATTAATACATCGCACCGGCTATCTTTATTAAGAAGTCTGGTCCCATCTTCCATAGCTTCTCGACCAGTTATATTTAAAGCGCCAAGCGGCTTTGAGGTTAATTTTATTTTCCTTGAAGCGTAGAAATACTTATTAAAGGAAAATAAAACTGAAGGCTCCTGCGTAACGAACGTAACATTTATGTTCTCCATTCTCCCTCCGGAAAGTTTCTGCCATGCAAAATAAATCTTTTGAGATGAAAGTGTCAATAAGAAGCGAAGTAATTTAAAACAGATAACCGTAAAACTAATGCAGAACGAACAAGCGGAAAATCTCAAACGGACAGAATCGCTATGCGCTCTGCAGGGTGTGCTTTACCCACACAGCGGATACATTTAAACTAATGCCTTTGTTTTTAGATAAGGGTAAATCTATTTTATTAAATAGTAAAAATATAAACGGTCCGTTACCGGACATAAAGGATTGAATGATGATATGATGCCGGATAAATAAAGGAGAATGGTAAATGGAAAGCCGTAAGAAAATGCTGATAATAGACAACGAGGAAGAAGTAATAACTTACCTAAGTGCATTCTTTGCCTATAATAATTTTTATGTGGTTTCTGCGGTCTGCGGCTTGGAAGGGGTCAAGATGGCTTTATCCGAAAAGCCGGATATAATTGTCCTTAATCCTTTAATGCCCGAAGAGACCGGGTTAAATGCATTGCACGAGCTTCAGAAAAATCCGGGGACAAAGAATATTCCCATCGTGATAATAGGCGGCTGTAACTCGGATTTAAAAAAGATAATCGATCAGAAGAAACAGACAGGGATGCCAAAAGGACATTTTGAGAAGCCGGTAGACAGGGACGCTTTGCTTAAGAAAATAACAGAGATGCTTAAAGTTTAGTCCACATCTTTATCCGCATTTCATGCACAAATAAAGTTGAATGAACGTTGAATATTTCCTGCCGTGAGCTGTTCAGAAGACACAACGGGAGAGTTTTAATTTTCTTTATGTTGATGTTTAAATCTTAATGCTCAACTTTAAATTTTCCTTATTCTTTTTTGTGATATTTGTGTGTGATCATAGGTAGAAAAGCAAACGTTAGCAAATTATCTCCCAAAACAGATAAGAAATTTTCATTCATGAAAAATTAATTATGTACAATATTTGAAAAAATAAGCAATTAAGGTGCATTTCAGTGGTATATAATTTGAGCGATAAGAGAATATTTTTTAAAGATAAAAAATGTCTTTATAACAAACGAAACGATAGATTAAAATGGGCGTCAGGTGTCCGTTCTGCAATAGTTCGAGTATAATAAAGCACGGGAAGACTTCCGCAGATATACAGCGCTACAGATGCATGTATTGCCGCAAGACCTGGGTTCCTGCAAAGATGCAGCAGCAGGGAGCCGACGTCGGCGCGCTTACCGAGGCTTATTTAAGCGGTTATTCATACCGCGACCTCCGCACTATCTATCATAGTTCCCCGATAAGAATAAATCAAAAAATAAGAGAATACCTTCTCGGTTGTTCCAACTGGGAAGATTATCTCGATGCCTGTACGCCGAAGCATGAAGCGCGGCTGATACATCTGGTCGGTAAAAAATTTAAATGCAATATGGGAACAAGCCAGGGGCATACCATGTTCGTCGCATTTGCAATCGATGCTCTCTCTACCGTAGTGCTCGGATATGAAATAGGCAAAGGAGAATCCACGGACCTCTGGATAAGGCTGCTTGACAGGATGAACTGCAGGGGATTTGTTTGCCCTACATTTATGTCTTACGGTTTTAAGACCATCAATGACGCCCTTAAGACTGTTTTTCCATATGCAACCAACTATAATAATTTTACGAGGACGTGCTACGACAAGCAACTTAAGAATGAAGTATACTTTATGCCTGATATTAAGAAATTAATTACCGAGGCTATTAATGCATACAAGACAAACCGCACTTACCAGGTCGCAAATTATCTTGTAATATTTAAAGACAAGAGGATGAAGCAGATCGTCCTGGATTCGAAAGATTATTTTATGGACAGGCTCCAGGAGAGGATACGCGTAAGACCGAGTATCCGCTTCGAAGGATTATGCAGCGCCTTTCAGAAGAGGTTCGAGAAGTTCCACATGATCAAGTACGATCCGCATCCGATAATAAACGGCTGGATTGCATGGTGGATGCTTGTGCCTTTGCCTATAGGCTTCAGCCGTCTTTCATTATATCTTCAACATCCCTGCGAGACGCATTTCAAAAACTTTAACTGCGGTACGCTTCCCGTCCCGTTAAACCTTCCAATCGACAGCCCGGAGATGAGAAACTTCGTCGTTGAGCTTGCCGTAAGGTCATTGCATATCCCTATTTAAAAAGTGCAACACTAAGATTACAAAACCTAATTTGTAATTGTGTTTCCATAGCCGCTTCTTTAAGTTTTATGCGGAATAAAAAATTAAAGGAGTAGACATGGCTGAAGAAAAACGCAAGACACCGAAATTAGACGAGCTTGAAAAAGGTGCCTGGCCCAGCTTCGTTAAAGAAATAAAGACAGCCGCCGATAAAAACCCGATGGCGAACGACCTTTTGGGACAGCTTGAGCGATCATATGAAGAGAGGATCGGTCACTGGAAGCACGGCGGCATTGTAGGCGTTCTCGGATACGGAGGAGGAGTAATAGGCAGATATTCCGACCTTCCGGAAGAGTTTCCGAACGTTTCTCATTTCCACACAATCCGCATCAACCAGCCTGCCGGATGGTTTTATACCTCAGATGTTTTAAGAAAATTATGCGACATATGGGAGAAGCATGGTTCCGGCTTAACGAACATGCACGGCTCCACCGGCGATATGGTTTTCCTCGGGACAAAGACAGACGAACTGGAACCGGTATTCAGCGAACTAACCGAGCTCGGCTTCGACCTCGGCGGCTCGGGCTCCGACGTTAGAACGCCAAGCTGCTGCTGCGGTAAAGCGCGCTGTGAATGGGCGTGCTATGATACTATGGCGCTTACATACTTCTTAACTATGCATTACCAGGATGAGCTTCATAGACCGGCATTCCCGTATAAATGGAAATTCAAAATGTCCGGCTGTCCGAACGACTGCGTTGCTTCAGTTGCAAGAGCGGATATGTCGATAATCGGAACATGGAGAGACGAAATCCAGGTCGATTAAAAGGAAGTAGCGGCTTACGCGGAATCCGGATTAAACATACAGAGAGACGTTGTCGGCAACTGTCCTGCCAGGTGTATGGAATGGGACGGCAAGGAATTAAAGATAGATAACAAGTCGTGCGTTAAATGCATGCACTGTATAAACGTAATGCCTAAAGCTCTTGCACCGGGCAAAGACCGCGGCGCGTGCATCTTAATAGGTGCAAAGGCGCCTATAGTTGAACGCGCACTTCTGTCATCCGTCCTGATACCTTTCATAAAGCTGGAAGAACCTTATGATGAGCTTATTGACATTGTAGATAAGATCCACGAAGTATGGTCTGAAAACGGAAAGAACCGCGAGCGTATCGGCGAGTTCATCCAGAGAGTCGGTATGGGCAACTTCCTTGAGGCAATCGGTCTTGAACCGTTGCCCGAGATGGTGGCTCATCCGAGAGAGAATCCTTACGTCTTCTACGAGGAATACTTCGAAGATGATGAAGGCTCTGAAGAAGAAGCAAAATAAGACTTAATCTTAAGGTAAGTAAATCAAAAGCTTGCGTGTAGGATTAAGATACGGAATAAGGACAGGAAAATATAAATCGAAATTTTTAAAAGACATTTTCTAAAAGGAATATAACAATGGCTGAAGAGAAAAAGAAAAGGAAAACGGATATTGGTCCGCCGCACTATGAAAAGTTTCTGCCGCCGATTATTAAAGAGAATTATGGCAAATGGAAATATCATGAAGTATTAAAGCCCGGCGTTATGGTTACCGTATCGGAGACAGGCGCAAAGCTGTATACGGTACGAGCCGGGTCGCCGAGATTGCTCAGCATCGATAAGATCAGGAAGTATGCCGAGCTTGCAGACAAGTACTCCGGCGGCTACCTGAGGTTTACAAGCCGCAACAATGTTGAGTTCCTGCTGACGGATGAATTGAACATAGAGCCTTTAATAAGGGATTTGAAGGCGTTAGGTCACCCGGTGGGCGGTATGGCAAATTCGATATCCAACATTGTACACACACAGGGTTGGGTACATTGTCATTCAGCCGCAACAGATGCATCGGGCATTGTAAAGTCGGTAATGGATGAGCTGATCGAGTATTTTACCGAGACAAAGCTGCCTGCAAAGCTTCGCATTGCTTTAGCCTGCTGTCTTAATATGTGCGGCGCAGTCCACTGTTCCGATATAGCGATACTTGGAATTCACAGGCGTCCTCCGAAAGTAAAGCGCGACAAGTTGAAGGCTATGTGCGAGATACCTTCGGTTGTTTCTGCCTGTCCTACTGCAGCGGTTAAGCCTGCAATGTATGAAGGTCAGCCTTCGGTTGAGGTAATTGAAGAGCGCTGCATGTTCTGCGCAAACTGCTACACGGTATGTCCCGCAATGCCGTTAAACGATCCGTTGAACGACGGCGTTTCAATTTGGGTTGGAGGAAAAGTTTCCAATGCAAGAAGCGAGCCCATGTTCTCAAAGCTTGCTATTCCTTTTTTGCCGAACAATCCGCCGAGATGGCCCGAGGTTGTAGACGCGGTTAAGAATCTTGTCGAGGTATGGGCGCAGAATGCAAGACCATACGAGAGAATGGGCGAGTGGATTAACAGGATCGGCTGGTCCAGGTTTTTCCAGTTGACCGGCATACCGTTCCAGAAGGAACATATTGACGACTTCAAGCATGCCGGCTTAACATTTAAACGTTCGGTACATCTGACTTATTAATAAGGAGGTTATTATGGCTGAGCAAGTAAAGGTTGAAGAAGTTTCCGATGCTATGTATAAGATGATCAAAGATAGCATGGGCCAGAAGAAGTGGAAAGCCACCGACCTTACAAAGGCAGTTCTTGAGCTGTTCGGCGAAAGTTGCGACAAAGCCCTGGCTAAATCCGCGATTAGAGAACTGATCGAAAGCGGGAAATGCATCTATACTTATTTCGGAGGAAGCTTTATTGAAATTCCTCATAAGGAAGGTGCCGAAAATTAATTGCAGGAGGAATAAGGGTACAGGTTATAATGGTATACAGGTATAAGGTTGACATTGAGTTCTGAATTTTCAAACCAAGAATTCGTAAAATGTTTATCACGGCTTTTCCTTATGCCTTTGTACCATCTGCCTGTTCCTTTAATTTAATTAAGAAGCGATGAATGAAAGTAATTACCCAAGAGTTGTAATCAGCGGACTCTCCGGAGATTCCGGGAAGACAGTTGTTGCCTGCGGATTAATTACCTGTTTGAGAAACAAGGGCATAAATGTCTCCGGTTTCAAGAAGGGACCTGATTATATAGATGCAGCCTGGCTGAGTTTGGCTCTTGGCAAACCAGCCAGGAATATTGATACTTTCATGATGGGTGATCAAACAACAAAGGGCTCTTTTTACAAGAATGCCGTCTGCGACGGGATTAATATTGTTGAAGGCAACAGGGGGTTGTTCGATGGAGTTGACGATAAAGGAGTTTACAGTACCGCCGAGCTCGCAAAGCTTCTTCATTCGCCGGTGATCATAATACTTAATGTTTCCAAGGTTACAAGGACTGCGGCGGCATCAATACTCGGCTGCATGGCTATGGATCCAGCTCTGTCCATTAAAGGAGTAATATTAAATCGCGTTGCGGGCGGGAGGCATGAGAAGGTAACAAGAAGCTCGATTGAAGAATTAACGGGCATCCCCGTTATAGGTACAATACCTAAGCTGCCGTGCAGCCAGATTCTCCCTTCAAGGTATCTTGGACTTGTAACACCTGGAGAGCTTGGCAAGAATTCCTTATTCCTAAGTGAGCTGGAAAATGTTGTAAAGAATAATGTTGATGTTGAGAAAGTACTTGAGATTGCGGAAGAAGCGCCCCGCGTTAAGCAGGAATATGCCGGCAGCCTTGAACAGCAGAAATGTTATGAGCCTGTTGACGTTAAGATAGGCTACTTCAATGATAAGGCTTTCTCATTTTATTACCCGGAAAACCTGGAGATGCTTAGAGCCGAGGGTGCGGAGCTTATACCAATATCGTCGGTGCACAATACTTTTTTTGAAGACCTCGACGCATTGTATGTAGGCGGCGGCTTTCCGGAAATGAACTTAAGTAAAATTTCTATGAATAGGGGAATGATTGCCGCGATAAAAAAGATGGCGGAAGACGGCTTGCCGATCTACGCAGAGTGCGGCGGCTTGATGTATCTTGCCAAAGAGATTGTCTGGAAAGAAAGAAGATACTCGCTGTCAGGCGTTCTTCCAATTGTAATAAATATGTTTGATAAGCCGCAGGGTCACGGCTACTGCGAAATGTCGGTTGATTCGGAGAATCCTTTCTATGAGATAGGAACGGTTATTAAAGGACATGAGTTCCATTATTCTAAGATAAGCGACTACGATCCCGGGATAGAAAGCTGCCTTAGTGTTTCCCGCGGCTGCGGCTGCTTTTACGGCAGAGACGGGTTGACGTACAAGAATGTTTTTGCCAGCTATCTGCACGTACATGCTCTTGCCACTCCCGAGTGGGTCAGAGGCATGATCAGGTGCGCTAAGAGCTTTCATGAAATAAAAAAAAAGCATAATGAATACAGGCTGGTAGGAATAACTTAGCATAAAAATATGGTAATGATTGAAATTGAAAATTGAAACCCTGGTACTTTATTATTAAAGATCAAATTGAAGGCGATCAATTTCTGTTAAATAAGATGATTTAAAGAAAGAATTCTGTAATGGCAAAAATAGTAAAGAAGGCAAGACCGCTTGGAGGATTAAGGACTTATTCGCCGGGCGGCTCGGCTGTAGAAACTTCAACGCTTCGACCGGTTTATGTTCCGAAGACCGCACCGTGTTCCAACGGCTGTCCGAATGGAACAAACATCCGTGAATTTCTAACGACAATAAGTCAGTCGGAAGATTGCGGAAGAAGCTTCAGCGAATCTTATGAGAAAGCATGGGAGATATTAACCGAAAAAAATCCTTTCCCATCGTCTTGCGGAAGAGTTTGCCCGCATCCTTGCGAGGTTGAATGCAACCGCAATCATAAGGACGGGGCGGTAAGCATTAATAACCTGGAAAGGTTTGTCGGAGACTTTGCACTGGAAAAGGGCTTCAGGTTAAAAAAGGTTTCCGAAGAAAGTTATCCTGAGAAGATAGCTGTTATTGGTTCGGGTCCTGCAGGTCTTTCTTGCGCCTATCAATTAAAAAGAAGAGGCTACAGCGTTACTGTGTTTGAAGCATTTCCAAAGCCGGGTGGGATGCTGCGGTACGGGATACCGGATTACAGACTTCCGCAGGAAATTCTTGATAAAGAAATAAAAAGAATTGAAGACCTTGGAGTGGAGATAAATTGCAACAGGATTGTAGGCAAAGATATTGCCTACGAGGAGCTTCAGAAAAATTACGATGCAATCTTTGTCGGAATAGGAGCCCACAAAGGCAAGCTTCTGGGATTATCCAACGAGGACGCAAAAAATGTATTTACCGGTACAGAGTTCCTTCATAGGATTAATTCCGGTGAAAAGGCAGAAGTAGGCGGCAAAGTTTTAGTGGTTGGCGGCGGTGATACAGCAATAGATGCTGCACGCGTTTCCAGAAGGCTTGGTGCTGATGTAACAATAGTCTACCGCCGTACAAAAAAGGAAATGCCGGCAATCGAAGAAGAAATAGCCGGTGCCGAAGAAGAAGGAATAAAGATAGAATTCTTAGCGGCGCCTGTCGAATTACAGAAGGACGACGATGTTGTTATTAAAATGAAATGTCAGCGTATGGAGTTGGGCGAGCCTGACGCTTCCGGCAGAAGACGTCCCGTACCGGTTCCGGACTCTTATTTTGATTTAGAGGCTTCAACCGTTATAGCCGCAATCAGCCAGGAGCCGGACTTTAACGGACTTGATATTCTGCATGAAGGTAAAGACGGAAAAGGCTGGATTAAAGCGGATGAAAACTTCGCTACGGAAATTCCAAACACATACACGGGCGGAGATGACATAGAGCTTGGTTTAGTAACCATTGCTATCTTTAACGGCAGGAAGGCTGCCGAAACTATCCACAACAGGTTCAGGAACATAGCTGCAGAAGCTGATGTAAAGCCGCCTGTAATTACTTATGATAAGGTTATTCTGAGCTATTACGAAAGCAAGCTTCGAAGCGAGCCGTTCAGGCTTAAACCTGACGAGAGATTAAAAGAACCGGATGCAGAGATAACCTCTACTTTAACGGAACAGCAGGCTATAGATGAAGCTAAGAGATGTATGAGCTGCGGGTCATGCTTCGACTGCGGCACATGCTGGAGCTATTGCCAGGACCAGGCGATTGTTAAGCCGGTAATAAAACACCAGGCTTATAAATTCAAGCTGGATTTTTGCAAGGGCTGTAAGAAGTGCGCGGATAATTGTCCGTGCGGTTACATTGAAATGAAGTGAGCCGTGCATGCAGCCATGCATAAGCTCGTATTGACTAATGAAAAATATTAACTGAATTATCATTAACAAAAAAGATAGGACGGAACTATGCCAGTATTCGAATATAATGATCTTAAGATTGAAGTGGATGAAGACGGCTTTATCCAAAAGCCAGAGCAATGGAATGAAGAAGTTGCAAAGGCATTGGCTTCAACCGAAGACATTACCCAAATGACGGAAGCTCATTGGAAAATAGTCTATTACCTGAGAGATTATTACAAGCAATTTGGAATTGCACCGATGATCAGGAAGGTTTGCAAAGAGACCGGCTTCTCGCTTAAGGAAATTTACGAGCTTTATCCTTCCGGTCCGGCGAAAGGCGCCTGTAAGGTTGCCGGGCTTGCAAAGCCTACAGGCTGCGTCTGATTTTTTGAAGCCTTCGAGGTAATTTAACCTGGTAAATAGCACGCCCGGCAGGGAATGTTGCTGCCTCGAAGGTGGCTTTACTTACGTGTGATAACCAATGCTAAAGGAATTATTATCGGCAAAGAAGTCTGATATTGTCGGCAGATGGATCCGGTCTATTGCAGACAGCTATCCCGCTGAGACTTCAAAATTCTTAAGACTTCAGAAAGACAGGTTCAGCAACCCGGTGGGCTTTTCCGTTTCCGAGTGCGCAGTAAATATCTTCGATGAAATTATCGGAGACGTCAACCCGGTTAAGATTAAAGACGCTTTAAGAGACATAATAAAGATCAGAGCCGTTCAGGAATTTTCTCCTTCTCAAGCAGCAGGGTTTATCTTCCCTCTAAAAAGAATAATCCATGAAGCGGTTAAGGATGAAATCAGACGGGACGATGCAATGAAGGAAATGATGGAACTGAATTCAATTATTGATGACATTGCCTTAGCAGCCTTCGACCTGTATATGGAAGCGAGAGAAAAGATTTTTCAGATAAGAGTGAAAGAGATAAAGGCAAAAATACTATTCAATGAAATGAATGGAGCAGTAGAATAATGGAACATGATAAGGTCTCTACCCGGAGAAGCATTGGTAACAATGGTGCGCTAAGGAATATTGTCTTTTCACTACTGTTTGTTTTTATTTTGATTGCCGCAGCAATAATAGGTGCAGGCGCTTTTAAGCTTGATATTCTTTTTGGGATAGTAATTCCTTATACAGCAATCGTGATCTTTATCTGCGGCATTATAGCGCAGGTTATTAAGTGGGCGAACTCGCCAGTCCCGTTTCATATTCCTACTGTTGCCGGGCAGCAGACGTCTTTGCCATGGATAAAGAGCAGCAGGCTTGAAAGTCCGGACACAACACTTGGCGTAATAGGAAGAATGCTTCTTGAAATTTTATTATTCCGTTCTTTATTCAGGAATACAAAGTCAGAACTAAAGAACGGACCGAGACTCGTTTACGGCAGTAATAAATATCTCTGGCTTGGAGCGCTGGCATTCCATTGGTCTTTCTTGATTATCTTCTTAAGACACTTTAGATTTTTTATGGAACCGGTGCCTTTCTTTGTTCCGGCTCTGCAGAACCTTGACGGATTCTTAGAGATCGGCTTGCCGGTATTGTATATTACCGATGCAGTAATAATAATCGCGCTTCTGTATTTAACTCTTAGAAGGGTAGCCGACTTGAAGCTGAGGTACATCTCTCTCTCTTCCGATTATTTCCCGCTGTTCCTGCTATTGAGTATAGCTGTAACCGGCATATTGATGAGGTATTTTGACAGGGTAGATATTGTAGGAGTAAAAGAGCTTGCCATCGGCTTATTCAGCTTACATCCGGCAATTCCCGGGGAAATCGGAGTCTTATTCTACGTCCACCTTTTTCTCGTTTGTTCGCTGTTAATTTATTTTCCATTCAGCAAGCTGCTGCACATGCCGGGGATATTTCTTTCACCGACAAGAAACCTGGCTAACAACAGCAGGATGAAAAGGCATGTAAATCCATGGAACCGACCGGTGATGGTTCATACTTATGAAGAGTATGAAGATGAATTTAGAGATAAGATGAAAGCTTCCG
Source organism: Ignavibacteriaceae bacterium (assembly GCA_046704565.1). GTDB lineage: Bacteria > Bacteroidota > Ignavibacteria > Ignavibacteriales > Ignavibacteriaceae > FEN-1297. The sequence continues at coordinate 5,364 of JBJKRP010000182.1, read as the reverse complement.
GTCTGCCGGTTGAAAAGGAACAATAATTATGTCTGAACAAAAATTGAAGCCTGAAGAATTAGCGGGCAATATTGATTATAAACCTGATCATAACGATTGGTTAGACCCGGCAGTTGAATTTAAGCACGGCGTTTTCAATTACGGCGGCAGCCCGAAAAGTGTCGAATACCTTAAGCAGCCCAATCCGAGGAAATGGCAGCCGACCGATACCGACTGGCAGCTTCCGGAAAACTGGAAGCAGATTATTCTCGAAGGCTTACGAGACAGGCTGGACAGGTTCCGCTCGTTGAAAATATTTATGGATATCTGTGTAAGGTGCGGAGCCTGCGCCGATAAGTGTCATTTCTTTATAGGCTCAGGCGATCCTAAAAATATGCCGGTATTAAGAGCCGAGCTTCTGCGCTCTGTCTACAGGAACGATTTCACTCTTGCCGGTAAAATCTTTGGGAAGCTATCCGGATCGCGTGAACTGACCGTCGACGTACTAAAAGAATGGTTCTATTATTTTTTCCAGTGCACTCAGTGCAGGCGCTGTTCGTTGTTTTGTCCATATGGAATTGATACTGCAGAGATTACGCTGCTGGTAAGGGAACTCCTGAATTTAATCGGCATTAATATCGATTGGATTATAACCCCGGTTGCAAACAGCTTTAGGACAGGGAACCACCTCGGCATTCAGCCGCACGGGTTTAAAGACAGCATCGAGTTTGCTGTTGATGAACTTGAGTCTATTACAGGGGTAAAGGTCGATGCGCCGATTAATAAGAAAGGAGCAGAGATACTTTTCATTACTCCCTCGGCGGATTATTTTGGAACGCCGCACTATTATACATTGCTCGGGTACCTTGCTTTGTTTCATGAAATTGGTCTGGACTATACCTGGAGCTCTTACGCCTCCGAAGGCGGTAACTTCGGATCGTTTATTTCTCATGACCTGATGAAAAGCCTTAATGCAAAGATGTATGCCGAAGCAAAGCGTCTCGGAGTTAAATGGATACTCGGCGGCGAATGCGGACACATGTGGAGGGTAATACATCAATATATGGATACTCTGAATGGACCGGCAGATTTTCTTGAAGCTCCGGTATCTCCGGTAACCGGAACTAAATTTGAGAATGCGGTATCAACGAAGATGGTTCATATCTGTGAGTTTACAGCAGACCTTGTAAAGAATAACAAAATTAAACTGGATAAAACCAGGAACAATCACCGCCGGGTTACTTTTCATGATTCATGCAATCCTGCGCGTGCGCTGGGATTAATTGAAGAGCCGCGTTACCTGATAAAAAGCTCTTGTAATTACTTCTTCGAGATGCCTGATAATACCATTAAAGAACAGACGTTCTGCTGCGGCAGCGGCGCCGGTTTGGGAACCGATGAAAACTTTGAAATGCGGATGCGCGGCGGACTTCCGAGAGCAAATGCCGTGAAGTTTGTTAAAGAAAAACACGGCGTTAATTTACTCGGCTGTATCTGTGCAATCGACAAAGCGACTCTTCCGCCGCTAATGGAATACTGGGTAGGCGGTGTAGACGTCGGGGGAGTTCATGAGCTCGTCGGCAACGCCCTGGTTATGAAAGGCGGGAAGGAACGCACTACCGACTTGCGCGGCGAACCTTTAGCAGGAGCAAAAGAACACGATGTATGATTCCGGAAAAATAATTATAGGATTAATAATCTTTACGGCTTTATTCACCTCTCCTTTCTGGTACAACATTTCGGAAGGGAAGGAAGCTATTAAAGCACCGCAGCTTGTTTTACCTTCAAATAAAAATGTAAAGACATGTGTGAACACGACTGAATTTATGAGGACCCGGCACATGGTTTTATTAAATAATTGGCGGTACGAAGTCGTAAGACTTGCGAAAAGAACTTACCTCTCAGCCGATCAAAAAGAATTTAATATGAGCCTTACAGGAACATGTCTGAACAGTCATTCTAATTCATCACAGTTCTGCGACAGGTGCCATAGCTATATGGCAGTCTCGCCATACTGCTGGGATTGTCATACAGAAATAAACAAGCCGGAGGTAAAGCAATGAACAAGAGCAGAAGAAATTTCCTGAAAGCTGCCGGTCTTACGGCAGTGGGAATTACAGCCGGCGAGTTTATAAGCGCTAAGACAAAAGACACCGCGTCAAAAATTATTTCCCAGGGCATTGGCATTCCTAAAAAAGATACGGCAGCAAAAGCCGCATCCAAAGTCAGGCTGGCGATGGTAGTTGATTTAAGAAAGTGTAAGGAAGGCTGCACAAAGTGTATCGATGAATGCAACAAGATACACAACATCCCTGATTTCGGTGAAAGTAAGGATGAAATAAAATGGATATGGAAGGAGCCGTATGAAAATGCATTCATAGACCAGGAAAATTTTTATATGGGCGATGAATTAAAGAATAAACATGTCCCGGTTTTTTGCAATAACTGCGACAGCCCGCCGTGTGTAGAAGTCTGTCCCACACAGGCAACTTTCAAGCGCGATGACGGCATTGTAATGATGGACTGGCATCGCTGCATCGGCTGCAGATATTGTATGGCTGCGTGCCCTTATGGCTCACGAAGCTTTAACTGGAGAGACCCGAGACCATTTATTAAAGAAATCAATCCGGATTTTCCAACAAGGACGAAAGGCGTTGTTGAGAAATGTGAGTTTTGCGACGAGAGATTATCACAGGGCTTACAGCCCGCATGCGTTGAAGTATGCCCTGAAAAAGCTCTGATATTTGGAAATCTAAACGACCCGGAATCTGAAGTTAGAAAGTTATTGAAAGAAAATTTTTCCGTCAGGCGTAAGCCCGGTCTGGGAACGAACCCTGAAATTTATTATCTCGTATAAGGTCTTAAAATGTTAGAGTATGCACTAAAAGGAAATAAGAAATACTGGAGCTGGCTCTTCCTTCTTGCGGCAGTTATTGCAGTTGGATTTTATTTCTATATGAAACAGTTTAATTACGGGTTAGGTTTAACCGGAATGAGCCGGAATGTAAGCTGGGGTCTTTATATTGCACAGTTTACTTTTATAGTCGGAGTAGCGGCTTCGGCTGTTATGGTAGTCCTTCCATATTATCTTCATGACTATAAGGCTTTCGGCAAGATAACAATACTGGGAGAATTTCTAGCTATCGCTTCAATAGTCATGTGCATTCTTTTTGTTACAGTTGATCTCGGTCAGCCGATGAGGGTTGCAAATATTTTTTTGTACCCGACTTTTCATTCCTTAATGTTCTGGGACGTACTTGCCTTAAGCGGCTACCTTGTCCTGAATGTAGTTATAACGCGTGTAACGTTGTCTGCCGAACATAAATCAATTGCGCCGCCGCGCTGGATAAGACCTATAATTATTATTTCGATTCCGTGGGCGGTAAGCATTCATACCGTTACGGCATTCTTGTTTGCTGGTCTTGCCGGGAGACCGTTCTGGCTGACGGCAATACTCGCCCCCAGGTTTTTAGCGTCGGCATTCTCGGCGGGTCCGGCACTCCTGGTTATTTTTTGCCTGGTATTAAGGAAGCTGACTAAGTTTAATCCCGGCGAAGAAGCTTTGAAGAAATTAGGACTGATAATTACATACGCAATGTGTGTAAACGTATTCTTTATTTTAATGGAATTCTTTACGACGCTATACAGCGGCATGCCGGAACACGTCTCGCACCTGCAATATCTTTATGCAGGGCTGGACGGCAAAGCCAGATTAGTTCCCTGGATGTGGACTTCGGGAATACTTGGACTTGGTTCGCTCATATTTTTGATTACGCCGAAGTTTCGAAACAACGATAAAATATTGTTTGCAACGTGCATTGTCGTTTTCCTTTCAATATGGATCGATAAGGGATTAGGGATTGTTATAACCGGTTTCATTACGTCGCCGTTCGGCATAGTAATCCAGTATTGGCCGACTATTCCCGAATCGTTTATCTCAATTGGAATATGGGCTGTCGGTATCTTTTTGATTTCCATCTTTTATAAAATTGCTCTTTCCGTAAGAAGAGAAATAGAAGCTTGATGTGTTTAGATGTGCAGTGTAATAATTATAGGAGGGATGGCGGCAGGTTGTAAAGCCGCAGCAAGATTAAAAAGGCTGTGCCCTGATTATAAAATAACCATTATCGAAAGGAGCGGGTTTATATCTTTCAGCAGCTGCGGACTGCCTTTGTATGCCTCCGGCGATCTAAATGATTTGTCTGATCTGATGAAGACTCCTTACGGTGCATTGCGCTCGGTAAGTTTTTTCCAGGATGTCAAAGGTGTTCAAGTATTAATCAAGACGGAAGTCATTAAGATCTATTCAGAAAAGAAAAAAGTTTTATGCAGAAATTGCGAGACGGGAGATGAGTTTGAACTGTCCTATGAATATTTAATTTTCGCTTCGGGTTCGGAGCCGGTAAAGCCGAAGTTTCCTTTCCCTGCCCCACCGCTTATCTCTTCATTCCATTCTCCTGCTGATTCAATATATTTTAGACAGCTTGCGCAAGCAGGGAAAATAAAAAGGGCGGTCGTTATCGGCGGCGGGTTTATAGGCTGCGAGCTCGTTGAATCGCTCACTTCACTCTGGGGGATTGAGACAGTCCTAATAGAAAAAGAAGAAAAAATACTTAGCTCTATACTTGATGCGGAAATATCGGAATATATTGAATGCCGCATCAGGCGAAAAAATATTCAACTGAAGCTTTCGTCGTCCGTAAATAAAATTGAGCTTGATGGAAACGGACTGCCTGTTGTTTTTCTTGAAGACGGGCAAAATATTTTTTCCGACTTTGTTTTTTACTGTCTCGGCGTTAAGCCGAACGCAAGACTGGCAGAAGAATCTAATATTAAAGTAGGAAGGCTTGGCGGTATTGTAGTAGATGAGCAAATGCGAACCAACGTTCCCGGTATTTGGGCTGCAGGCGACTGTGTTGAGATCAAGAATATAGTTGCCGATAAGAAGGATTACTTTTCTTTCGGCTCTTTATCCAACAGGATGGCAAGAACCGCTGCCGATTCTATAGCGGGAGTATCTTCAAAAGAAAAAAGTCTTTTTACCGGTTCCACAGGTACTGTTTCACTCAAGCTGTTTGAGAATATAATCTGCACATCCGGTATTACCGAAAGCAGAGCAACAAAGCTTGGCTATAGGACAAGCAGCGTTATAGGCTGCTGGTACGACAGACCTGATTACCATCCGGATTCGAAAAATATTTTGGGAAAGCTCGTTTATAAGATGCCGGGGATGAAGCTGCTTGGTCTTCAATTAATCGGTGAAGGCGAGGTAACCAGGTACATCGATGTGTTTTCGGAGTTGCTTTCGCAGAATAAAAAAGTTGAAGACTTATTAAGCCTCGAGCATGCTTACACTCCGGCACATTATGTGCCGGAGTGTAAGCA
>JBJKRP010000181.1:0-5166 GCA_046704565.1 Ignavibacteriaceae bacterium | reverse complement strand
GGTGGATAGTATGGATGCGGTCGCTGCTTTCCGAGTAACGGTTGTAAAGCATGTCTTTCTTTTTCAGCTTATCATCGTCGGTCAAAGAAGCGTCATGCTCAAGCTTGCTGATTTCGGTGCCGAGGTCGGGAAGTATGAAATAATCCTTTTCCATTCCGGTTCCTTTTGCAAGTTCTTGCCTTCCCTTTTCAGTGAGGTCGATTGTATTATTCTTTTCATCAATAACGAAGTATAGCTCATCGTCAATAATATACATGTTCTTTGCCTTCTCGCGCAGGAACTCCATCTCGGTAGATTGCATCAGCTTTTTATTTACGGGCTCGCTTAAAACCTTTGCAAGCTTGTTGTTCTTGGGAAGACCATGATAAGCTCGCAAAAGCTGTATACCGGCTTCATTGGTATCATTTTTATCATTATTGTTTAGAAGCTCTTCCGCTTCCTGCACCATCTTTGCTACCAGGTTCAACTGAAGGCGGTACAAACGCTCAACTCTCGGTTTCATTTCATCAAACTTCTGGTCGTCAACTTCAACCGGACCTGAAATAATAAGCGGCGTTCTTGCTTCATCAATTAAAACCGAATCGACTTCATCAACAATAGCATAATTGTGTTTGCGCTGAACCTGGAATTCTTTTTCTACCGCCATGTTATCTCTTAGATAGTCGAAACCGAACTCGTTGTTTGTACCGTACGTAATATCGCATTCGTACTGAGTTTTCCTCTGATCCGGTTCCATAGTATTAAGGATAACGCCCACTGAAAGTCCATGAAACTTAAATATTTCTCCCATCCACTCGCTGTCGCGCAATGCCAGGTAGTCGTTCACAGTAACAAGATGTACTCCTCTTCCCGTCAAAGCATTTAAATACATTGGAAGTGTAGCTACAAGGGTTTTTCCTTCACCGGTTGCCATTTCTGCAATCTTACCTTGATGAAGTACTATTCCACCGACAAGCTGAACATCGTAGGGAACCATATCCCAGGTAGTTTTGCTGCCCGCAACAGTCCAGCTTTTTCCTACAAGCCGCTGACAGGTTACCTTAACAACAGCAAAAGCTTCGGGTAAAATCTCATCAAGGATATCCTCATACTGCTCGTCAAGTTCTTCTTCAAGCCGTTCTATCTCATCATATATAACATGAACATCAAACTCTTCATTGGATTGAAGTTTTGCCCGCTCATCTTCAATTTTCTGTTTTAATTCCGAGGTGCTATTCTGAATTTTTTCTTTAAATTCCTGGGTCTTTGCTCTCAGCTCGTCATCAGATAAGTCCTTAATTTTCTCATATTCTTCGTTTATTTCGTCGACTATGGGCAGCAGTTTTTTCATGTCTTTCTGCTGCTTGTCGCCAAAAATTGTTTTCACCAAACTTTTCATCTAAAATGATTCTCCATAGGAATATTGAGCTCAAAATTAACCATTGAGGCTTTGAAATGCAATTTAAGAAGTTTGGTATCATATTTCATATTTTCCATTTACGGTCATTTCATTTACTTTAAATAACGGAAATAAAAATTTTAGTACTGTGGTCCATTTAAAGAAAAATTATAAGCTTTCTCAAGAGTTTATCCGTAAATTATTCGAGCAAACGGCGGGATATATTGAACCCGGAACTTTCGACCGGGTCGTTCAGCTTTTTGAATCCGAGCTTTCCGATAGATTTTTCTCGTTCAGTTCGGAATCAAACCTGCTGAGAATAATCATGGGGATGTATGATAAGGCAACGTTCTTAAACGAATGCTTAAGGTATCCGCATTACATCGAGATACTCAGCGCCATAGCATTCAGCAGCAACTATCTTACAGATATACTCGTCAGAAATCCGGAATATTTCTACTGGATTGTAAACCCCTCAACTCTTGAAGAAAAGATAAGCTATGAAAAATTGTCTGACAACGTTAGGGAGTCACTTTCGAGCTTCAGGTCTTTCCAGGCAAAGATAAATTCTTTAAGGACATTTAAGCGTAAAGAGATGTTGAGGACGGGGGTCAAAGATATCCTGAGAAAGTCTTCACTAAAAGAAATTACAAAAGAACTTTCCGATCTTGCCAACGTAATTACTGCCGGGCTTTTTTCTATTTGCTATTCGGAAGTCCTTCAAAAATATTCGTTGAAAGACCCGGATAGGAAATATTGTTTAATCTCGCTGGGCAAGCTTGGCGGCGGCGAACTCAATTATAGTTCCGATATCGATCTGATCATTTTTTTTGATGAAGATGAATTGCTGCCCAACAAAAAGCTTTACAGCGAAATTCTTAATGAAGTAATTTACCTTTTTATCGAAAGTTCATCCTCACTTTCCAGCACAGGCTACATTTACCGTGTCGATTTCAGGCTTCGACCGGACGGCAGAAATTCCCCGCTGTGCAGGTCTCTCCCCGAATATCTAAATTATTATGAAAGTCGCGGCGAAGACTGGGAGCGCCAGATGCTTATCAAAATGAATTTTTGTACGGGCAGCGATACTTTGTATGAAAGCTTTGAGAGTTATATAAAATCTTTCGTTTATCCGCTTTCGTTTGTAACACCGCCCATAGAACAAATTAAGAAGCTGAAAGCCAACATCGAAAAAAACCTTAGCGATGAAGAGAATATAAAGTTAATTCCGGGCGGAATCAGGGACATTGAATTTTCTGTACAAGCATTGCAGCTTTTAAACGGAGGCAGAAATAATTTTGTCAGGACTTCCAATACATTGGTAGCAATCGAAAGATTGTCTGCATCCGGCTTTCTCTCAAAAGAAGAATCAACTTTACTGAATGGTTCGTACATTTTTTATCGTCGTATAGAACACTTCCTCCAGCTAATGAATGATTCGCAGACTCACACTATTCCCACGGAAGGAGAGACTCTTGAAAAATTAAGCGCGTTTTTAAGCTTTAAAAACTCAACGGAGTTTAGGCATGCAGTTTTCGAAAACAGGAGAGCAGTACTAAAATTATATGACTCAATTATGGGGATCAATGCTTCTTCTTCAAAAAAGTTAAGTACTACAGCCGATATAAATTTCAGGAACAAAACTAAAGCCGGGACTAATCTGCAATTCCTCCGCGATGGGAAAGGTCTCCTCGGGCAAAGGCAATTTGACAAATCATGCCGTGATAATTTTATTATGATTGAACCTGCTCTGCTCGAATATCTGAGAACTTCTGTAAATCCGGACCAGGTATTACAGAACTTTGCGAGGGTAATCAGAAATTCTTCACTTCCGTCAGTCTGGTATAAAGAGTTTAAGGATAAGAAATTATTTTATGCGTTCTTGAAGCTTGCCGAGTTTTCGCAGTTGTCGGTTGACCTGTTTGCTGAAGACCATGACTTGAGAGAATACTTCCTTACAAAAAAAGCCTTTGAGAAGCTTAACAAAAAAAGCATTCAAAGTCTAAATTTAAAAGAAATACTATTTGTCACGGCAGTACAGTTCACACTTGATCTAATAGATTCGCAAAATGTCTCTGTTTTACTTAAAAATTTTTTCTTCCATTCAATTAGCAAAACGGCAGAGAAGGCTTTGCCGGATAAGATTAAAAAAGCCGGTTTTATGATTGCCGCTTTAGGAAGCCTCGGTTCAGGCGAGGTAACTTTTAAATCCGATATAGATTTAATCTTTGGAATAAATAATATTAACATGCTGCCGGACGTCCAAAAATATTTTCAGAAGCTTCTGACTAAGCTGAAAGACGAATTAAAGCCGTTCGACGTAGACTGCAGGCTGCGCCCGGAAGGTAAAAGCAGCAATATTACCTGGGACACGGAAAGCTACTGTAATTACATTCTCAGCAGGGCAAGGATTTGGGAATTGCAGGCTTTTACAAAAGTTAATTTTATTACCGGCGAGAAAAGAATTTTTAACCTGCTGAACAAAGCAATTAGAAATAGAATTGCCGTAACAGATCCCAAAAATCTCCAAAAAGAAATTCGGGAAATGAGGATAAAGCTGTATCCCAAAATTTCTTCATCCTCAATCCAAAGCTTTAATCTTAAAAGAAGCAAAGGAGGCTTAACGGATATCGAATTTTTAGTTCAATATTTTTTATTAAGTGACAAGAAATTATTTTCAATTTTTAAGGGTAAAAGGATTGAGCCGGTTATTTCAAAACTCTCATGCGAAAAAGAATTTAGCAATCTGAATAAACTAAAAGAAAATTTTATTTTCCTCAAGGAGTTTGAACTCAACAATCAAAATATCTTCAACAGCTCGTCCGGCTCGATTCCGCTAATTGAGGAAAGGCTTACACCGGTCTCAATAAAAATGGGATTTAAATCTGCAGAACAGCTAAAGAACAAATTGTCGGAAATCATTAAATTAAACCAGGCAATTTTTGCTAAATATTTAGAAGAGTGAAATTGAGTTTTCTGAAAAAGTACTACGCAGTTCTGACAGGTTTATTTGTCTTCATTATCTACTTAACCACTCTGGCTCCCTCGGTAGTTGAAATTGACTCCGGTGAACTGGCAACCGTTCAAGCTGTACTCGGGATTGCTCACCCGACAGGTTATCCGTTATTTACAATATTAGGACATTTGTTTTACTTACTGCCCCTGCCGATTTCGAAAATCTACCAATTGAATTTACTAACGGCAGTCTGGTGTTCCTTGGCAGTTATTGTTTTTGTTTATACTTCCAAGCTCGTGCTGGATAATGTTAAAGAGTTTATTCCTTCTAAAAATTACAACCAGGTTAAAGCTCAATCAAAATCAAAAAAGAAAAACGGACAGATAAAAGAAGTTACAAATAGGCACGACATTCCGGAGGCAAAAAAATATCTTGGAGCCGTCTTTGGAGGATTGATATTAGGCTTTGACAAGACTTTCTGGATGCAAGGCACTTCGGTGGAAGTTTATTCTCTCCAGTTATTTTTATTTTGCCTGATTATTTATTTTCTTATCAGAGCGTATCTTCATAAAGAAGATCCGGCAAAATTGGGTTTCCTTAATCCGTGGAATGTGTTTGCATTATTTCTTGCTCTCGGTTTTACCAACCATATGACGACCTTGTATATAATTCCGGGTGCCGCATATTTATACTTTTCTAAATACGGCTTAAGCAAAAGCAGTATTAAACGGATTGCTTTGATGTTTACCGTGTTCATCCCCGTACTTGTACTGGTGTATTTATATTTGCCTCTTCGTGCCATGCAAAATCCGGTTTTGGATTGGGGCAACCC
>JBJKRP010000180.1:0-19033 GCA_046704565.1 Ignavibacteriaceae bacterium | reverse complement strand
GTTCTATTTCTTAACGGAGTTAAATTATTACCGGAAAATTTTCTCGCTGCGGCAATATGAAGCGGACCTGTATCGGCTGTGATAAAAATATCCGATAAATCTATTATAGCTGAATAAACATCAAGCTCATAATAAGCGGGTACAAGAGCTACCCTCTCTCTTAAATCTTCCGGCAATGCTTCAATTAGCCTGTCTTCAATATTAGGCTCTGCATGACCTTCACCTAATAAAATTCTGCAGCCTAATCTGCAAAGTCTTGTTAATAGTTCTGCCAGTAAGTCAAAAGGTATTTGTGTAAATTTTCCTGAAGCATCCGGGTTTAGCATAACTACCGGACTGTCATTCGGAATGTCGACCTTAGAAAGAAAATTCTTTGCTTCGTTAATTGCTTCATCTGAAATGAAAATGCTTGTACCTTTATAGCTGCCTTCAGCCTCAAGCGAAGAGAATTCATTGAACACACCGGTAATTAAATTATGAATTTGAAATGCGACATTATTCATTGAGATGATGCTTTTTTCATTTCTTATTAATTCTTCCGCAACTAATAAAAAATTTATTGCCTTTTTCTTGCTGAATATCTTATTGTTAATCATTGGACTAAGATTAAAAATAAGATCATAATTTTTGCCGTTTGCAATTTGAGAGAGTGTATCAAGATCTTTTTTATTCGGAAAAGGAGCAGAGTCGAATATAGGATAAATATTTGAAATGTCGGGATTGCGGTAAAATAGAACGCCGGTCGATTCCTTAACTACATAATCAATTTCAGCATGGGGGAAAATCTTTCTTAGAGCAGCGATCGCCGATGAACAGGTGACAGCATCGCCTATATTTAAATCTGCTACCAGGAGAAAGCTATTAAATTGCTTGATCTTTTTGATTTTTCGCTTGTTTTGAAGCAGAAATAAATTATGCAAAATTTGATTTCCAAGCAGGTTCTTTATGAAAATATTTAGAATCCGAGCGCCGGCGACGGGGAAGCTGTCGGTCAAGGAACTTGTCAAATGGAATACTTTTTTATATAAAACTTCCTGGTTCATGAAAAAATATTACTTTTTGTTAGCTTCGCTAACTTTATTTGTATTGCCTGTCCTTTCAGCATACCGGACAAATAAATTTTGTGAGTTGCAGGATCGAGAGCTATTGTGCGGCAGCTTCTCAGCGTAACAACATTATTAACAACTTTGAATTCTGTGTCATCGGGTTGAATTCTTCAACCTGACTTTTATCCTATAGATTTACATACATTAAACCATTACCGTCAGGAACACAAACTCAAGGGAAACGCCGAGAGGAATTGTGCCTGCCGCTTTATCGGTCTTAGTATCAGTTGCAGTAACATCGGAACTCCTTCCCGTTCATAATAAATACTCATTCGAGTAAGGGGCGAAACTATCCCGCCGACGTCTCTCTGTGCAGCAGGTTATTACTGCACAGAGAAAAACGGAGGGAGAAGGTTATTTCTTTTCTACAATTAATAAACCGAAATCACTCGTGCTGCCCTGTCCTTTCAGCATACCGGGCAAATAAATTTTATGAGTTGCAGGATCGAGAGCCATTGTGCGGCAGCTTCTCTGCGTAACAACATTGTCAACAACCTTGAATTCTGTCGGGGAGATTTCTTTAATGACCGTTAAACTTCCTTCGCCGTTCGAGCTGAATGCCAGGTGAGTATCGGGATCGTACCTGCATGCATCCACGCCACCGCCGATAGGAACCGTCGTAATTAACTTCCCGGTCTTTGCGTCGCTTATTGCCATGAGTTTGTTATGGCATCCCGAGAATAAAATATCGTGCTCCGGGTCGATTGCCAAACCGGATGGACCTTCGGCAGGAGCTATAGACCATTTCTTAATTGTCTTCAACGTCATCGGATTAAATTCTTCAACCTGACTTTTATCCTCCAGATTTACGAACATTAAGCCTTTGCCGTTTGTAACACAAAACTCAGGGCGACCGTCAAGAGGAATTGTGCCTGCTACTTTATCTGTCTTGGCGTCAATTGCAGTAACGTCGGAGCTCCTTCCGTTCATAGTAAATACTCTTTTCGAGTAAGGGTCGTAAACTATGCCGTCCGGGTTCTTGCCTGTTACATGAATGCCGCCAATCTTCTTCAAGCTCTTCAAATCAAAGACCGTAACAGAATCGCTTCGTCCGTTACTAATAAAGCCTTTGCCGAACTCGTCCGCAAAGACAATTCCGTGAACTCCGCTGAGCCCGGTAATTTCACCGATGACTTTGTTTGTTTTCAAATCTACTACGTGAACTCTGTCTGCATGAGATACATATAATCTATGCATCGGAGCGTCGACGGCAGCGTAATCCCAGAATCCTCTGCCGCCTATATTAATCATACCTGAGACTTTATAACCGGAAGCTTGAGCAAATAAAACCGCCGGCAAAAGAATAGAAATAGAACAAAGAAGAACGAATAATTTTTTCATACTAACCTCTCTTGTAGTTATAGAATGTTTTTATTGTTAAGGTATAAATAAGAGGCTGCAGGATTTGAACCGCTCGTTATACTCTTAGTTAATTCCTTTATAATGACAAAAGCGGAGAAATTACTGCTGACCGTTACCGGGGCTGTTATCACCACCGCTGCCTCCCTGGTCGTTATTTTGCTGTTTATCTTCATTAAAGTTATTAAAATTATATTTAATATTCAGTATTACCATAGGAGATTGTCTTGTAAAATAATTGTAGTTATAAAAATCAGTGCCCTGGGTGGTAAATTCACGCTTGCCGGTTTTAAACAAATCATTTACCTGCAAAACTAACGACAGCCTTTTGGGAATTAAATCCTGCTTCAAGCCGAGGTCGGTAGTAAAAAATCCGCTCCATTTTCCCTGGGCAGTGACGGAAGGGCTGTAATACCTGGTGTTAATTTGTAAGTCCGTTGACGGCGTCAGCTTAAAAACATTATTGTTCTTAATACTCCAGTTAAAGCTTTCTCTTGCGAATGATTGGTCGAACAGCGAGCCGCTTATTCTATAATCATAAAGGTCTCCCATTAAATTAAATTCCCAAAGCTTTATGGGATTAAAGGTAACCATGAACTCACTTCCGAGAGAGTAGTCGGTTCCTACATTTGCAATTGAATTAAGTGTAACGTTTGCTGCATAGACGGAGTTGATATGTTCCATCTTATCATGTGTGTACCGGTAATAATAATCATTTGAAAAAGAAACCGGACCAAAAAAGGTCTGCCAGCCAAGCTCATAAGAATCGATCAGCTCCGGTTTAAGGTTGGGATTACCGATGCGGACATTATTCGCGTTGAACCAGGTGTAGAAAGGTTCAAGGTCGCCGCCGTCAGGTCGCTCAATCCTCCTGGTATAGCTTGCCATAATTTGTGTACCTCCGGCAAAATTATACGAAGCGTGAATTGACGGGAAGTAGTCCCATCTGCTGAATGAATACTGCTGGTTGGCTTCCTTCAGCTTAACAAGCTGGTAAGTGTATTCGGTACGGAATCCGATTTGTACGGCAAGGCTGTCCCACTCATTCGATAACATTGAATATGCTGCGAATCTTGTGCGGTTAAAATTATTTGTATTGCTGAACTTTGACTGGAATACGTAAGCCTGGCTTGTTGAGTCAAAATTATAAAGCGCGTTGATGTCCTGTCTAAGTCTTGAAAAGTATTCGGCGCCGGCAGAAAAATTTTCTTTCTTTGTTATGGGCAGCGTATAATCGAGCTTGCCTCTTATCTCGCTGCTCGGTCCAAGCTCGGTAGTCTCTGTGCCGTTTAGTAGAGCGTTATTCTGCGTCTCCGATGTTAATGCAGATTCATTCGAGCTGTTATGATGGAACATTATATCGGCAGTCAGTTCTTCTCCTGTTGAATCAAACTTATGAATATAATTTGAATTTACCGCATAGTAGTTCCCATAATGGTTCCCATTAGTATTGCTTAAATAATATAACTGCAGCGGATCCGTACTTGACCATTGATCATAATTTAAAAGTGAATTTCTGTGAAAGGAACCCGAGCCGTATCTTCCGCTAAAGGAAAGGTTGTCGCTGTTTCCTAAGTTAAATTCCAATCCACCTCTTACTCCGGAGTAAATTCTTTGCCACAGCATACTGCCGTCAGAGTTAAGGTACGACGTATTATCTCCTATAACAAACTGTTTTTCCTGAAGATTTGAGCCGGGGAAGGAACGGCGGTTAAAGTATGCCCCGAAGTTGTAATTTACAGCAGAGGTTTTATACTGGAAAAGAAAGTCGGCGCCGTATTTATCATCTAATCCGCCCATTAACGTTACAATGCCGCTTAAGCCGAGGTCGGTGTTTTTCTTAAGTATTATATTTATGATCCCTGCCGTTCCACTTGCATCATATTTTGCAGATGGGTTGGTAATTAACTCTATATCCTTGATAGAGCTTGCGGGAATTTGCTGCAAGGCATCCTGAGCACTCATAACGGAGGGTCTTCCGTTAATAAGAACTTGAAAGTTTGTACTTCCTCTTAAGCTTACTGTTCCGTCAATATCAACATTTACGGAAGGAACGTTTTGAAGAACATCCGCTGCCGTTCCGGACATAGCCGTGTGTATTTGACTGACATCTATAACTTTTTTATCAAGCTGGTATGAAATCGGGTTCCGCTGTCCATTTACAACAACATTCTTCAGCGTGATCGCACCTGGTTTCAAATAGACGTTTCCTACGTCCCTGTTTGAAACAGATTTGGAAACTAAAATATTTCTTACAGCTTTGTTCGCATATCCAACAAACTGGACCGACAGGTAATACCTGCCGTATTTTAAGTTCTTCAATATAAATTTTCCGTCATTACCGGTAACGGTGCCGGTAACCTGCGAACTATCTTTCTGGTTGAAAAGAATTACATTTGAAAATTCTACAGGCTTTTTTGTAGATTGATCAAAAACCCTTCCGGTAATTGAACCGGCGTCGTTAGCTGCAGGCTTTTGTTGTCCGAACAAGTAGTTGGCAATAACAATTGATAAAATCAAAACAAACAAATTTTTCATCATCACATCGTAAAGTATAATTATTAGGTTATATCCATATCTTAATTGGGACCTAAAATTAAAATTTTCAGATGAAAATAAGATGAAAAGTGTAAGACTTACACACTGCCGAATAATCTTTTGTGAGTACCGTTAAAAGGATTTATCTAATTAGGATTGAAGTTGTGTTTTTAGAATTAAAGGGAAAGTACGGTTAGATTAGGTTGACAGGCAATATAACTATAAAGGTAGTTTTTACTTCTAACTTACTTTCAACTTTTATCTCGCCTCTATGCAGTTCAACTACCTCTTTAGCAATAGCAAGCCCCAAGCCGCTGCCGCCGACTTCGGAACGGATTTCATTCGACCTGTAAAACCTGTTGAATATATACGGGATGTCTGCCGGCGATATACCCGCCCCGGTATTTTCTACGCTAATCTTTATCTTCGAGTTCTCGCATTTCTCCAGCTTGACTGAGATACTGGAATATTCCGGAGAATACTTTATTGCATTGTCGATAAGATTTAAGAAAACGCTTTTAAGCTTCTCTCTGTCTGCATTTATCTCGACCGCGTCGTCTATTGATAGATCAATCCGGATGTTCTTCTTTTCTGCAGATTGGTTAAGCGATTGAACGCATTCAACCAGCATCTCATCAATTCTAATTTGGCTTAAATTCAATTTTGTTTCCGAAGAGTCAAGTTTTGCAATCGTTAAAAGAGAGCTTGTCAGTCTTGTCAACTCTTCTATTTCAGACAGTGCGTTCTTAATGCTTTCTTTCGAATCACGGTCTTTTAATCTTTTTTCCAGAATCTCAAGCTCGGTTTGAATTACAGTCAATGGTGTCCTGATTTCGTGAGATGCGTTTGCTACGAACCTTTTCTGACTTTTAAAAGCATTATCTATCCTCTCGATCATTTCATTCAATGTTTCTCCCAGTGCTCTTACCTCATCTTTCGCTACAGGCAATTCAAGGCGCCGTTCGAGGTTTTCCCCGGAAATATTCCTTGCGGTATCTGCCATAGTAGCTATCGGCTTGAAAGCAGCCTTCGAAATAAAATATGCCGCAAAGCCCGTAACTATTAAACCTGCCGGTATAATAATTACAAACAAATAAAAGAGTCTATCCAGCTCATCAAAAACATCTCTTACAGATGCCGATGTCTCCAGGATATAAACCGAATCATTAGCTGTCTCGAACTTACTCCACAGGATATGATACTTATTATTGTCTATTCTCTTTCTTTCATAAATAAAAGATTCTTTGCAGACTTTATTAAAGTCAGGATACTTAACTTTTGAAAGAATGGAATCCTTAAGAAGAACTTTCCCGCCTTTATTAAACAACTGGTACCGCTCTCCGATCAATCCTTTGGCTTTTATTGAAGACAGCCTTTGCATGCTTGGTGCCAAAGCATCATCAAGCTCGTCTTCAATTTCCGTTCGCAGAGAAATAGAATATGCTTTCAGGTTAGTATTCAGCTTTAGAAAAGATGCTTCCTTAGTGCTGTGATATATTATAAACGCAAAGACGGTAAGCATTAAGCCGAATACAAGAGTATAGGCTAAAATTATTTTTGATTTTATTGAAAGCATAAAGTTATTGTTAAATATCCGGGTTTTAAATTTGTCCGTTAATCAATATAAAATCCGCAACGGTCGGGATTATATTCTGCTAACTATCCTTAAAAATATATCCGGCGCCTCTTACAGTTTGAATAAGCTGAGTATCAAAATCTTTATCAATCTTTTGGCGTAAGTATTTTACAAACGCTTCTATAACGTTGCTGCGCGGGTCAAAGTTCATATCGCATAAATGCTCGGATATTATCTCTCGCGATAAAATCTTATTCGGATTCATCATGAACAGTTCAAGCAGCACGAATTCTTTTGTAGAAAGCTGAATTTCCTTGTCTTCCCGGCTGGCAATATGAGTATTTAGGTCCAGCTTTAGACCGAATTTCTCTATAACTGCCGACTTTATCTCGTTGCCTCTTCGAAGGAGCGCACGCATCCTTGCTAAAAGCTCGCCGAAGTGGAACGGCTTGGCAAGATAATCATCCGCGCCGTTATCCAAGCCCTTTATTTTATCCGAGACATCATCGAGTGCGGTCAACATTAAGATAGGGGTAAGAATATTTTCCTTTCGAAGGTTGGCACACGTTTGCCAGCCGTCCTGCCTCGGAAGCATTATATCAAGGATTATTAGATCGTAGTTATTTATTGTTGCCAGCTCCTCGCCCTTAATACCGTCCGAGGCGGCATCAACTGCATATCCTTCCGTCTTCAAGCCTTTTGAAAGTGCGGCGGAAATTTTCTTATCGTCCTCTACTAAAAGTACACGCATAGCCTGTTATTCTTTTTACAAATATAAATAGTTATTATGAAAGGAGTATGAAAATCTTAAAATGTGAAAGACACAGGATAGCGGTACTTTATCCTTATTTTCAGCTTTTAAAATAGACTGATTATTGGTAATCATTATTGTAGAAATACAATTGAGATGAGTAACTCTTAGCCGTATGACCCCGGAATGACAATTTTTAAGAGGTGCGGGATAACCCCAAGTTGATTAAATTTAAATGAATTCTTTGCGCAAGTTTATGAAGATGGTCAGATTTGAAATAAGGAAAATTAAAATCGATTTTCCATCCGGGAAAAGACCTGAGATTATGAGTGCGGCGGGTTCCGTACTCTTGCACGCAGGTATTTTCTTTTCTGTTTTAATATTAATTAATATCTCGGACGATGCCTCAAGGATCAATCCGCCTTTTGTGCAGGTTACAACGCAAGATTTTAATTCCAGAACACCGAACGGTAAAGAGAGAATAAATGCATCAGCTAAAGATTTAAAACCGGAAAAATCAATAGATCAAGATGAAGAGAAAAATCAAAACGAGTTATTTAGGAAAGAAAGATTGGGTTCGAGCGCAGCATATTATAGTTTCTCAAAAATAAAAGCTGATACTTCCGTTCTCGACCAGGTTTATAAAGAGCCTACCTTTAATGTTTCGATCAAATATCCTGCAGGCTGGACCTATGTTGATCAAGACATCAGGAATAAGCTGGATGGGGTTACTTTCTGGTCGAACATCGGCGATTATTCTCCGCCTCCTTATGTTCATCTGGAAGTGAAGGAAAAAGATATGTTCTCGCGCAGCCGTTACAAGTATAAAACAGAAATAAATGATTTTACAGTTTATTATAATAACCCGGATAGCCTTGAAGGACAAATTACCCAGACTTTTTACATCAGAACTAATTCGGATGTCGATTTCAGCCTGCAATTAATTATGAAAGGTGAAAGCGCATTTAAATCTTTTCAGCCGGTATTTTTCGGAATGATTAAGTCCTTTAAATTCGGACGAGGTTTATTCTAAGGTTTTTTTATTCTGGTTCCGGGACGGTAAAAATAAATTTACTTCCTTTATTAATTTCGCTTTCTACCCTGATCCTGCCGCCGTTCCGTTCAACCATTTCCTTGCAAATTATTAATCCGAGTCCCGTACCTTTTTCCTGGTTGGTACCGTTAGTTGAGAAGCAGTTCAATCCGAAGATGTTTTTAATATTCTGGGGTTTTATTCCTATGCCGTTGTCTTCAACAGTTAGTTCGATAAAACCACTATCGACTGTAGAATAAATTTTAATTACACCGTTTGTGTATGTAAACTTTATAGCATTAGAAAGCAGGTTTTGCAAAACCGAATGGAACATATTGGGATCGGCAAAGGCGAGAAGGTTTTTATCCACTGAATTGTTAATCGTTATATTTTTATTCTTTGCGTTGCCTTTTAATAAAGATATAACTCTTTCTACATCTTCCGAGATATTAATCCGTTCAGGCTCACATTCCATTTTGCCTGTCTGCATTCTCGACCAGCTTAACAGGTTTTCAAGCAGGTCGAACTGACTCTTAACCGCATCATAAATATCTTTGCTGAATAATTTTATCTCGTCGTTAGAAAGCGATTCGAAATCTTTGGCAAGAATTTCGGAGAGACCGAGCAAAGGACTCAGCGGGCTTCTTAAATCATGAGCAAGGATTGAAAAGAATTTATCTTTACTTTTATTTAGTTCGTCAAGTTCTTCAGAATACTTTCTTAATTTTTCTTCATCGAGCTTGCTTGAGGTAATATCTCGGGAGATACCAACAAGCCCGCTTACGTTATTGTCTTTATCCAGTATGGGGACTTTCGTAGCGGTAACCCAGATATATTCTTTGCCGGCTCGCCTAATTTTTTCCGCTTTAGCAATCATGCCTTTTTTATTCAGCATTACCTTTTGCTCATCTTCAAAGGCTGCCTTTGCATGCTCCGGCTCAAAGTAATCGAAGTCGGTTTTGCCGAGCGCTTCGTTTGGGTCTTCAATTCCTAATAAACCGGCTTCTGCTTTATTAATCCTTATAAACTTAGAGCTTGCATCCTTAAAATAAATGCAGTCCGGAATATTATCCATCAGAGCTTGAAGCAAATCCTTCTCGCGGGAAAGCTGTTTCTGCGTTATAATGCTTTCCGTAATATCTTTAAAACTCCATACATGTGCTATCACCTTACCGTCAAGAGCCTCTGGTCGTGCAAATCTTTCAATAAATTTCCCGTTATCAAACTGCAGGACGTCGCGGGATTCAAAGCTTGATTGATCTTTGTCCGGCGAGATACTGCCTGCAAGAACTTTTTCTTTTTCAGGCAATGCGGTGGCTCGTGTAATTGTTTCATCAAAGCCGGGTTCACCGGCGCTATACCCGGTTAGCGACCATATCTCAAGAAACTTTGTGTTATAGAAGACTACTCTTCCGTCAAGGTCCTTTACCAGGATACCTTCTTCTATTGCATTTAGAGTAGCGCTAAGCAATGAGATTCTTTTATCGATATTGCCGGTATTTTTGTTTTCCATTGAAAGTCAATTCACTATATCATAATTAATATCGAAAAATCATTTTAAAAATTAAGATTTTTTCTAAAAATATCTAAATTAAAATCCAATAATGGGGAATGCATTTATCTTGTTTGGGAAATAGCTACGGGCTTTGAAAAAGATTTAATCCGCTATATCGGGTAAAATCTTGACTTTCTATCCTGTAACTCTTAATTTTCCTTCCTTTATTGAAAAGAATATTTGATTTTGGAGAAACATAGATGAAAAAAGTCCAGATGACTAAATTTATCTCGACAGAAGAAGCTGATAGGCGCTGGTATGTTGTTGATGCAAAAGATCAGGTGCTAGGCAGGCTTGCCACCAAAGTCGCAAGGATAATACGCGGCAAGGATAAGCCAATTTTTACCCCGAATGCCGATACCGGCGATTTTGTTGTTGTAATAAATGCCGAACAGGTTAAGGTTACAGGTAAGAGAGAATTATTGAAAAGCTATGTTCATTATTCAGGCTATCCGGTAGGATTAAAAGTTAGAAGCTTTGAAGAGTTGATGGCTAAGAAGCCTGAATTTATAATTGAAAGCGCTGTTAAAGGGATGCTTCCTAAAAACAGGCTTGGCAGAAAATTAATTAAGAAGTTAAAAGTTTATTCAGGCGATGCCCATCCTCACAAGGCGCAGAAGCCTGAACCAATTAGTATTACGGAGAGATAATGGCTGATCAGATTTATGTAGGCAGAAGAAAGACTTCGGTTGCGAGAGTTATTTTAAGAAGCGGAAGTGGAAAGATAACCGTTAACGGTAAGGAATTTGAGCACGCATTCCCGGAACTATTAAGCAGGGAAGATATTTTAAATCCGTTTAAGGCTACCGAAACATTGGGTCAGTACGATGCTGTAGTGAAAGTTTCGGGAGGCGGAACCACCGGACAGGCTCAGGCTATCAGGCTTGGTATTGCGAGGTCTTTGATAAATTTGAATCCTGATTTTAGACCTGCCTTAAAAGCCGAAGGCTTCCTTACGCGCGACCCGCGTATGGTTGAGCGTAAAAAATACGGACAGCCGAAAGCTAGAAAAAGATTTCAATTTTCAAAGAGATAAATCAACAAGGTCTAGTTTAAGTGTAAGAGCTCTGAGCTTAAACTTCTTAAACTTGAACCTACAATTAATTATTAACTTAAATATTCATACTTTCCGATTTACCTCCTGTGTCCCTATTATGCCGGGATGAAAGGTAAAGTTGAAGAAAGTAGAAGTAATCCCGGTTATATCGGGATAGAAAAACAGGAGTAAAGAATGAATAAAATAGATATAAACCTGCTCGTAGAAGGCGGTGCCCATTTCGGTCATTTGACCCGTCGTTGGAATCCTAAGATGAAGCCTTACATCTTCATGGAAAGAAACGGGATTCACATTATCGATCTTAAAAAGACTCAAAATATGATAGCTGAAGCTGCCGATAATTTATCGAGGCTGGTAGCCGAGGGTAAGAAAGTTCTGTTTGTCGGCACCAAAAAGCAAGCTAAAAACATTATAGATACCGAAGCCAGAAGATGTGATACTAACTGGGTTAGTGAAAGATGGCTCGGCGGGATGCTTACAAACTTTTCTACGATAAGGAAAAGCATTAAGCGTCTAAATAACATCGAGAAGCAAGAGACCGACGGAACCTTCGATAAGATAACAAAGAAGGAAAGACTGTTCCTGACAAGAGAAAAAGACAAGCTAAAAAAGGTTCTCGAAGGCGTTGAAACAATGTCCCGCCTGCCCGGTGCAATGTTTGTCGTTGACATCAAGAAAGAAGCTATAGCTGTTAAGGAAGCGAAGAGGCTAAATATTCCGGTTTTTGCAATAGTGGATACTAACTGTGACCCGGATCCGATTGATTATATAATACCGGCAAACGATGATGCCGTTAAGACGATAGAATTAATTGTGAAGTCGATGGCGGATGCAGTTATTGAGGGTGAAGCGAAAGGCAAAGAATTGAAAGCCCAGGAAGCTGCCGATAACGAAAGACTGCGTAAAGTAAAGGAAGCTGAACAAAAAGCTGAAGAAGAAAGTAAAGAAACAGAATCAAAAAAAACTGAAGATAAGAAAGTGAAGAAAGTCAAAGGAGAAAATACTCCTATTGAATAATCTCAAAGAGGAAGATGAATTATGACTATAACCGCTGCTCAAGTAAATGAATTAAGACAGAAGACCGGCGCCGGTATGATGGACTGTAAAAAGGCTCTTACCGAGGCAAACGGTGATTTTGAAAAAGCAATCGAACTACTGCGCAAGAAGGGCGCTGCAGTTGCCTCCAAAAGAGCCGAAAAGGCTGCTAACGAAGGTCTGGTGCTTACTAAAATTGCCGAAGATAAGCAGACCGGTGTTATTGTTGAGGTAAACTGCGAAACGGATTTCGTTGCAAGAAGCGATGACTTTGTGAAATTTGCTAATGAAGTGCTTGAAACAATTTACTCTTCCAAACCGGCTAACGTTAATGATTTGATCGAAAAAAATCCGGGGGTTCAGGAAAAACTGAACGATGTTATCGGAAAGATAGGAGAGAATATCCAGGTTTCCAGGTTTGCAATTGAAACAGCTCCGAACGGGATGCTTGTGGATTATATTCATTTAGGCTCTAAGCTGGGTGTGCTTATTAAGTTCGACAACATTGATAAGAACCTGAACGAGTTTGCGGAAATCGGGAAGGACATTGCAATGCAGGTTGCCGCAATGAAGCCGATTTGCGTTTACCGGGAGGAAGTTCCTAAGGATACTATCAATGCCGAAATGGATATCTATAAAGAGCTGGCACGCAAAGAAGGTAAACCTGAAAATATTCTCGAAAAGATTGCTCAAGGCAGACTCAACAAGTTCTATCAAGAAAATTGCCTTGTTGAGCAAGCTTTCATTAAAGATAATACCAAGACGGTAGGAGATTTAATTAAGGAGTTCAACTCCAAACAGGGTATGCAAGTCAAAGTAGCGCTTTTCAAACGCTTCCATCTCGGTGACGAGAAAAAATAATTTTTCGTTAAAAGGTCTTAATAATTTTAAGACCTTTTTTTATATTATTTATCGATTTTTAAAAGTTTTTGCTACTTCGGGTAAAGTATGCTGTTTTATCTAAATTATTTTTGAAAAGTATATGACCAAACTAAAGTACAACAGAGTGCTGCTAAAGCTAAGCGGTGAATCATTGATGGGTAAAAAAGGATTCGGCATTGATCATAATGTGCTGGATTTTTTTGCGACAGAGATAAAGAAGGTTCATGACATCGGGGTTCAGCTTGGTGTTGTGATAGGAGGAGGGAATATTTATCGCGGCTTAAGTGCAGGCGATCAGGGTATAGACAGGGTAACCGGAGACCAGATGGGGATGCTCGCTACAATGATTAACTCTCTCGCTCTTCAAAATTCAATTGAGCGCAAAGGAATTTATTCGAGACTGATGAGCGCAATCCATATGGAAGAAATTGCAGAGCCATATATACGGAGACGAGCCATCCGTCATCTGGAAAAAGAAAGAGTCGTTATTTTCGGTGCGGGAACGGGACATCCGTATTTTAGCACCGATACTGCGGCATCTTTAAGGGCAGTTGAAATTGAAGCTGACGCAATTATTAAAGGAACAAGAGTTGACGGTGTATTTGATTCCGATCCGGAGAAGAATCCAGACGCAATTAAATTTGAAAATATTACATATCTTGATGTGCTTAAGAAAAATCTTAGGGTAATGGATATGACTGCGGTAAGTTTATGCCGCGAAAATAATCTTCCGATGGTTGTATTCAACATGGATGTGCCGGATAACTTGTTGAAACTTGTTTCCGGTGAAAACGTCGGAACAGTAATTAAAGATAGCGTTTAGAATTTTTATTAAAGATTCTCGTCGACAAATTATTAACAACAAGCGAGGAATTTATGGAAGATACATTAAAAGATGCAAGGTCCCGGATGGATAAATCACTGGAAGCCCTTCGCGGCGAACTTGCAAAGGTCAGAACCGGCAAGGCAACTACTGCGCTGTTGGATGGAATTAAAGTCGATTACTACGGCAGTTCCATGCCTATCAACCAGGTTGCCAACGTTACCGTTCTCGATGCACATACTCTATCAATAACGCCGTGGGATAAATCTGTTCTGTCTTCGGTCGAGAAAGCTATACTCGAAGCAAACATAGGATTTAACCCCGTAAGTGACGGTACAAATTTGAAAATACCGGTTCCTCCGTTAAACGAAGAGAGAAGGAAGGAACTGGCTAAGCTTATTAGAAAGTTCGGTGAAGACAATAAGATAGCCATCAGGAATATACGGCGGGACGCTAACGAGCATTTGAAGAGAGAGGAAAAGAATAAAAAAATCTCGGAAGACCAGTTGAAAGAAGCCGAGGACAGGATTCAGAAGTTAACCGATGAACATATTCATAAGATAGACGATTTACTTAAGCATAAAGAAAAAGAAATTATGGAAGTATGATAAATACTTATCTTCTCAACATACGAGCCCAATTTCTAAATAGATAATTGGGCTTTTTATTTTTTACCGGATTGCCGGCATCAAGAAATAGACTCCGGTACAAAGAAGGTGAAGAAATCTAAAACTTTAAGCAAAAGTCCGGGGCTTTCTACATGAGGCATTCTTATTTATATTTGGGCACTAAAAAATCATTTTAACTGAGAGATGAACGATAAATACGAAGCCGTAATAGGATTAGAAGTACATGCACAGCTTCTTACGGAATCAAAAGCCTTCTGCGGATGTTCAACAAAATTCGGAAGCATGCCGAACAGTAATGTATGCCCGGTCTGTCTCGGTCATCCCGGTGTTCTGCCGGTTTTGAATAAGAAGGTTGTCGAGTTTACGGTTTTGATGGGTCTTGCGACCAATTGCACTATCAACGAAAAATCAATCTTTGCCAGAAAAAATTATTTTTATCCCGATCTTCCGAAGGGATACCAGATTTCACAATATGAAGAGCCGATCTGCGAGCACGGCTCCGTCAATATTATTTTCAAAGATGAATCGACAAAAAGTATCGGCATTACAAGGATACACATGGAAGAGGATGCCGGAAAGTCTATTCATGATCAATCTTACGATACATTGGTTGATGTAAACCGCTGCGGGGTGCCTCTGATGGAGATAGTCAGCGAGCCGGACATGCGTACCGGCGAGGAGGCTGTCCTGTATCTTTCAAAGATAAAACAGCTTGTTCAATATCTCGGTATATGCGACGGTAATAAGGAAGAAGGCTCGCTGCGCTGCGATGCGAACGTTTCCGTTCGTCTTAAAGGAGAAAAGAAACTTGGGACTAAGACTGAAATTAAAAACATGAACTCTTTCCGGAACGTTGAGCGTGCAATTAATTTTGAAATTGAAAGACAGATAGACATACTCGAAGACGGAGGAAAGGTTATCCAGGAAACTCTTCTATGGGATGCGGACCTTAACGAAGCATCATCTATGCGCGGCAAGGAAGAAGCGCACGATTATCGCTACTTCCCGGATCCGGATTTAATGCCGGTAATCGTCAGCAAGGAATGGAAGGAAGGGATTGCAGGTCAAATGCCGGAACTCCCGGAAGTCCGCAAGGAAAGATTGACAACAAAATTCAACCTGCCGAAATATGACGCTGAGATATTAACTCAGACTAGGTCGATTGCCGACTATTATGAAAGAGTAGTTACGGTAACCGATGATTATAAATCCGCAAGCAACTGGATAATGACGGATGTTCTGAAAATAATTAATGAAGAGAAGATAGACATAAAGGACTTTTCCATTGCGCCGGAAAGCCTTGGCGAATTGATAAATCTTATAAAAAGCGGGACAATAAGCGGAAAGATTGCGAAAGAAGTTTTTCCCGCAATGCTGAAGGAGAACAAAAAGCCCTCACAAATCGTCAAAGAAAAAAATCTCGTTCAGATTACAGACACATTGGAGATTGAGAATATAGTTGAGAAGATACTCGGCAGCAATCCTGCCCAGGTAAAGCAGTTCCGGGGCGGAGAGGAAAAAGTTTTCGGATTTTTTGTCGGGCAGGTAATGAAGGAAACAAAGGGCAAGGCGAATCCAAAGGCTGTAAACGAGATTTTAAGAAAAAAATTAAAACAATAAAAACCGGAGACAACATTGTCATTTAAAAGCGGCTTAAAGAAATTTTTCGGAATAAAAACTGAAGAAGAAATAAAAAAGGAAAAGGCGAAGACGTCAAAACAAAAGGCTAAGGAATTTATTCAGTCGCTCATATTTGCGGGAATAGCTGCATTCTTTATCATAACTTTCATAATACAAAATACCAGGATTCCGACCGGCTCTATGGAAGATACGATATTGGTGGGCGACTTTGTACTTGTAAATAAATTTATCTACGGCTCGGAATCGACAAAGTATATTCCATTCACGCAAATTGAGATTCCTCATTTCAGACTTCCCGCGTTGAAAGATCCGCACAGAAAAGATATTGTTGTATTTGAATTTCCCGGCAGCAGGGACCGGGTGCATGCCGAGCAGCTTGGCGTCAATTATGTTAAAAGATGCATCGGGTTGCCGGGCGATACTATACAGGTAATCAACAAGGTTGTTTACGTAAACCATAAACAGTTTTGGATTCCTACATTCATAAATTATATGGAGCCTTTTACGGAGTCTCCCGGCGAAGCCGATCCGAGAATATTCCCGAAGGGAATGCCGTGGAATGCGGACAACTACGGTCCATTGATCGTTCCAAAGAAAGGATACACGATAAAGCTGAATACCAGCAACGTAGAGCAGTGGGCTATAACGATTGACCGCGAGTACGGTAAAAGAGTTGTGGCAGTTTCAAACGGAGTTGTTACCATTGAAGGCAAGCCGGTTCATTCTTACACCTTCAAGAAAAATTATTACTTCATGATGGGCGATAACCGCGACGACAGCCTTGACAGCCGCTACTGGGGCTTTGTACCGAGAGACCTCGTTGAAGGCGAGGCTTTCATTACACTGTTCTCATGGAACAGAGACATTCCGTTTACCGATATATTCAGATTAATCGGCTCGATAAGACCGGATAGAATTCTTCTTCTTCTGCATTGAAATTTTAACCCGGATACTTTAAACTTGTTTTTGAAGGCGGGACAGGTTCCTGCCCTTTTTAATTTTATTAGAATAAGCGTCCGGAATCAAAAAGATTAAATGACTTATTAATATTTCTCTTCAAAAATATAAATAGAAAAATGTTATGGATATTCTAAACGTTGAATATGAAAAATACAAATTGGAAAACGGACTGGAGGTAATACTTTACCAGGATAAAAGCCTGCCGCTGGTTGCAGCCAACATCTGGTATAAAGTCGGTTCTGCCAACGAAAGGAAAGGGAAGACCGGAATTGCACACCTGTTCGAGCATATGATGTTCCAGGGCTCTCAAAATGTTCCAAAGGAAATGCACTTCAAATATATCCAGGAAGCCGGCGGGAGTCTAAACGGATCAACAAGCTTTGACAGAACAAACTACTTCGAAAAAGTTCCGTCAAACTTTTTGGAATTAATCCTGTGGCTTGAATCCGACAGGATGGGAAGCTTTATCCCGGCACTGACACAGGAAAAACTTGACAACCAGAAGAGTGTCGTTTCAAACGAGAGGCTGGAGCGCTACGACAATCAGCCTTACGGGTTAGCCTGGGAACAGATCATTTCAAATTTGTTCCCGGAAGGTCATCCCTATAGCTGGTCGACAATAGGTTCGCTTGAAGATATTTCCAGCTACACCCTTGATGATGTCTCAAGCTTCTTTCAGACTTATTATTCGCCGTCCAATGCTTCGCTTGTAATTGCGGGAGATTTTGAAACCGGAAGAGCAAAGGACCTGGTTCAAAAATATTTCGGTTCGGTTAAATCGAACGGAAATGCGAAACAGCTTCAGATCGATCAGCCGTATCTTAAAAAAAATATTATTCTAACTCACCAGGATAACGTTCAGCTCGAGAGAGTTTATTTAAGCTGGCATACGGACAAAGCCTATGGTCCAGATGATTCTTCACTTGATATATTATCTGATATTCTGACCGGCTCAAAAAGCTCCAGACTCTATAAGAATATGGTCTTTGAAAAGGAAGCTGCCCAGGATGTCAGCGCCTTCCAGTTCTCAGGAAAGCTTGGAGGCTTTTTTACAATAACGGCTACTGCTAAGCCCGGCGTTCATCTTGATTCGCTGCGGGATGAAATTTTGAAAGAACTGGAAAACGTACGTAATAAAGGCTTTTCCGAAGAAGAGCTGATTAAATCCAAGAACGGGATAAAATCCAGTTTCATTTATTCGCTGCAGAACCTTGATCCACTTGCGGACCAGATAAACTCATACAATTTCTTTTTAAGAGAGCCGAATTCGTTCAAGTTTGATCTCAGGAGATATGAAGAAGTTGATAATGAAAAGATTAAGTCTGCGGCGGAGAAATATTTTTCAAAAAACCATATAGAGCTCCGGATAGTTCCAAAGAAAAATGTTGATAATTCCGGGACGGAGGAGGTATGAAAATGATTGATCGTTCTATAAAGCCGCAGCCCGCCGGAGAGATAAACTTTTCTTTGCCGGAGATAAAAAGATTCAAGCTTGGGAACGGACTTGAGGTTTATTTCATCCGTAAAGACAATCTTCCTATTCTGCAGCTCAATCTCCTGGTAAACGGAGGCAGCAGCCTCGACCCTGAAGGGAAGAAGGGACTGTCGAACTTGTTTTCCATGGTTATTGATGAAGGAGCCGGGGAATATGATTCATTACAGCTTAGCGACGAGTTTGATTTACTCGGTACGCACTTCAGTGTATCAAGCTCTGAGGATAATCTGTTTTTGTCCCTGCAAACATTGAGAGAGAATTTTGACAGGTCGCTTGAGCTGTTTTCAAAAGTAATTTTGCAGCCTCATCTTGAAGAAAAAGATTTTCTAAGAGAGCAGCGAAAGATTATTACCCGCATTCTTCAGCAGCAGGATGAGCCTGACGAGATTGCCGATAACGTGTTTCAGTTCAGGATTTTTGGAAAGGAAAATCCATACGCTTTTCCAATTGCCGGCTATGAAGAGACGATTAAGAACATATCGATAGAAGATATAAGGAACTTCCGTTCGGAATTCCTTTATCCGAGTAATTCCGTTTTGATAGTTGTCGGCGATATTACCGAAGAAGAACTTAAAACGAAACTGACCTTAAGA
>JBJKRP010000179.1:0-3379 GCA_046704565.1 Ignavibacteriaceae bacterium | reverse complement strand
TTGAGGCAGGACATCCTATATTTATATCTCTCTTAACTGCATCAAAAACCGCATTTGATTTTCTCGATCCCGGAACTACTACATAAAGATACCTGCCTGCCGTTAGAGCAGGAATCGTTAAAGTAATTGCCTGCTTTGGAACTAAATTTATTGAGGCAAAGCATCCGTCGTTTACCTGCTGCTGTCTTGATCTCTCATCAAGGCTTACAACCTTTACCAATTTCGGGTCGGAAAAATCGGCGACTTCCGGATCATTAAAAGCTAAGTGTCCGTTTTCGCCTATGCCAAGACAGATGATATCGATTGGGGCTTCCATTAATAATTCGGCATATCGTTCACATTCTTCTTCCAGGCTTGCGGGTTGTGCGCTTATATAATTAACTTTCCTTAATCTCAGCTTGTTAAATAATCTATTATTTAAATAATTACCGAAAAGCTGGGGAGCGTTTTCATTTAATCCTACATATTCATCCATATGAAAAGCCACTATCCGGCTCCAGTCAATTTCCTTTTGCAAGGAAAGGTATTCCAGCAATTCATCCTGGGAAGGAGCTGCTGCGAATACAATACGCACATATTTCTGACCGGAAAGGAGAGTCCTAATTTTCTCCCCAACTTCAAATGCAGCCTGCACTCCCATTGTTCTTCTATCGGAGTAAATTTTTATTTCCGGTTTATCTGCCAATAGTTTTCGCTGTACTTCATTACTCATTGAACAGGCCTCGCTAATTTTTTCTGCGGTTGTCCTTTAACAAATGTATTATCAATTTTTATTTCGTAGTTATGTTTTAATTTTTTAATACCGGCAATCAATAAATCGGCGCTTTTACCGACCTCAAGACTGCCTGTATAAACAGTGGAATTAAAGCGGCCGGTTCTTAAGCCGGGTTCGTAAATATTTAAAACCTTTGCCGGATTTATGCTGCAAAGCGCAGAAGTTTTAACCAACGCTTCTTCAAAACCCAGAGGAGGGTGAACTTGGTTCCATATACCTTCTATTGAATTTGTAAGCCACGTAAGTAAGTTTGCAAATGCCTGATCCATTGTCAATGCACTTCCGAATAAATTATATTTTTTACCGGTGACGGTTAAATATTTCCTATCTGGACTTACCGTGCCGTCAACTCCCAGCATATGAAAATTCTTCAGTTTTTTAATACCGACGGCAAACATGCTATCTGTTATTGCACAGACTTTATCAAACCCTTTTCTCTTAATTATATCCATTACGTAGGCTTTATCTACATGATAACCGTCGACAATTATTTCAGCAAACATTTCTTTTGAACGAAGAATTGTTTCAACAGCGCCGCCGTTTCCAAGAGTCTTACATGAAGAACCGGTAGGTCCATTTAAAAAGTGAACTGCTAAAGTTAAGCCGCTCTTAAGAGCTTCCTGATATTGAAATCCTATCGCGCCGGTATGACCGGCAGCGCAAACAATATTCTTCTTAGAAAGATATTTAATTAATGATAATGCATCATCGCCCCATTCCGGCACTATATTAACTATCTTGATTAAACTGCCTGCTGCTTCCTGCAATTCATCGAATAATTTTATTGAAGGCTTATTAAAATAATCCGGATTATGAGCACCTTTGTATTCCGGTAATTTCATAAACGTTCCTTCAATGAAGAGTCCTTCCAGAACCGGTTGCAATCCTGAGCTGGTATATTCGTTTTTAAATTTATTTATATGCCCGAATACTTTTATTAGCTGTTGAACCGGAGCAGCTAAACTTGTCAGGACAACACGTGTCGCTCCGCTTCTTGTATATGCGCGTAAGGCTTTTATAAGACCATTAATATATGCCTGTTCACCGGAAATAAATTTTCCGGTATTTATATCATATATGCCGTTAGTTAAATCAAAGCCTGCCGTACCGTTAGTGTGAATATCTATAAATCCCGGCAGCACATATCTACCTTTTGCGTCAATCACCGTATCGGATTTCATTTTTTTTGTCCGGCTGCTAATATCCGCAATCAATCCATCCTCTATTTCAATAGAAGCAGATTTAATTCCATCCGGCAAGACAACAAGTCCGTTAATTATTTTTATTTTCTTTTTCATTTAATAATCAAATTATTCAGTAAATTATTTACAACCACCGGCACTTCTTTATTTCTGTTAATGTATCCCATTCCCAAAAATACAATTGCCGAAGTAAGTATCGGTGCCGTTATAATTAGCGCTTCGCTTTCCCGGTAACCTGAAATTTGGAATATCACAAAAACAAATATCCCGGAAATTATTGATGAGATTGCAGCCCTTGAATCGCTGTGTCTAAACTTCGGTATAAGCCCTAAAATCATTGGAATAGCTGTTGGACCTACCAGAGCGCCGAACCATACTACAATTAATCCTATCACTCCGCCGAAATCTTTATAATCGGCAGTGATGACTAAGGTTAAAAATACAAACGTAAATGTTGTTGTTCTGGCAAGCTTCAATTCTTTGCTTGCATTCATGTTTCTAAACCTTTTTGATATAAAGGGGATAATGTCTTTTGTAATAACTGCCGATATCGTATTTGCATCGGAAGTAACCATAGATAACGTAGCCGAAAATATTCCCGCCAGTACCAGGCCTACCATTCCGGCAGGAAGAAATTTTATTACCATTAAAGCATACGATTGAGTAGGATCCGATAAATGCGGAATTAATAACGGAGCCGCCCACATCGGAAAGAATAATATAAGAGGCCAGATTAATTCCAGTACTCCCGATAAGATTGCGGATTTTTTTGCACTCTCAACATCCGGCGAAGCAATATATCTCGTAGCTAGGCTCCATGTTCCGCCGTTATAACTAAAGCCGGCAATAAAAAGGAAAGCTAAAAAGAATTCGAAGGTATATGGTCCGTTAAAAGGACTTGCATGTCCGGCGGGAAGCTTATGCCACATTCCTAAAATTGAGCTTGCACCTCCTAGCTTTGAAACCACAATTACAAACATCAAAATGCCTGCAGCAATTTGAATTAAAAATTGTACGAAATCGGTATAAAGGTCCGCCCACAATCCGCCAATGGTAGTATATGCTAAAGCTATAACAGCCGAAAAAATTGCACCTACAAAAATAGGCAAGCCGGTAAATACATTCAGCAATATTCCGATTGAAGCCCACTTTGCGGCTACGTCGAATAATTTTAATAAAGTCCCGCTCAATGCGGTAACTAATTGTGTTGATATACCGTACCTTACCTGCAGATATTCCGTTGGAGATTGAATATTCAGCTTCTGTCTTAGCCTGCACCATCTCGGGGCAATTATATACGCCCCAGCGATTACAGCAATAGTTATTGCAACAGCCCACCAAACGTATATTGTGAATCCGTATGTATAAGCAACACCAGCGTATGCAACAAAAACAACTCCGC
>JBJKRP010000178.1:0-14672 GCA_046704565.1 Ignavibacteriaceae bacterium | reverse complement strand
TTGTAGGAATGTTTGCACAGTTTATTCCAGCCGGGTTGTTCCCGGTATTCGAGATAAAAACAATTACGCTTGTACTTGCCGTAAGCGCGGCGCTTGTTGTAGGCGTTGCGGCAGCAATCTTCCCGATGCAGCGCGCGCTGAAGATGAAGATTGTTGAAGGATTCAGGTTTGTAGGATAAGTAAATTGTTTAATTGCCTAATTGCTCAATTGCTTTTAAACAATTTGACAATTTAGCAATTGAACAATGCAGCAATTTAACAATGTAATTGAGGTTTGAAAATGAAAATTCCATTAAAATATACTTTAAGAAATTTTAAGACGCGGAAGCTTACTACCGGAATTACAATTGCCGGTATAGCGCTGGTTGTTTTTGTTTTCACCGCTGTTTTAATGATGGCGTACGGTATTCAGAAAACTATGAAGTCTACCGGCTCGGCGGATAACGTAATGATCTTCAGGAAGGCAGCCACCTCGGAAATAACAAGCATTATCGGACCGGATGTACAGAATATAATCAGCACGATGCCGCATATTGCTAAAGAACCTGACGGCACGCCGATTATTTCTTATGAGCCGGTTGTTGTTATAAATTTAAATAAGATCGACGGAGGAGTAAGCAACATTACCGTCAGGGGCGTCTCGCCTACGATAAATTATTTACGAAAGCAGGTAAAAATAATAAGCGGAAGGATGTTCCACTGGGGAATGCGTGAGTTGATTGTGGGGCAGTCAATTGAACAAAGATTTGCAGGCGCACAATTAGGCAGCTATATAAAGATTGCAGGAGACAACTGGAAGATAGTCGGCGTCTTTACAACCGATGGGACCGGCTTCGATTCCGAGATATGGGGAGATGCCTTGCAGCTTCTTAATGCATTCAACCGCGGGACAACAGTCTCAACCGTTACGCTTAAGCTGGACGATCCTGCAAACTTCGGCGCGTTCAAAAAGGCGTTCGAATCGGATAAAAGATTGAGCCAGTTTGAGCCGCAGATCGAGCAGGATTACTTCGAGTCTCAGTCGGAGTTCATGACAATATTTATAAGCGTGCTTGGAATTTTTGTTACGGTAATATTCAGTCTTGGCGCAATGATAGGAGCCATGATAACCATGTATGCCGCAGTTGCAAACAGGACGGTTGAGATCGGAACTCTCCGCTCACTCGGATTCAGCAGACGGAGTATTCTGGCGGCGTTTCTTATTGAGTCCTTATTTATTGCTCTGTTAGGAGGAGGAATCGGGATAGTACTGGCTTCGGTGCTTCAGTTCTTCTCTGTGTCGACTTTGAATTACGGCTCGTTTGCAGATATAACCTTTACCTTTGCAACCTCTCCGGAAATAATTATAATCTCCTTGTTATTCGCTGCAGTAATGGGATTTGTTGGAGGATTCCTTCCGTCGCTCCGCGCAGCAAGAATGAATATTGTAAATGCGCTGAGAGCAGCGTAAGAACTTATGGAACCGACGGAATTGCATGGATGCATGTAGAAGGCATGAATGCATGGTTAGCATAGCTGCATGTCCGCCTTTAGGCAAGACCTCGTCAAGGACGGGCAGCATTGCACTTCATGCAACATTTGCTGCCATCCATTCCATGCACATCATGCAACCATGCTGGATAATATGTTAGTCTTTATTACTCCTCTTTAACCAATCAACACTGCAGAACAGTTGTTGATTACGCATTATACGTCGTAGACGCCGTGCTGCCGCCTCTGCCCGTCCAGTTTGTATGGAAAAATTCACCGCGGGGCTTATCGACTCTCTCGTAAGTATGCGCGCCGAAATAATCTCGTTGCGCCTGAAGAAGATTTGCCGGAAGCCTGTCGTTCCTAAAGCCGTCAAAGTATTCAAGCGCGGTAGACATTGCCGGAACCCAGACTCCGTTCAGCACTGCAGTTGAAATAACTCTTCGCCAGCTTTCAACCGACTCATCTACTTTCGACTTAAAATAAGGATCCAGCAGTAAGTTTGAAAGATTGGGATTCTTATCGAAGGCATCTTTAATCTTACCGAGAAAAGCCGAGCGGATAATACATCCGCCGCGCCACATTAAAGCAACACCGCCGTAGTTCAGGTTCCAGCCGAACTCTTTTGCCGCCGCTCTCATAAGCAAATAGCCTTGGGCGTACGAAACAAGCTTTGAAGCATAGAGAGCTTTTTCAAGATCATTGATAAATAATTGTTTATCTCCGGTGAACTTTGATTTAGGCTTGGAAAATACTTTTGAAGCTTCAACCCGGTCTTCTTTTAAAGAAGAAAGAGTCCTGCCGAAGACAGCCTCGCCGATTAAGGTAAGCGGCACGCCGAGATCAAGCGCGGCAATGGCGGTCCATTTGCCCGTTCCTTTTTGTCCGGCAGTATCAAGTATTTTGTCAACAAGCGGATTTCCATCCTCATCTTTGAAAGCTAAAATGTCTGCGGTAATTTCAATTAAATAACTGTCGAGCTCGCCTTTATTCCATTGCTTAAAGACGTCATGCATCTCAGCAGGAGTAAAGCCTAAAACGTCTTTCATTATCTGGTAGACTTCAGAGATCATCTGCATGTCGCCGTACTCAATTCCGTTATGAACCATCTTAACAAAATGTCCGGCGCCGTCTTCGCCAACCCAGTCGCAGCATGGAGTTCCATCCGAAACTTTGGCAGCAATGCCCTGGAAGATAGGCTTAACATACTGCCATGCTTTGGGATTTCCTCCGGGCATAATTGAGGGACCTTTTAGAGCGCCTTCTTCGCCGCCGGAAACTCCCGTACCGATAAATAAAATTCCTTTGTCTGCCAGATATTTTGTCCGCCTGATTGTATCCGGGAAATAAGAATTTCCCCCGTCGATAATAATGTCTCCTTCCTCCAAAAGGGGAATAAGCAAATCTATAAAATCATCGACCGGCTTTCCGGCTTTTACCATCAGCATAACTTTTTTTGGTCTCTCAAGCAAGCTTATCAGCTCTTCTAAAGAATGGGCGCCAATTATTTTCTTTCCTTTAGCTCTTCCTGCAATGAATGCTTCAACTTTTGCTACCGTTCTGTTATAGACAGCAACGGTAAACCCCTTGCTTTCCATATTCAAAACTAAGTTCTCCCCCATTACGGCTAAGCCTATAAGACCAATATCAGCTTTCTTCATGAAGCTCCTCTATTTTTATTTTAATTGAAATAATTCCATACATATTACTTTGCAAAAATAATAATAATTATCGACCGCTAATTAATCTATCCATTTATTAGAGAATCTTTTTAGCGGCAGTCCAATGTGCCTATTAAGGTTGTAGTAAATTAATCCACTTTCTCATTCTGGAACCTGCTTAACCCTATCCATAAGTTACTTGTTTTGATTTCGGCATTGAAACCAATCTGCGGAACCTATCAAAATGTAATAATTTATGGCACAATCATTGGGCTGGAATCGACAAAGAACTATAACAAACAATTTTTTAATATCTGGAGAAAAACCATGAAGAGCATAATTTATATAGTAGCGGCAGCTTTTATATTATTGCTTGCGGGTTGTTCTGAAAACGGGACAAGCGTAAACCAACCGGCTACTCAACAAAAACAATTAATAAAGCTTCCACAAAAGGCAGGCTTAAGCAAAGCGACCGGACTTTCGATAACAAAAAAGGTAAACGGAAGTGTCGGAAGCTCTATCGTGCTTAGAGGCAGCTATCTAAATTCAGACGGTAAATTAGTTACGGTTTACGGCTCATTAAAAATTCCAGCCGGTGCCTTTGAAGGTGAGAGAGAAATTACAATGTCGGCTGAGAACGAATACGCCGCCGTTGATTTTTATCCTCATATGACATTTGACAAACCACTAAGCTTAACACTTGTGTTTGCAGGACTCGACTTGTCCGAGTTGAATCTTTCAAACGGAAAGGTTGGCTTTTATTACGTAGACGACCGCGGCAATATGACTCCAATTGCTAACAAGGGTATTGTAGTTAATAACCTGCTCGGCTCTGTAATGGTATTAGGCGCCAGGATAGATCATTTTTCAAGATATGCATTTGCAAAATAATACCTATTTTTAAGACAGCAATTTTAATTGGAAGGACAAACATTGAAAACAGCCGGCGAGAATATGGAAAAAATTCTTTCCGAAATTCTGCTTGAATTTTTTGACAACAAAACCGTTGCAAAATTTTCTAAAAAGAAACTGATGCCGGGTTTTCCCGGCAGCACTAAAATGTCTCCGGCTGCTTCCAATGGAAATGAATTGAGCAGCTTTCTTAAGGTAAACGTTCAGATTGACCTAATAATTACTTACTCCGAAGACACCCTTCCCGCCGGCAAATTTGTTGAGCTCCTTCTGAAACTCGGCGAATATTATGTCGGCTGCGGTGAACATTCTTCCGCAGTTTATATCTTTGAAAAAATTCTAAGCAGAACCAGGGCTAAAAAAGAATTCGACGGCTTTACTGCGGATTCCTTCCGCTGGCTCGGAGAAGTTTTCAGCAGACAGGCTGTTTGGGAGATCAGTTTCAGCTATATTAAACGCGCCCTTGAAATTTACAAGAGACTAAAGAAAAGAGAGGGTATTGCAGACTGCGAAAATCTCCTCGGAACCATCTACGGAGATATCGGGAATTTAAAAGAAGCAGAGCTGCATTTTGAAAAGGCTTACTCGTTTCTTCCCCGCAATCTATCCAACCGGCTTCTTGCCAGTAAGATAAAGACAAATTTAGGAATCATAAATAACATTGCCGGCAACTTTGAGAAAGCCCTGGAATATTATAAGAGCGCTTTATCTGACTTTGAGTCGGCAGATAATCAACGAAGAACCGCAGAGGTAAGGCATAATTTAGGAATGCTGTTCGGCAAGCTTCATAACTATAAGTCTGCGCATAAAGAATTCGACAAAAGCATAAAGCTTTCAAGAAAAACCGGGGACATGGAAACACTTGGTCTGTCTTATATAGGTAAGGCTAATCTATATGCGGTTCAGAAGGAATATTTATTAGGCGAAGACTTTGCTGAAAAAGCTCTGAGAGTATGTCAAAAGTCCAATGATATGCTTTCAATAGCAGATATTTACAAGATACAGGGCATTATACAACGCGAGCTTCGTAATTACGATAACTCAGCAACCTACCTACTAACAAGCCTCAGGCTCAACAAGGAACTCAATAACAAACTAAACCAGGCAGAAACCGAGCTTGAGGTTGGCAAGTTGCTCATGGAAACGGGGAATAAAGAAGAGAGCCGAGAACATTATCGCCGGGCAATAAATTATTTTAAGACGATAGGCGATATGGAAGAGGTTGAGAGAATTAAGAGCCTGCTTAAAGCCGCCTAATTAGCTTCTAAAATCAAATCCCAAATAAAATTACCCGGCATTGTTATTATCCATATTGATTTTACCTTTACCAATGATTAGGTTTGTGTAAACTTTCGTTACACTTTAAAAGACCTGCACAACGCTCTGAGTAATTTTTCTTAAATCTGGTTGACCTCTGTTATGCACAAGACTATCGCCGTAGCAATTGGAAAGGGCGGAATGGGAAAGACAACAACCGCTGTTAATCTTGCCGCTTGCCTCGCAATTGCCGAGAAAAAAACTTTACTTATAGATTTTGATGCCGCTGCATCCTGTTCAGATTACTTAGGATTTACACG
Organism: Ignavibacteriaceae bacterium; assembly: GCA_046704565.1. Lineage (GTDB taxonomy): Bacteria > Bacteroidota > Ignavibacteria > Ignavibacteriales > Ignavibacteriaceae > FEN-1297. Next base: position 9,052 of record JBJKRP010000178.1, on the reverse strand, counting down.
GGACAAAGCGGTCGATGGCATTTTTAAGGTCTTCAGCTTTGCCAAATCAATTTCGCATGTTATCCGTAAAACCGACCTGGAATATCTCGACGTTATCCCTTCAGATATTTCTTCACCGGATATTGAAGAGAGACTTATGCGGCTTACCAGCTACGTCTTTATCTTCAAAAATATTTTGAACTCTCCCGAACTATACACTTACGATTATGTAGTTATAGACTGCCCTCCTTCTCTAAAAGGGCTGACAACAATAGCATTGACGTCCGCAAATTCTATCTTAATTCCTGTTAAGGCGGGAAACCTTTCTTTATTTGCCCTGGAGAAAATGCTTGATTTTATTACATGGATAAGGCGTCTCTATAACTCGCAGCTAAAGGTTGAAGGCGTACTCAGAACAATGTACGAAGCGGATACCCGCGCGTGGAATAAAACCAACGACGAACTGTTAAAATGCTGCAATGATATTCTGCTTGATATAGTAATACCAAAAAATACACATCTTGTGGATGCAGAGTTTTACCACAAGCCGGCGGTATTGTACAATCTAAAGTCGCGGGGTTCACAGGCATACCTCCAGCTTGCAAACCGGATTCTAAATCACAACAGGCTGCAGAGCGCTGCAAATGTGAGGCAGGCTTCGGGCACTTCATAATTAAAAGACTTTTTTGAAATCAGGCGCCGGGTAATAGGAATTTTGTAATTGCTTATCAGGATAAAAAACTATCTTCGGAACTTTTTAGTTATTCTGTTGCAATACCCGTTCGTTCAGTCTATAAAGCAACGTGGTATATCTCTTGCTTATCCTGTTATTGCTTATTGCAGCGGACAAAGCTCTCTTAGTCCCGATAATTATCATAAGCTTTACTGCGCGCGTTACGGCTGTATAAAGCAGGTTCCTTTGAAGCATGACATAATGAGATGATGTTAAAGCAAGAATAACACAGGGGTACTCGCTGCCCTGGCTTTTATGCACTGTAGCTGCATAAGCGAGTGTAATCTCATCAAGATCGGCAGTCTCGTAGACAAAGGCTTTACCGTTGAAGTCAACCGTCAAGGACTTTTTCTCAGCATTACCGCCTAACACGGTACCAAGGTCTCCGTTAAAGATTTCTTTTTCGTAATTGTTTTTCAACTGCATTATTCTGTCTCCCGCCTTGTATGCAATACTACCGTGCCTTAGAATGATGGGGCTTTTATTCAATCCTTCCTGCAAAGTACTATTCAGGATGTTCGTCCCTGTACTTCCTTTGTGCATAGGGCTGAGAACCTGGATGTCGTTCATCGGATTGAAATTATATTTAGAAGGGAGACGCCGCTTGCATAAATCTAAAATAAGTTCTGGTATCTTATTATCGTCCGTTTCTTCAATAAAAAAGAAATCGCTTTCTTTCTTAACGGAGAAGTCGGGCAGCAGTCCTTTATTTATCCGGTGAGCGGCAATAACAATTTTGCTTTGCTCTGCCTGTCTGAAAATCTTTGTTAAGGTAACTACGGGTATTAAGCCGGAGTTGATCAAATCATTAAGAATATTACCCGGACCTACCGAAGGGAGCTGGTTTGTATCGCCGACTAAAATAAGAACGGTATTTTCATTCACGGCTTCAAGAAGGTGATACATTAAATATGTATCGATCATCGAGACTTCATCTATGATTATCAAATCCGCTTCCAGCTTGTTCTCTTTATCATAGCCGAATATTCCGAGAGCCGGGTTATACTCGAGCATGCGGTGAATTGTCTTTGCCTCGCGACCGACAACCTCGCTAATTCTTTTTGCCGCTCTTCCGGTAGGTGCTGCAAGAAGGATCTTTGCCTTGCTTTCGTTTTTGTTATCTAAGTTCTCATATATTTTGATAATACCTTTAAGAGTTTCTGTTTTGCCTGTTCCCGGTCCCCCGTTCAGAATAAGAATTTTATTTTCAAAAGAGCTCCTTATAGCCTTAACCTGTTCTTCGGAAAATCTATCAGGGACAGCCTTCAGCATTTTATTAATATCAATTCTTCCCTCCGGCTTTGTACCTATGAGCTTTTTAATTGAATTCGCTATACCTATCTCGGCATAAAAAAGAGCGGCGGGATAGACGTTATTGTCCCTTGCAGCAATCTGACCTTCGCGCTCAAGGTCAGCAAGTATTTGGTCTGACCGTGAAAGCCGGTAATCCAGCATTCTTTCGCAATGCTCAATAAGCTCTTCTTCGGGAAGAAAAACATGACCGCTCTTTCCAGCCTCATCAAGAATGTAAACAATCCCCGCTTTAATTCTATAAGGATGATCCTTCGTAATACCTACTCGCGCGCCTATCTTATCGGCAAGCTTAAAGCCGATTCCCCAAACATCATAAGTTAATTTATACGGATTGGTCTTAACGATATTTACCGACTGCTCTCCGTAGGTCTTGTATATCTTCATCGCTATGCCGGAAGTAATCCCTAAAGATTGAAGCGCTATCATTGCATTCTTAACTGCGCGCTGCGCAAGCCAGCCCTTACGCACCTCTTCGATCTTTCGCTTTGTAAAGCCTTTAACTTCGAGCAGGCGATCAATGTTGTTATCTAAAATATCGAGTGTCTGTTCGCCGAACCTGTCGACAATCTTTCTTGCGGTACGTTCTCCAATTCCTTTAATAATCCTGGAGCCCAGGAATTTTATAATTCCTTCCCTTGAAGCGGGAAGACTCATCTTAAAGCCTTCAACGTTAAACTGCCTGCCGAATTTCGAATGGGTGATCCACTCGCCGTTAAGCTCAACGGCTTCGCCTGTGCTGAATTTAGGAAGTACACCGACTACGGTCGAACCGTCTTCAAGCTTTATTACGCTGTAGCCCGTATCGTCGTTCCGGTAAACATAAGCGTCAATTATACCGTGAATTGTCTGCATAGCCCGGGTTAATAATCTGTAAGATTCTCAATCTTAAATATAAGGAATAGATAAGTGAATTATGGCTGTAGAATTAGCCGGACATTATTGCTGAAGTATAGCCGGCGGTAATTTCTATTAAGCCGCAAAGCACGGCAGTTGTGGAATAAATCAACCTAAAAAAAATACACGGGGAACCTGTTGACAATCCCCAAAAAGAAAATTACATTGCATTAGATAAAAGAATGGATTCTAAATTGAACTCGGTCTTAAATCTTCATTTCAAAAAATTTCACCGCTTAATAAAAGCTAAAGGAGGGCAGGCATAAAATTCTTTTTTTATTCTCTCAATTAAACTTAAAACAAAAAGCCAGGAGGTAGATGATAAATAAATAAAGCTCACTTCGGACGCCGGTTCTTTATTTAGCCGGGCAAATAAAATGATTTAATCTAAACTGTCAAAATGTTTCCTTAAAAACTTAGTAAGGAGTAAATATGAGAATAAGAAGCTCGCAAAAACGTAACGACAAATTGATCAAGGAAAAAAGAAAAGACGCTTACAGGGGGAAGAACAGCCTTCCGGCAATTCAAACATGCTCATCGTGCGGCGCAGTATTTATGAACGGCAGATGGACATGGAACGAAATTGAAAATCACACTATAAAAACATTATGCCCCGCGTGCAGGAGGATTAACGATAATTATCCAGCCGGCATTATAGAGATTAAGGGAAGCTTCTTTTCCGGGCATGAAGAGGAAATATCAAATCTAATCCGGAATACCGAGAGGCTTGAAAAGAATGAGAGACCTCTTGAGAGAATTATATCTATGAAGACCGGTAAGCATTCTGCACATTTAACAACCACCGGGGTACATATTGCCAGAAGGATCGGCGAGGCTTTATCAAGATCTTACCAGGGAAATTTTACCTTTAAATATCTTAGCGGAGAAAAAGGCATTAGAGTCTATTGGGAGAGATAAGATTGTCCGTTCACTCACTTACCTTGAGGAGAACCTGTTAAGGGTTCTCCTCTCTTTTTTTAAAACTAAAAGCAGGCAATATAAATTATCTGTTGCCGGAAATATTCCCGCTGCCGGAATTATCCCTGCCGCGTCTGTAAGCGCGGGAGTGCGCCGGGCTAACAGACAGCTTCTTGCCCATAAACTCAGATGCATTCAGCTTCTCAATAGCTGCTTCAGCTTCCGTCGTTCCCGGCATATCTATGAATCCATATCTCTTTGACTCTTGAGTAAACATGTCCCTTATAATCTTTACGCTCTGGACGTGCCCGTACTCAGAGAACAGCTTAAGCAGGTCGTCTTCAGTTGCTTCCTTTGATAGATTTGCTATAAAAATATTCATAGCTCTCTCCTATTTGTTTGTAATAATTTATTTGTTTTTGGTTCTTTCAGTAAATGCTTCCCCATCTTCTCTGCTACGAACAATTAAAAACAGATAAGACAGCATTAAAGCCGGTCACTATCAAAATTTTTAATTCCACCCATCTATAAGTTATGTCGTTTTTTTTACTTAAGCAAATATCGGAATCAATTAAAACCTCCCCGGAAGAGACGGCTTATTTTCCCCTGTCGTCTTTCATTTGTTCTTTAAAGGAAAACTGTATTGAAAACTTTATAAGCTCCGGTAAAGACTTGAGGTTTAGCTTCTGCATTACGTGCGTGCGGTAAGTATCTACCGTCCTCTTGCTTACTTTTATTATCCCGGCTATTTCCTTGCTTGTAAGTCCTTCGCTGATAAATTTGATTGTCTGTATCTCCCTCGGCGATAACGGTAAGCCGTCAAGCAGGAGCTTGGGCGAGAGTATGGAGTCAAACTTTTCTATCAATGACGCCAAATCTTCTTCTTTAAAATTCCTGCCGAAATAATATTTCCCCTCGCTTACCGCCTTTATTGCGGAGACTAACTCGTCCTTTACGATGTTCTTGCTTACGAGACCGAGCCCTCCCGCCTTAACGGTATAATAAATAAACTCTTCGCCGTCATACATCGAAAGAAATAAAACCTTTGCCGTCTCATCTTCTTTCTTAATTTTCTGAATAGACTCTATGCCCGAAATTAAGGGCATCGATATATCCGAGAGAACCATGTCGGGTTTTACTTCGAAATATTTATTATAAAGCTCCTCGCCGTTCTCAGCCTCGCCGGCAATAACAATATGCTCTGCATCTTTTAAAAGACTAACAACACCGCTTCTAAAAAGCTGATGGTCGTCTGCTATAAGAACCCGGATGGAATTAAGCTCCAAGATCAAATCTCCTTAGGAATTTCAAAAATTAACAATGTCCCCCTGCCTATTTCCGAATCGATCTTAAAGCTGCCTTTCATAGTCTCGATTCTTTCCCGCATATTCATTAGCCCCAAGCCTTTTGTATTCTTCCGGTCTTTTTCGGCAATGCCTTTCCCGTCGTCGGATATCATCAGCCTTATCAGCCGCTCCGTATTTATAAGCTGGATGTTAAATTCGCTAGCGCCGGAATGCTTGATAATATTGTTAAGCGCCTCCTGTATAATCCGGTAGATCGTAATCTCCGTCTTACCGTCCAATCTCTGTTCCATGCCGCTTACGTCCACCGTTCCGTTAATTCCGGTCTCGGCAGAAATTCTATGGCACAGCGTTCTAAGAGCGGGTATTAAACCCATCTCCTCAAGAATCCTGGGCTTAAGATCGAGAATAATAACCTTAAGATCGGCAATCGTCTTTTCGAGGGATTCGATAATTTTCTTTATGTCGTTATTGTCCTGCAGCGGAATAGTATCTGAGAGGCTTTGCAGCTCCAGCTTCATAAGCAGCAGGTTCTGACCGATGCTGTCGTGCAGCCCGCCGGCAATCCTGCGCTTCTCGCCTTCAAGCTTATCCTGCAGGCTGCTTGAAAGATACTTCAGCCTTTTGTTATAATGTAGTAATTTTTTTTCATAGAGCTTTTTCTCGGTATAGTCATGGAAATATAATTGTGCAATGCTTAGCGATGAAATGCCTCTGAACAGCACGGAATAATAATGACCGTTGAACCGAGCCGAAAAGGACCTGGATTTATCCTTAAGAATATAATCGGCAATATTAAACTTTATTCTCGGCAGCAATTCCGAGACATGCTTCCCTTCCGGCAGGTTGAACCCGGGTAGCTTTTGGGCTGCCGCATTGCAGAGTATTATAATTCCTTCCATATTTATTCGCAGTACGGGATCGGGATCAAGCTCAGCAAATAAGGACATCAGCTTTGTATTCTTTAGCTCTAATTCCTTCTTTTCAAGCTCATGGTTTTTTTGAAGGGGCAGAATAACATATTTAAAAAATATGTAGATCAATACAAGCAGTACTATTACAAGAAAGATTGAATAAAAGATAGGATTATTGAAGCTGAAAAAAAGCCTTGTGTATTCTTTTAATTGCTGCTCTTTCATAAAGACTGCCCCTCCGGCACTATTAAAAATCATCCCGGATTTATCACCGGATTTTTTGCACCCTTAATATAACATTAAAATTAAATACAAGCCTTATCTCCCATTGTAAAATTTTAGCGCAAATAGAGACTGCGGGAAATAAAAGACAGTAATTATTTGATAATTATGTCTGTCGTATTTACTTTTATAGTAAGTAAAATTAGGGAGATAAACATGAGCGTGCTTAAGGTCGTAATGTTTTCTAAGATGCCTTTGTACGAAAAAGGCTTAGAAGGATTTTTCCGCCGATACAGCGACATGGAATTCAGCACTTTACCTATTAGTATAATCCTAAACACTCCGGAGTGCCGGTTTAAGAGGAATACCGTGGTAATAGTATCCGACGTTGGTCTTATCCCGGATGAACTTATTATAATCAATAAGTTTCTTTGCCGCAGCGATGATGCGGTCTATAAAATTTTATACTCTTCAAAATACAGCAAAGAATATTTTAACCATTTTATATTTAATCACGTCAACGGTATTGTAAGCTCAAGGAGCGAGCTGCAATTACTTAAAGACGCTATTTACAGAGTCCGTTCATACCAAAGATATATAGATAACTTTGTTGCCGGTATTTGTCTTGATCACGAAAACAAAATAGACATGAAAGCCTGCCCGGAACTTACTAAAACCGAAAGACAGGTTTTTGAGTTTATGAAACAGGGGTATAACGAAAAGGAAATTGCAGCAAAGATGTTTGTTGAGGCAAAGACCATCAGCACTCATAAGTCTCATATCTTTAGGAAATTTAATCTTAAGGATACGAAAGAATTTTTATTGATGGCTGCCTTAGAGCTATTGAATGCGGGTATACTTCTCTTATCCATTTTTCCTCAGGAAAACCCCTAGAAAAAATCAGGCAATCCCTAATATTTATTCTACTCTCTATTTGTTAAGTTCCTTCCAACGAACTTTAATGCCATATCTTTTTATAATAAGAAAAGACGCTGCAGGTTAAAGTCTCCCTGCTGAGGCTTACAACAGGTACATAAAAAGAATGATGACATTCGTAAATACCCGGAATAGGCTTGCGCAGAGATTTAACAGCTCTATGAATAAAGTAAAGCTAAAAATAAATTTTTAGAACAGCCGCAGACAAGGAATTTATAGCACCGTGAAAAGAATATACAGCGGTATTAATATTTTAGACAGCGGTATTAAAAGAATAAATAGTTCTGTAAATATCTGACATAGCGCTGTTAAAAGAATTAATAGTACTATAAATATCTTGAATAGCACTATAAAAAGAATAAATAGTTCTGTGCATATCTGAAATAGTGCTGTAAATAGAATCCATAGTACTATTTAAGAAATAAATAGTACTGTTATGAAAATAAATAGTGCTATTTCATGTAGGAAACGAAGGATTTAGGAGATTCTTAGTAAATGGTTAATCAAAAATAAAAATAGAAAGGCAAAGGGTAATAACATGACGATGTATCTGACGGACATAGTAAACCGGCTGACCGGCTTTGTAAGCGGAATGCAGAAGAGCCCGGAGTTATGGACTAAGGAAGGAGAAACGGTAGAGGCAGTCCAGGCTGTTATAACAGATCTTAATACCTCAAATAAAGCCGTAGAAGATGCAAAAGATTTACTCAGCACGGCACATGCCGATGCGAGGAAGATTCAGGTAAGCGCAACAAAGTTTGCAGACCTTCTTGAAAACTCCGTGATTGCTTATGAGAAAAGCGACCCGGATAAACTAAGCCGTTACGGCATTTCTCTCAGGAAGGTAAAGACGAGTAAGCCAGCACCTACCTCAATAATTCATCCGTCTTTACGGGACGATACCGACGGTATCGGGTTTATTGTCTCCTGCAATGCAGACTCCAATGCAGAGCAGTACGAGTGGTATAAAGGCAACAATTCCGATGCTTCAAAGACAGACATTATACCTGAAATGAAGCTGTACAAAACCACAACCAAAACATCCTTTGTTGACGACGAGGTATTAAAAGGCGTAAGGTATTTTTATAAAGTGCGCGCAATAAACCCGGCAGGCGAAGGACCATGGAGCGAAGCGGTTAGCAGAGTACAGTAAAAAAGTATAGAGTACGGAGTAAGGAGAAATAGAGATGGAATCTTTTAGAAAGATTCCATCTCTATAACATAATGTCATTGTTAGTCAATTTTATTTTACATAAATTTTACTATTAGAATTTTGCAGCATGCGAGGTACAAATGAATAATATTGAAATTAATAATCTGACAAACGATGAAAAGCTGGAACTAATTGAGAAGCTATGGGACAGCATGGATAATCCGGATGAACTGGTGCCTTTCAATCCGGAGCATAAAAGACTTATTGATGAGCGTTTAAGTAAAATAAATGAACGAACAAAGTGGATGAGCCTCGCAGATCTTAAAGAGACTTTGCGTCAACTGCATGGTTAAAGAAATAAAAATCCTTCCTGATGCATGGGGAGACATAGTAAAGATCAGCTCTTATTACGGTTCGATATCAGATAACCTATCATTGAAGTTTGAACGTTTCTTGTTTGAAGCCTTAGAAAATATACAAATGTTCCCGGTAATGTATCCGATAAGATATAAAAATGTCCGGCGAAAATTATTAAGAAAATTCCCTTATGCCGTTTACTATTATATAGATGAATACTATATAAGACTTATAGCAGTGATGCATCAAAGGGAAAACCCGGCAAGTGTAAAAAAACAAATTAGAAGCAGAAGACGGTAGACGAAAGTAAAAAAAATGGGAGTAGTAG